>NZ_JBHTCA010000005.1:0-329096 GCF_042665215.1 Hydrogenophaga atypica
TGGCGGCCAAGGACAAGCACTCGGCGGTCGATGGCCGCATCCGGCGCCACGAGGGCTACAAGACCAGCCTCAAAGTGCGCAAGCGCATCGAGGAGGCCTTTGGCTGGATCAAGACAGTGGGTGGTCTGGCCAAGACCAAATTGATCGGTCAGGCCAAGCTCGCGGGCCAGGCGCTGCTGTGCTTTGCCACCTACAACCTGGTACGCATGGGTAGCCTGGGCGGCTGGTGGGACGCGCATCATGCGTGAGCCATGGGATAGGTGCGCCCGAAATGGGCGCAATGGCCTGGAAACGGACCGAAATGAGTGCCGAATCCACCGCGCGGACGCTTCGCAGAAGTTCGATTCCTCGGAATCAGTGGCCGAGGCCCCTTCACCACGCATTTTTTCAACGGCCTGCTACAGGTGGAAGTGGCCCGCCGCTTCCGGCTGGTACAGCACCTTTTCAATCTGCACGTGGCGAGTGCGGTGCGTCATGCGCCAGTCAAACGCATCGCCCTCCTTGTAGCCCAGGATGGCGGTGCCCACGTCGGAGCACACCGAGAACTTGCCGGCGCTGTCGTCCGCCTCTTCGGGGTAGACCAGCGCCACCTCCACCGCCTCGCCGTCCAGACGCACCACGGCACGCGAGTTCATCGTGACCACGTCTTGTGGCACCTGGTGCGGCTCCACCACGGTGGCCCGCTCAACCTCATGCTCCAGCTCAAACACCGCCGACGGGTGCGCCAGCGCCAGCAGGTGTCTCAGCCGCGCCTGGTCGATTTCGGTGATGTGGATGCCGGTCGCTTCATCTGCAGTGCCTTCGCGCAACAGCCGCAGGTAACGCTCTGAGTGCATGGCCAGCGACTTCAGCGCGGGCGTGTCGCTTTGAATCAGAAAGCCGCAACGCTCGAACGCCTTGAGCGAGCGCGCGTTGTCCGCGTGGATCTTGGCGATCAGGCGCTCCGCCCGCATCTCCAGAAACGCCAGCTTCATGCCTTCGCGGATCGCACTGGCACCCAGCTTGCGCCCCCAGTTGTCGCGGTCACCGATGACCAGGACCATCTCGCAGTCCGCCTCGTTCTTGACCAAACGCACAAATCCCACCGGCACGTCGTGCCGGTCGCAGGCCATGAAGAAGCGGCCGCCCTGGTTGAAGAGATGGGTGAGGATGGGCAACTGAACCCGCCCGACCACTTGTTCAATGAACCGGGAGACGTGGCGCGAATCGCTCAGGTAGCGCGTCACCTGCTCGTCTTCCAACCAGTCCATGAGGTGGAACGCATCGGCCCGCGTGATCTCGGGGCACAGAGAAATGAAAGGCTTGGTCATATCTTCACCACACTTGGCTGCAAGAATGAAAGCCTTCCATGGCTGCGGCCATGACGGTTCTTTCGGTACGGGGGAGATTTTAGGCGCGGATGAAATTACGAGGTAGGGCGGTGACTCCACCTGCTGGGGCCGGGCTTTTGTCAACTTTTAGATCGGGCCCTGCAAAGCCGCAAGAACGACTGGCGCCAAGGTGGCCTCAGAAATGCCGCGCCGTTTTGCGCCTGGCGAGTCCAGCCACTGCGCGAGGTGTCTGGCTCCTTTCGAGGCATTGCACCCAATGCAGCAAAGTGCAATGTTATCCATCGTTGCAATGGTCACGTCATTGATGATGTGTTCCCATGAGCGCTGAGTGGCGCGCTCAAAACCGAACTCACATCCGCAGTAGACACATCGGGCATCACGCCTCAAAACCGCTTCCTCCACGTCCCGAGGAATGCCCCACTTATTTGCCAAAACCATCTCCCTTTTTCTGGATGCGCAAAAACGCTCAACAGTGCTTGAATGCCATTCGTCGTGGCGCCTCATCGAGGCACGTTGTCCGTTGCCCAGCACGTGTCGCTAAAGCGCACGCCTCACCCCAAAATCTCAAACGGCCCACCCTGTTCCAGCGCCCGGTGGTAAGCCGGCCTGGCGTGGATGCGTTGCAGCCAGTCCATCAGGCGGGGGCGGCTGTTGTTGAGGCCGGCGCGGGCGGCGGCGGCTTCGAGGGGGAAGCTCATCTGCACGTCGGCGGCGCTGAAGTCGCGGCCGGCAAACCAGTCGGCGTGTTGCAGCTCGCCTTCCAGGTAGTCGAGGTGGCGTTCGATGTTGGGGCTGACGAAGGCGCCTTTGACCTTGGCGGCAATCGCCTTGGCGATGGGTTTGGCGAAGAAGGGCATGGGCGCTTTTTCGACCTGATCGAACACCAGCTTCATCAGCAGGGGCGACATCAGCGAGCCCTCGGCGTAGTGCATCCAGTAGCGGTAGCGCAGGTGTTCGGGTGTGCCCACCGGCGGCACGAAGCGGCCTTCGCCGTAGCGCTCCACCAGGTATTCGAGGATGGCGCCGGACTCGGCCACGGTGAGCTTGCCGTCGGTGATGACGGGCGACTTGCCCAGCGGGTGCACCTTTTGCAGCGCGGGCGGTGCGAGCATGGTTTTGGGGTCGCGCTCGTAACGTTCGATGCGGTAGGGCACACCCAGTTCTTCAAGCAGCCACAACACGCGCTGCGAACGCGAGTGGTTGAGGTGGTGGACAACGATCATGGGGCGGTCTTTCCAAAAAAGGCGTGGAGTTCGGCGGCGGTGGCCTCGGGCTGTTCTTCGGGGATGAAGTGGCCGGCGTCCATGGCGTGGCCGCTCACCGTGGCGGCGCATTGCGCCTGCCACAGGGCGAGCGGATCGAACATGCGATGCACCACGCCTTTGGCGCCCCAGAGCACCAGGGTGTCGCACGCGATTTTGTCGCCGCGCTCTCGGCTGATGCGGTCGTGTTCGAGGTCGATGCCGGCGCTGGCGCGGTAGTCCTCGCAGGCGCTGTGGATGGCCTCGGGCCGGCAGAAGGTGCGTTCGTATTCGGCCAGGGCGCCGGGCTCGATGTGGGCCAGGCCACCGGCACCCCAGCCGCCCAGCTTGGCGCTGAGGTAGGCGCGGGCGTCGCCGCCGATCATGGTCTCGGGCAAAGGGGCGGGCTGGATGAGGTGGAACCAGTGGTAGTACGCGCGGGCAAAGGCCATGTCGGTGGCGGCGTACATGTCGAAGGTGGGCGCGATGTCGATCACGCACAGCCGCTCCAGTCGGTCGGGGTGGTCGAGCGCGAAGCGGTGTACGACGCGGCCACCCCGGTCGTGGCCACACAGGGCAAAGCGGCTCACCTGCAGCGTGTCCATCAGCGCCACCAGGTCGGCCGCCATGGCGCGCTTGCTGGCCTGGGCGTGGTCGTCCTGACCCACCAGTTTGGCCGAGTCGCCGTAGCCGCGCAGATCGGGCAACACCAGCCGGTAGTGCGGTTGCAGCGCCTGCGCCACACGCCGCCACATCACATGGGTTTGCGGAAAGCCGTGTTGCAGCAACAGCACGGGGCGTGCGTTGTCCCAGTCGGCGCTCACGCGTGCGTGCAGGGTGACGCCGTTCACGGCAAAGTCACGTGCCTCAAAACCGCCCCAATCTAAGGTGTGTATGGTCAGCCTTGCGATGCGAGGAATTTGTTCAGATTGCCCATGGCCTGGGCACGCACCTTCTGACGGAACCAGGGCATCCAGCCCAGCAGCCAACCCGGCATGCCCAGCGCCTGCCGAGCCCAAAGCCAGAAGTCGAAGCGGTCGCGGTGGCGGGTGATGAGGCCTTGTTCGTTGAACTCGAACCGTGCATCGATGCGGTTGAGCACCAGGCGGTTGGTGGCGCTGAATCGGTAGTGGGCATCCCAGTGGGCCTGGCCGGTGCGGGCATCGGCCGCCACACCGCTGAATTCCAGGCGCCAATCGTCTCGCCCCTTGGTGCGGGTGGCGGTGCACAACATGCGCCACATGCCCCCCACCTCGCGCTGGCCGTTGAGCTGGAACACCTCGTCTTCAAACACCACGTCGGGTGCGTAACACGCGGCCATGGTGTCGGCGTCGAGCTGGGCAAACGCCTGGTAGAAACGCTCGAGCGTCTGTTGGTTGGGGTGCATGGAAGGCTCCAATGGATCACAGCGCCGAGGGAACGGCCTGCGCGAGGAAATCGTACACCGCGCGGATGCGCGCGCTGGTGCGGATTTCACGGTGCACCACCAGCCACATGGGCAAGGTGGGCAGCTTGAGCTGGGGCAGCACAGGCAACACGGCGCTGTCTTCGCGCAGCATGTAGGTGGCCACAAAGCCAATGCCCAGGCCGGCACGCACGGCCTGCCAGTAAGCGATGAGGTCGTCGGTGCGGAAGGCGAAGTGCGCGGACGTCACCTCCTGGCCCATGGCGGCAAAGCCGCGCACGATGTCCTGCTGACGGTCGCTGCCCACCAGCTCGTGCTGCAGCAAGTCCTGCGGCTGGCGCGGGGTGCCACGGCGGCGCAGGTAGTCGCGGTGGGCGCAGGCGCTCACCCCCACCACACCAATGCGTTTGGCCACCAGCGAGGCCTGGTCCGGCCGCACCATGCGCAACGCGATGTCGGCTTCGCGACGCAGCAGGTTGCTCAGCGCGTTGCTGGCCACCAGCTCCACCTGCACATCGGGCAACACCTGCCGCATTTGCGCGAGCACGGGCGGCAGCACGTGGCAGGCCACCGGCTGGCTGGCCGAAATGCGCACCGTGCCCGACACCGCCGCCGTGCCACCAGACGCCGCTCGGGCCAGGGCATCGGCACCGGCCTGCATGGCGCGGGCGGCATCGGCCAGTTGCAGCGCGGCCTGGGTGGGCAAGAGGCCTCGGCCGGTGCGCTCGAACAGCACCGTGCCCAGTTGCACCTCCAGCGCCCCGATCTGCCGGCCCAGCGTGGGCTGGCTGCTGCCCAGTGCCCTCGCGGCACCCAGCAGGCTGCCGTGTTCCAGCGCGGCCAAAAAGGCGCGCACCAGGTCCCAATCGAAGCGTTCGGTATGCATGGATGAATAGCTGTTCTGTGCCAATAGCCAATTGTGCAGATACACCTTGCTTCGCACAATGAAAGCATTCCACTGCCTCAAGGCCTGCCATGCACCAACTCACTGTCTTGATCCTCGGCGCAGCCGGCCGTTTTGGCGGTGCGGCCGCACAGGCTTTTGCACAAGCCGGCTGGCGGGTGTTGGCCCAGGTGCGGCCTGGGCGCCGCCCCCCAACCCACGCCCATCCCGCCATCGAATGGCTGCGGCAAGACCTGCACCACCACACCACCTTGCAACAAGCCGCCGCAGGCGCCACCGTGGTGGTGCACGCGCTCAACCCCCGCCGCTACACCGATGCCGCGTGGCAGCGTCAGGTGCCCGAGCTGGCCGAGCACGCGGCCTCGCTGGCCCAGGCACTGGGCGCCACGCTGATGGTGCCGGGCAACGTGTACGGCTATGGCAGCCAACTGCCGGCGCAATTGAGCGAACTCACACCGCCGCAGCCCGACCACACCAAGGCCCGGGTGCGGGTGGCGCTGGAGCAGCACCTGCAAGACCGCGCCCAGCACGGTGGCCCACGCACCATCGTCATTCGCGCGGGCGACTTTTTTGGCGCCGGCAGCGGCTCGTGGCTGGACCTGGTGCTGGCCAAGGACCTGCAACGTGGCAAGCTCACGCTGCCCGGCCCGTTGGGCGTGCCCCACGCCTGGGCCTACCTGCCCGATCTGGCCCAGACCTTTGTGCGCGTGGCCGAGCAGCGCGAACGCCTGCCCGCCTTCGCCACCCTGCACTTCCAGGGCCACACGCTCACGTTGGACGACTGGGTGGCCGGCTTGCAAGGCGTTGCGGGTCCCCTGCGCACCCAGGCCATGCCGTGGCCGCTGTTGCGGGCGTTGGGCCTGGTGTCGCCCACGCTGCGAAGCCTGTGTGGCATGCGCTACCTCTGGCAGCGCCCACACCAACTGGACAACGCCTCGCTGCAGGGGCTGATTGGCACCGAACCCCACACGCCTTGGCCCGATGCGCTGCACCAAGCGCTCCGCGACCTGGGTCACGAACCGCGTCTGCAAAACGCCCACGCCTAGGAGCCCCCATGGAACGCAGACACTTCATCCGCCTCGTGGGCGGTGGCACCCTCGCCGCCGCTGCCACCACCGCCGGTCTCAGCGGCTGCAGCACCGAGCTGCCTGCCGAAGCCGTGGCCGCATGGAACGGCCCAGGTGACGAGCCCGACCCCCGCCGCTGGGCGCTGGCCCACGCCATCCTGGCGCCCAACTCGCACAACCGCCAGCCCTGGCTGGTGGACCTGCGTGAACACCACACCCTCACCCTGCACGTGGACCTGGAGCGCACCCTGCCCATGACCGACCCCTGGTTCCGCCAGATCGTTGTCAGCCAGGGCACCTTCATCGAAGCGCTGGTGATCGCCCTCAAGGAACGTGGCCTGGCCCCCACCGTCACTTTGTTCCCCGAGGGCGCGTTTGCCCCCCGCAGCCTCGACGCCCGCCCGGTGGCGCGCGTGCACTGGTCGCCCGGTGCGCCCGCCCCGGCCAAAGACCCGTTGTTTGCCCAGCTGCGGCGCCGCCACACCGCCAAGGTGCCCTACGACACCACCCGCCCGGTGGCACCGGCCACACTGGCCGCGCTGGCCGCTGTGGTGGAAGGCGAGCACGTGCGCCATGGGGCCACGGTGGACACCGCTCAAGTGGCGGCCCTGCGCGAACTGTGCTGGCAGTCGGCTCGGGTGGAGCTGCTGACACCGCGCACGGTGATGGAGAGCGTGCGCCTCACGCGCGTGGGACCAGACGAAATCGCCCGGCACCGCGACGGCATCAGCGTCAATGGCTGGCTGCCGCGCCTGGCCAACGCGGTGGGGGCCTTTGACCGCACACAGCCGCCGGCGGAAGGCAGCACCGCCTACCGCCAGATGATGGAACGCTTTGAGAGCCACAGCCTGAGCGCCATGGGTTTTGTGTGGCTGAGCACGCCGTTTGCGCGCGATGCCGCCGCCGGCACCACCCGCCATGCCGAGGCGTTGGCCGGGCGCGCCTACATGCGCCAGCAGCTCAAGGCCACCGAACTCGGCCTGCAAATGCACCCCATGAGCCAGGCACCGCAGGAGTTTGAAGAAATGCGGCCGCACCGCGAGCGCCTGCAAGCCTTGCTGCTGGGCCGCTCTGCGGAAGACGAGGTGGTGCAGATGTTCAGCCGTGTGGGCCACTGCGCGCCGCAGCCCCACACGCCGCGCCGGCCCCTCGATGGCTTCGTGCGTTCGGCCTGATCCAGCCCGCGGATCAGCCCAGCCGCGCCAGCAGCCCCGCCAGCGCGTGCCGCACGGTGGCGGCTCGCACCGCTGCGCGGTCACCGTCGAAACGTTGGCATTCGCTGTGGGTGCTGCCGTTCACGCACCAGCCAAACCACACCGTGCCCACGGGCTTGTCGGCGCTGCCGCCGGTGGGGCCGGCCACGCCGGTGACGGCCACCGACAAGCGCGCATGCGAATGCGCCACCGCGCCTTCGGCCATGGCACGCGCCACCGGCTCGCTCACCGCGCCGTGGGCGTCGATCAGCGCGGCGGGCACGCCCAACAGCTCGGTTTTGGCCGCGTTGGAGTAGGTCACAAAGCCCCGCTCAAACCAGTCGCTCGATCCGCTCAGGTCGGTGCAGGCACCGGCGATCAGGCCACCGGTGCAGCTCTCGGCCGTGGCCAGCATGAGGCCGCGCGCGCGCAGCGCGTCGGCGAGTTGGATGCACAGGTGAGGGGTATCGTCGTCCATCAGAAGCGCCTGTCAAAACCACTCGTCAAAACCGCCAAACGGCGATCACCAGCAGCGTGCAAAAAGCCGCCACCAGATCGTCGAACATGATGCCCCAGGCGCCGCGCGCGCCAAAGCCTTTGAACAGCCGGTCGGCCCAGCGCACGGGCTGCGGCTTGGCGGCGTCGAAAAAGCGGAACAGGGCAAAGGCCGCCGCCTGGCCCCAGAAGCCCATGGGCATGGCCAACCACAGCACCAGCCAGATGGCCACAATTTCGTCGATGACGATGTGGCCGGGGTCGGCAATGCCCATGTGCAGCGCGGTCACCTCGGCGGCCCACCAGCCGCCCAACACCATCAGGCCCAGGGTGGCAGCCCACTGGATGTCGGTGGGCTGCCACAGGGTTTGCAGCAGCAGAAAGGCAGCCCAACCCCACAGCGTGCCCACCGTGCCGGGCGCCTTGCGGCTCAGGCCTGAGCCCGCACCCAGGGCGATGAAATGCGCCGGGTGCGCCAGCAGGAAGCGCAGGTCAGGGCGCACGATGGGAGGGAAGGCGGGCGTCATGGGGCTGGATTATCGGCGCCCCATCTGCGACGTCACAAACCGCGTCAACATGGTTATATGCAACCCACAAATATGTATTTCAAGCTTCAAGCAGCATGGGTGAAAATCGTCTGCTTTCCTTCACGCCCGTCCCCATTGGAGAATCCCAGATGAAGCCCACCCTGTCCCGCCTGACTGGCGCCCTGGCCCTGAGCCTGGCCTTGAGCACCTGGGCGCACGCCTACACCACCGAAGACTGGTTCGCCGGCAAGGTGCCCGCAGCCCAGCCCAAAGTCACCTACGACGGTGCACCCGTAAAGCTGCGTTTTTCATCGCCCAACCCGGCCGCCTCCTTGGTGCCCACGGTGTGGCACCGGGGTTTCGAGTGGCTGGGCAAGGCCACCAATGGCAAGCTGGTGATCGAAGAATTTCACGGGGGCACCCTGCACGCAGCGGCCGATGGCTGGCGCGCGGTGCGCAATGGTGTGACCGAACACGCCACCTGCTACACCTCGTATGAAGCCAGCGGATTTCCACTGCACAAGGCCATCGAGGTGCCCTTTGTCACGCCTGAAAACCCGGTGGTAGCCACCCGGGTGATTCAGGAGCTGGCGCCCAAATACTTCACCAAGGAATGGCAGGCGCGCGGCGTGTTGTACGGTTACACGGCCGTCGCCGGTGTGTCCGACATCATGAGCAAAAAGCCAATTCGCAAGCCCGAAGACCTCAAGGGTCTGCGTGTCATCGCCCAGGGGTTTTCGCCCGAGGCCGCCGCCGCGCTGGGCATGGTCACGCTCAACATCCCCTTCCCCGAGATCTACACCGCCATGCAGCAAGGCGTGGCCGATGCGGTGATTTGGGTGGACCCCGGTTTTGTGCCTTTCAAGATTTATGAACTGGCCAAGTACCACACCACCCTGGGCCTGACCGCACAACACGTTGACACCTGCATCAACCGCAACGCCTACCAAAACCTGCCTGCCGCGCTCAAGCCGGCCTTTGCTCACTTTCAACAACTGATGGGGCACGCCGTGAGCCAAGGCATAGGCGTGGACTTCCGCACCAAGGCCAAGGAGATCTACCGTCAGAACGGCGTCACGCTGATCACCCTGACGCCCGAGGAAAAAGCCGCTTGGGTGGCCACACTCAAACCCGTGCAAGACAAGTGGGTGGCCGACCAGAAGGCCGCCGGCGTGCCGGCCGACGCATTGTTGGCCGACATCCGCCGCCTGGAAGCCAAGTACCGCAATGCCACGCCCGACGAGTTGTTCAAGCTGACCGTGGAACAACCGGTCGCTGGTCTGCTGCCCCAATAAGCGCACCGATTCCATGCACAAATTGATCGCCCTCTGGGAGGGCTGGGCAGCCTATGTGCTGCTGCCGGCTCTCGCCCTGCTGGTCACGGCTGACGTGAGCCTGCGCTATGTGTTCAACGCACCACTGGCCTGGGGCACCGACGTGAAAGAGCTGCTGCTGCTGCTGGTCATGACCGTCGGCCTGGCTGGCACCAGTTGGGCCGACGAGCACATCCGCGTGACTTTGGTCGAGGAACGCCTGTCGCCCGCGCTGCAACGCGGCTTCACCATGCTGCGCCGCCTGCTCACCGCCACACTGCTGGCACTGTTGGCCTGGGCCATGGCGGTGCTGGCACTGGACATGCGCGAGTTTGGCGAGCGGGCCGAGTTTGTTGCGATTCCCTTCTGGCCGCTGGCCGCATTGGCCGCCACATCGGCGCTGCTGGCAGCGGTGGTGGAAGTGGTGCGGTTGGCGCAGAAAGGCGGTCGCTGATGGAGCCGCTGACACTGGGTGCGCTGGTGATGGTGGGCATGCTGGTGCTGGTGATCGCCGGCCTGCCCGTGGGGCTGACGCTGATGGGCGCGGGCGCGCTGGGATACACATTGCTGTCCGGGCCAACGCAGGCGCTCACACAAGTGGGCCTGGTGCTCTGGGACAACGGCACCAACTTCGTGCTGGTGGCTGTGCCCCTTTTCATCTTGATGGGTCAGCTCATCTTTCGCACCGGGCTGGCCGATCATCTGTTCACCCTGGCCCAGCGTTTGGTGGGCGGCCTGCCGGGTGGCCTGGGGGTGTCCACCGTGATGGCCTCCAGCGCTTTTGGCGCCGTCACCGGCTCGAGCGTCGCCGCAGTGGCCACCATGGGCAACATTGCGGTGCCCGAAATGGTCAAACGCGGCTACAGCGAATCGCTGGCCACCGGCACAGTGGCCAGCGCAGCCACCCTGGCCATCCTCATCCCACCCAGCATTCCGCTGGTGATCTATGGCGTCTGGAGCGAGACATCCATTGGCGCGTTGTTCATGGCTGGCATAGTGCCTGGCCTGTTGCTCGCGCTGTTTTTTGCCGTGACCGTCATGCTGCAGCGGCGTCATTACCCGGCACGTGGTGCAACACGGGCGGTCGCGAAGCCGTCCTCATCGCTGCGCGACGAATTGCACGGTGCGCTGGCGGTGGCTTTGCTGTTCGTGGTGGTCATCGGTGGTATCTACATTGGTGCCTTCACACCCACCGAAGCCTCGGGCGTGGGGGTGGTTGGCGTGGTATTGATCGCCGTGGGCACAGGGCGTTTCCAGTGGCAGGGCCTGCGCCTGGCGCTACAAGAAACAGTTCGCACCTCGGCATCGATTTTTCTGGTGCTGATGGGCGGCGTGGTGTTCTCGCGTTTCCTGGTGCAAACCCGACTGACCGAACACATGGTGGGCTGGGTGTCGGGGCTGGCTGTCTCACCCATGATGATCATGCTGGCACTGGTGCTGCTCTATTTGGTGCTGGGCGCCATCATGGACACCTTCGGCATGCTGATACTCACGCTGCCCCTGGTGCTACCCATCACCAAAGGCCTGGGCTACGACCCGGTGTGGACCGGCATCTTCCTGACCGTGCTGATGGAAATCGCCATGATCACACCGCCCATCGGTCTCAACGTGTTTGTGCTTGAGCGGGCCAGTGGCATACCGTCGCAACGTATTTTTGGCGGAGTTCTGCCGTTTGTGATCGCCGCACTGGTGCTGCTGGTGCTGTTGATCTGGGTGCCCGACATTGCGCTTTGGCTGCCGCAAACCATGCAACGTTGAACGACGCCGAGGTGACAAGCCCACAGCCGGCTTTTGGCCACACTGGCACAGGAGACTTTGATGACCACACCCGCCACCCCCGCCAGCCTGGCTGCCACCCCCCTCATCGACAGCGACCACCCCGGCGTGATCGCCTTCGCACAACAACACGCCCAGGGCGCGGATGAACGCGAACGCGCGGTGGCGCTGTATCTGGCGGTGCGCGACGGCTTCCGCTACGACCCCTACCGGATTGACCTGGCGCCCGAACACATGCGCGCCAGCAGCGTGCTGGACAAAGGCTACGGCTGGTGTGTGCCCAAGGCCGCGCTGCTGGCGGCCGCCTGCCGCGCGGCGGGCATCCCGGCGCGTGTGGGTTACGCCGACGTGCGTAACCACATGAGCACCGAACGCATGCGCCAGACCATGGACACCGACATGTTCATCTGGCACGGCTACACCGACATCTGGCTGGACGGCCAGTGGGTCAAGGCCACGCCGGCCTTCAACATCGAGCTGTGCGAACGCTTTGGCCTGCTGCCGCTGGATTTCGATGGCCGCCACGATTCGATCTACCACCCCTTTGACAAGGCCGGCAACCGCCACATGGAGTACGTGAACCAGCGCGGCGCCTTCGACGACATGCCCCTGGCCCAGATCGTGGCCGACTTCCAGGTGGTCTACCCGACCATGATGCGCGAGCAGGCGCTGATGCACGCGGCCAGCTTCCAGCAGGACGTGGAACGCGAAACGCGATGAGCGTCAAGCCGCCCATCCCTGCCGGCTTCGCCCCTTTGGCCATGGGTGGCAACTTCATGCGGCACAACGGGCCGCTGTACCTGATGCACCAGGGCGATGTGGTGAAGCTGGGTTTTCGTGTGCTGGAACAACACACCAACCCCATGGGCAACCTGCACGGCGGCATGATGGCCAGCTTCTGCGACATGCTGCTGCCCGCCACGGCGTTGCGCACCACGCCCGAAATCGGCCCGCGCTTTCTGCCCACCATCAGCCTGCAGATCGACTACCTCGCGCCCGCACCGTTGGGCTGCTGGGTCGAAGGCGAGGCGCAAACCCTGCGCGCCACACGCTCACTGGTCTTCGTTCAGGGCCTGGTGCGCGCCGATGGCACGCCGTGTGCACGCGTGAGCGGCGTGTTCAAGATCGGCCCGCCTTACTCACCCGAGACCGAAAACAGCGTGGGCAACGTCAGGCCTTCAGCGCCGCCCGCATCTGGTCGATGACGGCCTTGTAATCCGGCTTGCCAAAAATGGCGCTGCCGGCCACAAAGGTGTCGGCGCCGGCATCGGCCACGCGGCGGATGTTGTCGACCTTGATGCCCCCGTCCACCTCCAGCCGGATGTCCTTGCCCGAAGCCTCGATGCGTTTGCGCGCGGCCTCGATCTTGCGCAAGGCGGAATCGATGAAGCTCTGGCCGCCAAAGCCCGGGTTCACGCTCATGATCAGGATGAGGTCGATGTCGTCAATCAGGTAGTCCAACACGTCCAGCGGCTGCGCGGGGTTGAAGGTGAGGCCGGCCTTGGCGCCTTTGGCCTTGATGGCCTGCACGCTGCGGTGCACGTGGGCGCTGGCGTCGGGGTGGAAGCTCACCAGGTCGGCACCGGCGTCGATGAAGGCGCCGGCCAGCGCGTCCACCGGCTGGATCATCAGGTGCACGTCGATGGGCACCGGCGTGCCGTCGGGCTGCTTGGCGTGCGGCTTGAGCGCCTGGCAAATCATGGGCCCGAAGGTGAGGTTGGGCACGTAGTGGTTGTCCATCACGTCGAAGTGGATCCAGTCGGCGCCAGCGGCGATGACGTTTTTCACTTCCTCGCCCAGGCGGGCAAAGTCGGCGGAGAGGATGGACGGTGCGATGCGGTAGGTCATGGCGGGTGGGTGATGGGCGGGTCGGAGAACGAGGCGGTGGCGGCATTTTCGCAGGCCGGCAAAAGACTTGGCGCGCAGGTAACATCCGCCCATGCCCAAGTACCAGTTCCACTGCGAGATCGCACCGCAGTACCTGCCCGAGCAGTCCGACCCCGAACGGGGCGTGCACGCGTTCGCCTACACCATCACCATTTCCAACACCGGTGAGGTGGCGGCGCAGCTGATTGCGCGCCACTGGCACATCGTGGACGCCATGGGCCACACCGAAGAGGTCAAGGGCCTGGGGGTGGTGGGGCACCAGCCCCTGCTCAAGCCGGGCGAAAGTTTCCAGTACACCAGCGGCGCGCGCCTGCGCACGGCCACCGGCACCATGCGCGGCAGCTACTTCTGCGTGGCCGAAGACGGTGAACGCTTTGAGACCGAGATCCCGCTGTTTGTGCTCGACGCCAGCGGCGCTGGCGGCACCGCCCGGACGCTGCACTGATGCCCCCACGCTACGCACTCTGTGTCTTCGCTGCCCCCCGAGGGGCGCGGCCTTGCTTGGGGCGGCCCGGCGCGGCGGCCCTCTGAACTGACCATGCAACGTTCCCCCGACGCCCACGCCCTGCTGGACCGACTGGACCCCGACGCGCCGCTGGCGCAACGCCACCTCTGGCTGATGGCCGTGCTCGACTGGGTGCGCGGTGACCGCAGCGACGCCTTGGCCTGCACACGCCGCGTGACCCAGTTGCTGGACGCGGCCGAGCAGCGCCCCGAATGGTTGCCGCGCTGGCAACGCTGGTGGTCCACCTTTCACCACACCGTGGACGTGACGCCGCTGCTGGCCGACCACGGTTTTGCCCCCCGCACCGCCTTCCTGAGCGAGCTGGGTCACCGTCTGCGCCGCAAGCTGTTGCCCACCACGCCTGAAACCACCGACATCGGGCCCCTGTTCGACCTGCTGTTTCCCTACCCCTTTGACGTGACCTGGCTGCGCGCGCTCGATGACGACACGCTGGCGCGCATCGGCCGGCTGTTGAGCCAGTCGCCAGGCGCACCCGAAAGCGGCGTGGCGTTGAGCACCTGGCAACAAAGCTTGCTCGACGCCACGGTGTTTGCCGTCAGCCAGGTCAGTGCCACCGGCTTTGCCGCCGAAATCCGTGTGCGCATGTCCGACGACGCGCGCCAGGCGCGGCATTTCCATGCGCTGCCTCAGGTGCTGGAGGCCTTCCGCGCCAGCGTGTCGCGGTGGGGCCCACACAGCCCACAAGCGCAAGACGCCGCCAACGCCCTGCGCCAGCAACTCGACAACTGCCGCCACGCCGCCTACACCGTGTACGGCCACCTGGAGGCACATGGCATTTCGGTCGGCATCGTGTTCCGCCTGCGGCAGTTGCGCGAACGTGTGCTGCGCACCAAAGGCCTGATCGACTGCCTGCTGGCCGAGCAGGGCGAACGCGCCAGCGCCACGCTGCTGGCCGATCTGGTGCGGGTGGGGCAGGAAAGCCGCAGCGTGCGCCAGCTGATCGCGTCGAGCTCGCACCTCACCGCCGCGCGTGTGGCCGAGCGCAGCGCCGAAAGTGGCGAGCACTACATCACCCGCAACCGGGCCGAGTACCGCGCCATGCTGGCCAAGGCGGCCGGCGGTGGTGCCGTCATCGGGCTCACCACCTGGGCCAAGTTCGCGCTGTACGCCTTGGGCCTGTCGGCGTTCTGGATGGGTTTTGCCGCCGGGTTGAACTACGCCGTGTCCTTTGTGCTGGTGCAACTGCTGCACCTCACCGTGGCCACCAAACAGCCCGCTGTGACCGCGCCGGCCATGGTGGCCAAGCTGCGCGACCTCAAGTCCAACGAAGCGGTGCGCAGCTTTGTGGACGAAGTGGCCCACTTGTTCCGCTCGCAGGTGGCCGCCATCGTGGGCAACGTGGGGCTGGTGGTGCCGGTGGTGGTGCTCATCAGTGGCCTGCTGGCGCACTTTGCGGGTGCCCACATGATCAACGCCGAACAGGCCCACCATGTGCTGCACGACCTGAACGTGATTGGCCCCACCGCGCTGTTCGCCGCCTTCACCGGTGTGCTGCTGTTTGCCTCCAGCATCATCGCCGGCTGGGTGGAAAACTGGTTTGTGCTGCACCGGCTTGATTCGGCCATGACCCACCACCCCCATTTCACGCGCACCTTGGGCGTGGCCAGGGCGGCACGCTGGGCCGGCTTCATGCGGCGCCACATCTCGGGTTTTGCCTCCAACATCTCGCTGGGGTTCATGCTCGGACTCATCCCGGCCTTTGCCGCGTTTTTTGGCCTGGGGCTGGAAGTGCGCCACGTCACGCTGTCGGCCGGCCAGGTGGCGGCGGCCGCTGCCACGCTGGGCCTGCAGGTCTTGGCAGAGCCGGCCTTCTGGTGGGCGGTGGCCGGTGTGGTGGTGGTGGGCCCCATCAACCTGGCGGTGAGCTTTTACCTTGCCTTCCGGCTGGCGCTCAAGGCGCAGAACATCAACCAGGTGAACCGCCAGCGCATACGGGCCGAAATCCGCTCGCGCATCCGCAGCGCACCGCTGTCTTTCTTGTGGCCGCCACGCGACGAAGCCAACGCCAGCCATGGGTGAGTTCGAACTGATCCGGCGCCACTTTCAGCGCCAGCGGCCGGCCCGCGCCGATGTGCCGCTGGGCATTGGCGACGACTGCGCCTTGCTCTCGCCCGCGCCGGGGCAGCAACTGGCGGTGTCCACCGACATGCTGGTCGAGGGCCGGCACTTTCTCTCCACGGTGAACCCCGCCGCGCTGGGCCACAAGGCGCTGGCCGTCAACCTCAGCGACCTGGCGGCCATGGGCGCCGAGCCCCTGGGCTTCACCCTCGCACTGGCACTGCCGCAGGCCGACGACGCCTGGCTGGCCAGCTTTGCGCAGGGCCTGTTCGCGCTGGCCGACACCCACGGCTGCGAGCTGGTGGGTGGCGACACCACCCGAGGCCCGCTCAACCTGTGCCTCACGGTGACGGGCCAGGTGCCGCCCGGGCTGGCATTGCGGCGCGCGGCCGCGTTGGCGGGCGACGACATTTACGTGAGCGGCACGCTGGGCGACGCACGGTTGGCGCTGGAGGTGTTTCGTGGTGGCGTCGCACTGGACGCCGCCGCCTTCACCCGCGTGCGCGAACGCATGGAACGTCCCACACCCCGGCTGGCACTGGGCCTGGCCTTGCGCGGCGTGGCCCACGCGGCGGCCGACATCAGCGACGGTTTGAGCGGCGACCTGGCCCACATCCTCGCGGCCAGCGGCGTGGGCGCCACGCTGCATGCGCCCGCCGTGCTGCAAGCCACCAGCGACGACCTGCGTGGCACCGGTGACGCGCGCGCACTCGAATACGCCTTGACCGGCGGCGACGACTACGAACTGGTGTTCACCGCGCCGGGCACCCAACGCGACGCGGTGGCCCAGGCCGCCATCCAAGCTGGCGTGAACGTCACGCGCGTGGGCCAAATCGACGCCGCCGCCAGCCTGCGTCTGCTGGACGCGCAAGGCCGCGAACAGGCCATGCCCGGCCGCGCTTTCGACCACTTCGCATGAGCGCCGCGCCGGGCCGCCCCAAGCCAGCTCGTACCCCCTCGGGGGGCAGCGCACCACGCGCAGCGGGAAGCGTGGGGGCACTGGCATGAGCGCCGCGCCGGGCCGCCCCCAGCCAGCTCGGCCCATCACCGTGGCCCTGGCCGGCCTCTGCGCACTGGCCGTGGCCATGGGCATCGGCCGGTTCGCTTTCACACCGCTGCTGCCCATGATGCTGCACGACGGTGTGGTCAACCTCGCCACCGCAAGCTGGCTGGCCACGGCCAACTACATCGGCTACCTGATGGGCGCCGTGTTGTGTGCGCTGCTGCCCACCCTGGTGGCCCATTGGCCCGGTGGGGCGACCATGCCGGCACCGGCGCGGCTGGTCAAGCTGGGGCTGGCGGCCACGGTGCTGCTCACCTTGGGCATGGCCGCGCCCTGGGCCGCCAGCTGGCCCACTTTGCGGTTTCTGGCCGGTGTGGCCAGCGCGTTTGTGTTTGTGCAGACCTCGGGCTGGTGCCTGGCGCGACTGGCCGCGCTGGGCAAGCCCACCTGGGGCGGGCTGATTTACATGGGGCCGGGCCTGGGCATCGCCCTGAGCGGCCTGGCGGCCAGCGCCATGGTGGTGGACGGCTGGGCCGCCGCCAGCGGCTGGGCGGTGTTCGGCGTGCTGGCGTTGCTGCTCACGGCGGGCATCTGGCGCATCTTCAACGGGCCGGCGGTCACGGCCGCCACACAGGCCAACACCGTCCCACCTGCCACCACACACGGGGCGGCGGAATGTGGCTACTTTGCGCTGGCCTATGGCCTGTCGGGCCTGGGCTACATCGTCACCGCCACCTTTTTGCCCGTGATCGCACGCCAGGCGCTGCCCGGCTCGGTCTGGCTGGACCTGTTCTGGCCCTTGCTGGGTTTGGGCGTGGCGCTGGGCGCGTTTCTGAGCACACGCCTGCCGCACCACATCGACCGGCGCCGCCTGCTGGTGGGCTGCTACGCCATGCAGGCGTTGGGCGTGCTGCTGAGCGTGTGGTGGCCCAGCCTGGTCGGTTTTGCGCTGGGCAGCCTGCTGGTGGGCCTGCCGTTCACGGCCATCAGCTTCTTCGGCATGCAGGAGGCCCGGCGCTTGCGGCCCGCGCAGGCGGCCGCTTTCATGGGCCAGCTCACGGCCGTCTATGGCCTGGGCCAAATCATCGGCCCACCCATGGTGGCGCTGCTGCTGCAACACAGCGCCAACGTGGGCCAGGGGTTTGCGCGCGGGCTGGAAAGTGCCGCCGGCGCCCTGGTGCTGGGCGCGATGCTTTTGGCCTGGCTGACCCGCCGTTACCCTTTGTTGGAGACCCCCCATGCCCCACTGGCCCGATCGCCGCGCGCTTGACCTGTTGCGCATCTCGCAGCCCATCGTGCAAGCGCCCATGGCAGGCGCACAGGGGGTGGAGCTGGCCATCGCCGTGTCGCGCGCCGGGGGCCTGGGTTCCTTGCCCTGCGCCATGCTCACGCCGGCCCAGGTGGCCGAGCAGGTGGCGGCCTTCCGCGCCGCCAGCGGCGGGCCGCTCAACCTCAACTTCTTCTGCCACCAACCGCCCACGCCAGACGCCGCCCGCGAGTTGGCCTGGCTCGAGCGTTTGGCGCCCTTCTACCGCGAACTGGGCCTGGGACCCGACACGCCCATCCCGGTGTCCAACCGCGCCCCCTTCGACGACGCTTTCTGCAAGGTGGTGGAGGCGCTGCGGCCCGAGGTGGTGAGCTTTCACTTCGGCCTGCCCGCGCCCGATCTGCTGGCCCGGGTGAAGGCCAGCAGCGCGGTGGTGCTCTCGTCGGCCACCACGGTGGCCGAGGCGCGCTGGCTGGCCGCCAACGGCTGCGACGCTGTGATCGCCCAAGGAGTGGAGGCCGGCGGGCACCGGGGCCTGTTCCTGAACGACGAGGTGTGCACCCAACCCGGGCTGATGGCCCTGCTGCCCCAGGTGGTGCGGGCGGTGGACGTGCCGGTGATCGCCGGCGGCGCCATCGCCGATGGCCGGGGCATGGCCGCCGCGCTGCACCTGGGTGCTGCGGCCGTTCAGGTAGGTACGGCCTACCTGTTTTGCGCTGAGGCGCGCATCTCGGCACCCCACCGCGCCGCCCTCATGGCGGCCGAAGACAACACCGCGCTCACCAACGTGTTCACTGGCCGACCCGCGCGCGGCATCCTCAACCGGGCCATGCGCGAGCTGGGGCCGATCAGCCCGCTGGCACCCGCATTTCCGCTGGCAGGTGGCGCGCTGGCGCCCCTGCGCGCCGCCGCCGAGGCGCAAGGCAGTGGCGATTTTTCGCCGCTGTGGGCGGGTCAGGGGGTGGCCTTGGCGCGCGACACCGCTCACGGTCTGGAGGCCGCCCCACTCACGCAGCGCTTGGCCGACGACGCACACACCTGGCTGCGCGCGCAACCAGCTGGCGTACAGTAGGCGCATGACCACGCCGCCTGCCCACTACGCGCTCGACCGCACCTTCACCCACCGGCTGCACACCCTCAACAAACTCACCGACCGGGTCAGCCAGACCGCCTACCTGCAGGGCGCAGGGCTGCCGCTGAGCGAGGGGCGCTGCCTGTCGGCCATCGGTGCGTTCACGCCGCTGTCGGTGAACGACCTGGCCCACCGCGCCAACCTCAACAAAGGCCAGGCCAGCCGCGCGGCGCAAGCCCTGGTGGAACAAGGCCTGGTGCGCAAGGCGCCCAGCCCCACCGACGGCCGGGGCGTGGTGTTGACACTGAGCCCCAAGGGGGAACGGGTCTACCAAAAAATTGTCGGCGTCGTCTTGCAACGCAACACCGACATCCTGGCCTGCTTGACTGAGGCCGAGCAGCGCCAGCTCGACGCCCTGCTGGAACGGCTGGTGAACCACGCCCGTGCGGCCCTGGCGCCGGGCGAAGACACCGACGACTGAGTGCCATGGCCACACCGCCGCCCACTTCATTCCCCTCACCGCCGTCTCGGCCCAGTGCCGCCACGCTGCGGCAACTGCGCGCCTTTGCCGCCGTGGCGCAGGATGGCAGCATCACCCGCGCCGCACAGCGCCTGCACCTCACGCCCTCCGCCTTGTCCATGCTGGTCAGCGGTCTTGAAGGCGAACTGGGGGTGCGGCTGTTTGAACGCACCACACGCCGCCTGACCCTCACCGATCCCGGGCGCGAGCTGTTGCCCACCGTGGCGGCGGTGTTCGTCCAGCTCGACACCGCCTTCGATGGCCTGCGCCAGTGGAGCCAGCGGCGCGACACACGG
Organism: Hydrogenophaga atypica; assembly: GCF_042665215.1. NCBI lineage: Bacteria > Pseudomonadati > Pseudomonadota > Betaproteobacteria > Burkholderiales > Comamonadaceae > Hydrogenophaga > Hydrogenophaga atypica. The sequence goes on from NZ_JBHTCA010000005.1 coordinate 19,882, forward strand.
CTGGCCGTGGCCGCATCGCCCTTGCTGGCGGCCACCTTGGTGCCGTCGGTGATGGCGGGCTTCCGCAGCCAGTGGCCGGATGTGGTGCTGACGCTGCGCGACCCGCCGGTGCACGAAATCGCGGCACTGGTGCGCAGCGGCGAGGTGGACCTCGGCGTGTGCACCGCCGACGCGCAGGCCACCGACCTCAGCGCCACGCTGCTGTACCGCGACCGACTGATGTTGGCCTGCCAGGCCAGCCACCCGCTGGCGGCCTTGCCCGACGTGGCCTGGGCCGATCTGCTGGGCGAGTCCCTGGCGCTGGTGCAGCGTGGCAGTGGCCTGCGGCCTCTGGTGGAGCAAGGGTTCGCCGAGCTGGCCGGGCGCCTGTCGCCGGCCTACGAGGTGGCACAGGTCGGCACCGCCATCGGGCTGGTAGAAGCAGGCCTGGCGGTGTCGGTGCTGCCTTGGTACGCGCTGGCCAGCGCTCGCGCCGTGGGGGTGTGTGGCGTACCGCTGGCCGCGCCCGTGATCGAACGCAACATCGTGGCGCTGACCGCGCCAGAACGCCCCTTGACCGAGGCAGGCCAGGCGTTTTTGGCCCATTTCCGCCAGCACATGGCCAGCCTGGCCACGCAGCCGGCGGCGGCTACGCCGCGTCGAACAAGGGCCAGGTCGCGCGGCTGAGGGCGCTGTCGGGGTCCATCCAGTCGAGGATGACGTCGAAGTGGTTGCGCCCCGGCACGTCCAGCCGAACCACCGGGTTGCCCTGCGCGGCGCACGCATCGGCGTACAACCACGACTGGCGCTTGAACTCGTCGGTGTCGATGCCGGCCACGACCACACACAGCGGGGTGGTGGGGTCGGGCAGGTGGTGCAACGGGCTCAGCGCGCGCGCGGTGGCCACGTCCAGACCCAACCAATCGTTGGGGCGGGTGGCCTGCACAGGCTCCATGTCGAACAGGCCACTGACCAACACCGCACCACGCACCGCGCCGGCCGGCACGCCGTGGGCACGCTGGGCCGGCGGCGACAGCATCATGGCGGCCAGGTGCCCACCCGCCGAGCTGCCAGCCAGCACCATGTGCCCGCCGTTGATGCCATGGGCACCCGCGTGGGTGTGCAACCAGCCCAGGGCGCGCTGGCATTGGGCCACGATCTCGCCCAGCGATGCGCCGGGCGAGAGGGCGTAGTTGAGCGACGCCACGGCAATGCCACGCTGCGTGAAGCAGCGCGCCATGAACACCGAGTCTTCTTTGCCCAAGGCACGCCAGTAGCCACCATGCACAAACACGAACAGCGGCGCGTTGCTGCGCCCGGGCACGGGAAACAGGTCCAGGCGCTCGTCGGGGTGGGGGCCGTAGGCGATGTCGCGCACACAGGGCAGCGCGTACATCGGCGCGGACTGTTCGCGGTAGTCGCGCAGCAGGGCGTCCACGTCGGGCACGGTGGCGCGGGCGTTGTAGCCGCGCTCCAACTCTTCCGCGCTGAACTGGCGCCAGCTTTCGGTGTCCATCATTTCAAACTCCCAGGGTTTCGTGCAGCATGGCCGGGTTGGCGCGCAGGCTGTCGGTGCTGCCTTGCCAGACGTTGCGGCCTTTTTCCAGGATGACGTGGCTGTCCGCCAGGCGCATCAGCGGTCCGATGTTCTTGTCGATGACCAGCACCGAAATGCCGGTGCTGCGCAGCGATTCGAGGCAGTGCCAGATCTCGGCGCGCACCAGGGGTGCCAGGCCTTCGGTGGCCTCGTCGAGGATGAGCAGGCGCGGGTTGGTCATGAGCGCACGGCCAATGGCCAACATCTGCTGCTCGCCGCCCGACAGGTTGGAGCCCAGGTTGCTGGCACGCTCCTTGAGGCGCGGAAACAGGCCGTACACGCGGTCCAGCGTCCACGGGTGTTTGCTGCCCAGGCGGTTGTGGGCGGTGGCCACCAGGTTTTCGTAGACCGTGAGGTTGGGGAAGACCTGGCGCTGCTCGGGCACCAGGCCAACGCCCATGCGGGCGATCTTGTAGGAGGGCAAGCCGGTCACGTCTTGGCCGGCAAAGGTGATGCGGCCGGCGCGCGGGCCGCGCATCCCGGTGGCTGCGCCCACCGTGGTGGTCTTTCCCATGCCGTTGCGGCCCAGCAGGGTGGTGAACTCGCCTTCGGCCATCTCGAGCGACACACCAAACAGGGCCTGGGCGTCACCGTAGTTGACCTCGATGTCTTCGATCTTGAGCAGGGCGTTCATCTTAGGCATCCAGGGTTTCATCGCCGAGGTAGGCGGTGCGGACGTCGGGGTTGTCGCGGATCTCGTCGGGGGTGCCGGTGGCGATGATGCGGCCGTAGACCAGCACCGAAATGCGGTCGGCCAGCGCGAACACCGCGTCCATGTCGTGCTCCACCAGCAGGATGGTGTAGCGGCCCTTGAGGGCGCGCAGCATGTCCACCACCTTGCCCGACTCCTGGTGGCTCATGCCGGCCATGGGTTCGTCGAGCAGCAGCAACTTCGGGCTGGCCACCAGCACCATGGCCAGCTCCAGCTGGCGGCGCTCGCCGTGCGCGAGTTCGGACACGCGGGTGTGGGTGCGGTGGCTCAGGCCGGTCTGGGCGATGGTGCGCAACGCGGGGTCCACCAGCTCGGGCTGTTGGAGCACCGGCTTCCAGCAGCCCAGGCTGTGGCCGCAGTGCGCCTGGCGCGCCAGGGCCACGTTTTCCAGCACGGTGAACTCGGGAAACACCGAGGTGATCTGGTACGAGCGGGCCAGGCCACGCAGGGCGCGTGGTGCGGGCGACAGCGCGGTGATGTCCTCACCGTCGAACTCGATGCGACCGCTGTTGGGAAACACCTCGCCGCCGAGCTGGCCAATCAGGGTGCTTTTGCCGGCGCCGTTGGGTCCGATGATGGCGTGCAGCTCGCCCGGTTGCAGGGCCAGCGAGAGGTGGTCGGTGGCGAGCAGGCCACCGTAACGTTTGACCAGGTCGCTGACCTTCAGCAGGGGGGCGCTCATGGTTTGTCTCCTGCGGCCAGCAAGCGGCGTTCGCGGCGCTCGTCATAGTCCAGCATGTAGCCGTAGATGCCACGTTTGGCGGTCAGCACCACCAGCACGATCAACGGACCCAGGATGAGCATCCAGTGTTCGGTGATGGCCTTGAGGATTTCTTCGGTGACCAGCAAGGTGAGTGCGCCCACCACCGGCCCCAGCACGGTGCCCATGCCCCCGAGCACCACCATCACGATGATCTCGCCCGACACCGTCCAGGCCAGGTAAGCGGGCGCGGCAAAACCGGTGAGGTTGGCGTACAGCAGGCCGGCCATGCCACACAACACACACGACACCACGTAGGCCAACAGCTTGTAGCGGGTGGTGGCAAAACCCATGGCCTTCATGCGGCGCTCGTTGACGCGTGCGCCCTGCAACACCATGCCGAAACGCGCATGCACCAGCCGGTGCGACAGCAGCAACGCCAGCAGGAGCAAGACCAGCGCGGTGTAGTACAGCGCCAGTGGCGAGCCCAGGTCCAGCGGACCGAACTGGCTGCGCGTGGGGATGGACAAACCGTCATCACCACCGTACTGCTTGAGGCTGACAAACAGGAAGTAGAACATCTGCGCAAAGGCCAGCGTGATCATGATGAAGGCCACACCCACGGTGCGCAGCGACACCAGCCCGGTGAGCGCGCCGATGACGGCGCTCAGGCCCACGGTGATGAGCAGTTGTAGCCAGCCGTTGTCGCTGCCGTGGTGGGCGGCGATGCCCACCACGTAGGCGCCCAGGCCCAGGTAGAGCGCGTGGCCGAAGCTGACCATGCCCCCAAACCCCAGGATGAGGTTGAGGCTGATGGCGGCAATACCGAACACCAGCACGCGGCTCACAAAGGTGATGGCAAAAGGTTCGGCCGCCACCTGCGCGTACAGCGGCACCAGCAGCAGCGCCAGCACCAAGAGCACGGTGAACCAGAAGGAGATGCGCTTCGTGTTCATGCGTTTTTCACCGGAAAGAGGCCTTGCGGCTTGAAGGCCAGCACCAGGGCCATGAAGATGGAAATCAGCATGGACGCCAGCGCCGGGCCGGCGGCCATGGCGGTGCTGCGGTCCAGGAACTCGCGCAGCAACATGGGCAGGAAGGCGCGACCGACGGTGTCGATCAGGCCCACAATCAGCGCCGAATAGAAGGCCCCGCGCACCGAACCGATGCCACCGATGACGATCACGATCATGGCCATGATGAGGATGGGTTCACCCATGCCCGGCTGCACCGACAGAATGGGGCCGCTCATGAGACCGGCCAGCCCCGCCAGGGTGGCGCCCAACGCAAACACCAGTGCATTGAGCAACTGGATGTTGACGCCCAGCGCGGCCACAATGGTGGGGTTGCTGGAGCCCGCGCGGATCAACATGCCCACGCGCGTTTTGCTGATGAGCAGGTAGCAGCCCAGCGCCACCAGCAAGCCCACCACGATGATGACGAAGCGGTAGGCGGGGTACATGATGCCGCCCAGATCGATGGCACCCGACAGCCAATCGGGCATGTTCATGTAGACCGGCGACGGGCCCCAGATCATGCGCACCAGCTCGTTGAAGAACAGGATGAGGCCGAAGGTGGCCAACACCTGATCGAGGTGGTCGCGGGTGTAGAGGCGCGAGGCGACCACCTTCTCCATCAACATGCCCAGCAAGGCCGAACCCACCAGGGCGGCCACCGCCGCCAGCAAAAACGATTCGGTGTGGCCGTAGGCAAATGCGGCAAAGTAGGCGCCCATCATGTACAGGCTGCCGTGCGCGAGGTTGACGAAGTTCATGATGCCGAACACCAGCGTGAGACCGGCGGACAACATGAAAAGAAGCACCCCGAGCTGCAGCCCGTTGAGCATCTGAATGACAAACAGGGATAGGGTCATGGCGCACCTGTGGATGTGTGACGGCGTGCGTCACCCCCCGGGTGCACGCCTCCCAACAAGAAGCCCCCCCGCGCTGCGGGGTGGGCCGGGTTCTCTGCCCGCTTCAGATCACTTCAGAGGGCACTCTTTGTGGTAGGCGTCGGCGTGGTCCTTGAGTGCCACGCCCTTGTTCACAAAAGCGGCTTGACCCGAGGCGTCCTTGGCCACATCCACGCGGTAGAAGTTGCGGATGGGGAACTGGTTGTTGTTGAACTTGAAGGGGCCGGTCACCGATTTGAAATCGGCCGCCTTGATTGCGGCGCGCAGGGCTTCCTTGTTGTCGGTCTTGCCGCCGGTTTTGGTCAGGGCCGAGTTCAGCAGCATGGCGGCGTCGTAGCTCTGCGCCGCGTACAACGAGGGCAGGCGCTTGTACTTGACCTGGAAGTCGGCCACAAACTTCTTGTTCTGCGGGTTGTCGAGGTCGGGGCTGTAAGGCGAGCCGGTGACCGCACCCAGCGCGAGGTCCTTGAGGGCGGGCAAGGTGGTGCCATCGACCGTGGAGGTGGACAACATCGGAATCTTGCCCAGCAGGCCGGCCTGGCGGTACTGTTTGACGAAGTTCACGCCCATGCCACCAGGGTAGAACACATAGATGGCGTCGGGCGCGGCGGCTTGCAGTTGGGCAATTTCGGCCGAGTAGTCGGGCTGGTTGACCTGGGTGTAGACCTCGTCGATCACCGTGCCTTTGTAGAAGCGCTTGAAGCCCGAGAGTGCGTCTTTGCCGGCCTGGTAGTTGGGCGCCAGCAGGTAGACCTTTTTGTAGCCGGCATCGGTGGCGTGCTGGCCCATGGACTCGTGCAGCGAGTCGTTGTTCCACGAGGTGCTGAAGTACATCGGGCTGCAGCCCTTGCCGGTGATGGGTGTGGGGCCGGCGTTGGAGCCCAGCAGCAGCACACCGGCGTCGGTGATGGGCTTGTGCACCGCCATCATGACGTTGGAGAAGGTCACGCCGGTGATGATGTTGACCTTGTCGCGCTCGATGAGTTTTTGCGCCAGTTGCACGCCCAAGTCGGGTTTGAGCTGGTCGTCTTCGCGAATGACCTGCACCGCCTGGCCACCCAGTTTGCCGCCCGCGTGTTCCAGCCCCAGCATGAAGGCGTCGTACTGGTCCTGACCCAGCGCGCCGGCCGGACCGGACAGGGTGCCCAGGAAACCGATCTTGACCTGCGCTTGGGCCACACCGCCCCAAGCCATCACACCCACTGCCAACACCAGACCACTCAGTTTGAACTTCATGAGGACACTCCTTGGGGACAAAAAAACGGCCACCACCGACCGCGTTGAAATTAGTTTAGACCTAAATTAACTAAGCCTAATCAGTACAAACCCTCACCCACCGGTGCCAGCGCGCACGCGGGTAGCGTGCCAGGCCTGCCAGTCGCTGCCCGGGTGCACCTCGCCGCATGCCGCACACGTGCGCTCGGCCACCGACGATGCGTAAAACCGCTGGTAGACCACCGGCAAGTCTTCAACGATGCTGGCCAACTGGACCTCGGCCCGGTAGACGCGCTGACCACAGGCAGCGCAATACCATTCGAAAGCATCTTTCGTGCCCAAAGGGCGGGGCATTTCGATCACGGTGCACAGGCTGCCGGCTTCAGGACGCTGGGGCGAATGGCGCACATGGGCGGGCAACAGAAAGATGTCGCCCTCGCGCAGATCCACGCGTTCGAATTTGCCCCGGTCTGCGATCAGCAGGTGGGCATTGCCTTTGAACTGGTGGAAGTACTCTTCGAAGGGATCGTCGTGGAAGTCGGAGCGCTGGTTGGGCCCGCCGACCACGGTGACGATCATGTCCGAGTCGGTCCAGATCTGCTGGTTGCCCACAGGGGGTTTGAGCAAATGCTGGTGCTCTTGTGTCCAGCGCGCAAAGTTGATGGGGGCTCGCATGGGTTCTCCTCGGTGTGATAGGAATCTTCAAAGCGACACAGCGGCGCCGCGCCAGGGTGTGCCAGACGCTGTGGGCGGTGATGTGTGACGTGCGCGGGTTCAGCGGGTCGGGCCGGTTGGCCAGGCGCAGCGTGAGCCGGCCGGCCGCGCCCGAGGCCTCGATCTCGTGCACGTTGTCGACGGCATCCGGATCGGCCCACAGCTCCACCCGCGTCTGTTCCAGGCCCAGCGTGGCCAGGGCAACGGTGGCGGCCACGTTGGCATTGCGCGGGAAACGCAAGGCGGCCTCGCCCGCGCTGCCACGGAACACACAGGTGGCGCGGCGGAGCTGGGCCAGGTCGTGCGTGTCGGCCGCGGCCGTGCCCAGCCACGCAAGCGGGGGTTTGTGCCCCCGGTAGGTCACCTCGTCGAGCCCAGCGCTGTGGGCCGCGCCCAACCAATCGAGGCCACCGATGGCACCCGGCACCAGCCGCAGCTGGCCACCACCGGCGCGCGCAGCGGCCTGCAGCCGCGCCAGGCGCGCCCCATCGGCCAACGCGCCCACCGACACCAGCACCAGATCGGTGCCGCTGCACAAGATGGCTTCGGCGTGCGCGTCCACCGCCGCGTGGCCGGCGCATTCGGCCACCACGTCGGGGCGAGTGTTCAGCAGCGCGTGTGTGTCCGCCACCAACAGGTGCGCGAGTGAGGGCCACTCGCTGGCGGCACGGGCGGTGTCACGCACCAGCACGGCCACCAGCTCAAACTCATCGGGCCGCGCCAGCAGCAACGTCACCAAACGCTGGCCGATGGCACCCAGCCCCATCAGCGCAACACGCTGGGGGGCGAGGGTGCGGCGAGGGGCAAGCATCAGGCCAACCACCACAGCAACACGGCGGCCCCCACCAACAAGGTGGCCACCCACACGCTGTCGGGCACGGCCTGCGGTGGGGTGGGCTTTGTGGGCGGGGACACCGACGCCGCTTCGCCAGGCGCCGCATCGGCCGGCGCAGCCACGAGCAGGGCGGCAAAACGCTGAAAAAAGTCCTCGCTCATCTTGCGCACCGTACCGTCGATCAGGCGCGCACCCAGCTGTGCGATCTTGCCGCCCACCTGGGCGTCGGCCGTCCAGTCGAGCCGCGTTTCGGTGGCCGACACCGCGGTCAGCGCCACCTTGGCCTCGCCTTTGCCAAAACCGGCCACCCCACCCTGCCCGGCGAAGCGCAGGGTACAGGCGCTGGGAGGCGTCATCTCCAGCAAGGTCATGGTGCTGGCAAAACGCGCCGACACGGGGCCGATGCTGACCTTGACGCTGCTGACGTATTCGGTGTCGCTGGTGCGTTCGAACTTGTCGCACCCCGCCACACATTGCTGCAGCACGGCGGGGTCGAGCAGGGCGTCCCACACACGCTGCAGCGGCTGGTTCAGGGTTTGTGTGCCTTGGAAGTTCATGGTGCGCTGGTGAGGTGTTGTTGGACGGCACGGCGGGTGAGCACACCTGCCAGGTGGGCGCGGTACTCGGCGCTGGCATGCAGATCGCTGCTGGCCAACGCCGCGTCCACCACCAGGCCGTTCAAGGCCTGGGCATCAAAACGGCGCGCCAGCGCGGCCTCGGCCTCAGGCCAGCGGCACACGCCATGCCCCAGGCCAGTGAGGGCCACACGCACGCCGTCGGCCGTGCGTGCCACCGCCACGCCGGTGAGCGCAAACCGCGAGGCGGGCTGCTCGAACTTGAGGTAGTGCAGGCGCGGCGCGAGGGGAAACCGCACACCCACCAGCACCTCGTCAGCCTCCAGCGCGGTGCTGAACAAGCCCTGGAAAAAGTCGTCGGCGGTGATCTCGCGCCGGTCGGTCACCACCGTGCCGCCCAGGGCAAGCACACCCGCAGGCCAGCAGGCCGCCGGGTCGGCGTTGGCAATGGAGCCGCCCAGCGTGCCCCGGTTGCGCACCTGCTGATCGGCGATGCCGGCGGCCAGCCGCCCCAGGCCGGGCAGGCGCTGGCGCACCAGGGGCGAGGCGGCCACCTGGGCATGGGAACACATGGCGCCCACCCACAGCTGCCCCGCGTCTTCGCGCAGGCCTTTCAGCTCGGGCAGGGCCTGCAGGTCGATGAGCAGCGTGGGCGCGGCCAGGCGCAGGCGCATGGCGGCCAGCAAAGTTTGGCCACCGGCCAGCAGCTTGGCGTCGGGGTCTTCGCGCAGCCAGGCCACCGCATCGGCCATCCGGGTCGCGGTGCGAAAGTCCAACACACTCATGGCGCCGCCCGCATCTGGCGCAGCCCTTGGCACACCGCCGTGACGATGCCGCTGTAGCCGGTGCAACGGCACAGGTTGCCTGCCAGCGCAGGGCGCACCGCATCGGGTTCGGCCGGCACGTCTTCGGCGGCCATGGCCACGGCGCGCATCACCATGCCGGGGGTGCAGTAGCCACACTGCAGCGCGTGGTGTTGGCCAAAGGCCTGCTGCATGGGGTGCAGGGTGCCGTCGGGCGCGGCCAGGGCCTCAATGCTCTGCACCTCGGCGCCGGGCAGCTGGCGCACCAGCACGTTGCACGACTTGACGGCCAGCCCATCGACGAGCACGGTGCAGGCACCACACTGGGCGGTGTCGCAGCCGGCGTGGGTGCCTGTCAGGCCCAACTGGTCGCGCAGCAGCTCGATCAGGGTTTGCGACGCGTCTTCACCGCCCAGCACCGGCTGGCCATTGACCTTGAGGGACACACCACCCATGGCTCAGGCCAGCTTCAGGCCGCTGCGGGCCAAGGCCTCGCGGGTGGCGGCTTTTTCGGCGTCGGTCAGGTTGAGCAACGGCCGGCGCACCGGGCCGCCCACCTGGCCCAACAGCTCCATCCAGTATTTGGTGTAGGCCTGCGGCGTGCCGCTGGGCCGCGCCGACTTGAAGGCCTGACGTGCGGGGGCGAGGCTGTCGCGCACGGCACGCGCTTCGGCGTGTTTGCCTTCAAAGGCCAGGCGGGTGTAGTCGTTGATGCGCTGGTCCACCGCCGTTTGCAGCAGAAAGGGCGGGGTCGAGCACAGGTAGAGCTGCCAGCCCAGTTCGATGATGTTGTCCAGCCACTCCTCTTCAGAGGCGGTGCTGACCAGGATTTTGTCGCCCGCGAGTTCGGTGAGCTTTTTGTAGAGCGGGCGGTCCACGCTGTACTTGATGGCCACGATGTTGGGCAGCTCGGCAATGCGCGCGCACAGCTCGGGGCTCATGATGTAGCCGCAGTCGGGGTGGTTCCACAAGGCAATGCCAATGTCCAGCTGCTCGCTGAGGTGGCGGTAGTACTCGTACACCGTGGCCTCGGCGTCGTGGTGGAAGTGCAGCACGGGGCTGTGCACCACGATGTAGTCGGCGCCGATGGCTTGCGAGTGGCGGGCCAGGTCCAGCACCACGTCGAGGTTGGTGTCGGAGCACGAGGTCACGATGCCGCAGTGGCCAGCGGCTTCTTCCACCGCCAGTTCAAAGGTGCGCTTGCGCTCGGCCACCGACATGGAGAAAAACTCGCCCTGTTTGCCACTCACGAACAGGCCACCGAGTTTGAGCGTGTGAATCCAGTGCTGGAGGTTGCGGCGAAAGCCCGCTTCGTCCAGCGACAGGTCGGCGTTGAACGGCGTGGCGGTGGCCGCCCAGACGCCACGGAAATGCTGGCGGGCGTAGGCCTTGGCGTCTTGTTTGGCGTACTTGGTACTCATGGGGCAACTTTCGAAAAGGGGGATTGGGTGGCGCGCCAGAGGCGCTCGGCGGTGAGAGGAAAGTCCAGGTCCACTTCGCCCACGGGCGAGAGCGCGTCGGCGGCGGCGTTGAGCAGGGCGGCAGGCACACCAATGCAGCCGGCCTCGCCCACACCTTTGGCGCCCAGCGCGTTGGCCTGGGTGGGCTGGTGCAGGCCCACCAGGTCAACGGCGTCCAGGGGCGGCATGTCGTCGGCGCGGGGCACGGCGTAATCCATCAGCGAGCCGGTGACGAGCTGGCCTTCGGCGTCGTACACCAGGCGCTCGAACAAGGCCTGGCCAATGCCTTGCGCCATGCCGCCGAGCAACTGGCCCTGGGCCAGTTGTGGCGAGACGATGTGGCCCGCGTCGTCGGCCCAGACGATGCGCTCGATGGTGGGCTTGCCGGTGTCGCGGTCAATGTGCAGACGGGCGATCACGCAGCCGTAGCTCCAGGCTTCGGCGGGCGCGGTGTAGATGTGTTCGGCCGTCAGCGGCAAGGCCTCGCCCGCATCGCGGCGGCGCGCGGCGTCCTGCGCGGCCAGCAGCACCGCGCTGCCACCAATCGCCATGCTGCGACTGGCCAACGCGCCAATGCCCTCGGGACAGGTGGCGGTGTCGCCATGTGCCACCTCGATGCGTTCGGGCGCCACGCCCAGGGCCTGCGCGGCGATGGCCGCGTAACTGGTTTCATGGCCCTGACCCTGGGCGGACGACCCGCTGGCCACCCGCACCGAGCCATCGGCACGCAAGGTGACACGCGCACTCTCCCAGCCCTGGCCACAGGGTTCGATGTAGAGGGCAGCGCCGATGCCCACCCACTCGCCCGCGGCGCGGCGTTCGGCCTGGCGGGCGCGTTCGGCGGCATAGCCAAAGGCCTCGCAGGCGTGGTCCAGCGCGGCGCGGTAGTCACCGGCGTCCAGCGTCTCGCCGGTGAGCGTGGCAAACGGCATGTCTTTCGCGGTGATCAGGTTGCGGCGGCGCAGTTCGATCGGGTCCATCCTGAGCGCCCGTGCGGCGCGCTCCACCAGGCGCTCCATCAGCAGCGCGGCCTCGGGCCGGCCAGCGCCGCGGTAGATGTTGACCGCCGCCGCATTCGACGTTTCTGCGCTGGAGGTGATATCAACGCCGGCCACGCGGTAAGGGCCGGGCAGGATGCGGGCCGCGTTGCGCGAAGGCACCAACGCGCTGAACGGCAGCCACGCGCCCACGGGGAAACGCAACGCCGCCTGCAGGTGTTCAAAACGGCCGTCGGCGCCCAGCGCCAAGCTGCCCTGCAGTTGTGCCCCCCGGCCGTGCACACCCGAGGTGAATTCTTCGGAACGCGAGGCGGTCCACTTCACACAGGCCTTGAGCTCGCGCGCCAGCCAGGCCACCACCAGTTCTTCGGGCGTGAGCGAAGACTTGGCGCCAAACGCGCCGCCCACATCGGGCGCGATCACACGCACCTGGGCCACGGGCAGGTTCAGCACCGAAGCGATGTCGCCGCGCGCCCGCGACGGCGTCTGGGTGCCCAGCCACACACACAGCGACTGCGCCGCCTCATCCCACTCGGCCACCACGGCACGGGGCTCCATGGCAAACGCCAGCACACGCGGCTGGGTGTGGGCGACGGTCACACACACTGCAGCGATGTCCGCCGAAGGGGCGCCCGCTCGGCAGACCAGTTCGCTCACAACCGAGCCCTGCGCACCCAGGTCGGTCTGTGCGGGCAAAGCCTCGCCATCGGCCCACACCACCTCGGCGGCCAGCGCGGCCGCTCGCGCGCTGCGCGCCACCACCACGGCCAAGGGCTGGCCCACGCTGGTGGCTGTGTCAGTGGGCAACAACGACGCACGGTGCCCATCGCTCACCGGCCACAGCGGGTTGGCGCCGGGCAGGCGCAGGCCCGCCAGCGCCGCACCGTCGAACACCGCCACCACGCCTTCTGAGGCACGCGCCGCCTCCAGGTCCAGCGCCTGGATAGACGCATGGGCGTGCATGCTGCGCACAAACGCGGCGAACAACATGCCGGGGCGCACCACGTCGTGCACGTAACGCCCCTGACCGGTCAGCAAACGCCGGTCTTCGACACGCGCCAAAGGTGCGGAGGGGGGCGTGGCAGGGTGGGACAAGGCGTTCATGGCGGCTGTTGCAGTGAGGCGTGTATTTCAGGCCAAAGTCCGCGCGCGGACAATCGCATTTTTCTGAACGATTCATCAGCCCAGCCACATGAAACCCACTTTGCGCAACGCCAGCCAACTGCAGGCCGCCATCATCGATCTCGACGGCACCCTGGTGGACACACTGGGCGATTTTGTCGAAGCCCTCAACCGCACACTGGCCGAGCTGCACCTGCCGGCCCTGGGCCGCGCGCAAGTTGAACGCATGATCGGCAAGGGCTCGGAGAACCTGCTGCTGTCGGCCATGGCGCACTTGGGCGAACCCGACCCCGCCGCGCGCCTGCCCGTCGCCTGGGCCGCCTACCAGCGGCACTACCTCCATGTGAACGGCCGTTTCAGTCAGGTGTTCGACGGCGCGCTGGCCGGCCTGCAAGCCCTGCGCGATGCCGGCCTGCCCCTGGCCTGCGTCACCAACAAGCCCCTGGCCTTCGCGCAACCCCTGCTGCACGACAAAGGGCTGGCCGGCTTTTTTTCGCATGTGTTCGGCGGCGACAGCTTTGAGCGCAAAAAGCCCGACCCGCTGCCCCTGCTGAAAACCTGCGAAGCCCTGGGCACGGCGCCCGCACGCACCCTGATGGTGGGCGATTCGCAAAACGACGGCCTGGCCGCACGCGCCGCCGGCTGCCCGGTGGTGCTGGTCACCTACGGCTACAACCACGGCGAGCCGATCGCCGAGGCGCCACACGACGCGCTGGTGGATTCGCTCGCCCAGCTGAGCGAATGGCCGGGGCTGGCAAACGTGCAACGGGCTTGAGGGACAATAGCCGCTTCATTTCTGGCGCGCCGGCCCGGCCCAACGCGCCCTTTGCCCCCAGTACCGTCTCCTGTACCGCGTGTCCGCCTCCGTTCCCGACCACCCCCACCGCATGACCCCGCTGGAGCGGCGCGCCAGCGCCTCGCTGGCGGCCATCTTTGCGCTGCGCATGCTGGGCCTGTTCCTGGTGCTGCCGGTCTTTGCGCTGGAAGCCCAGCGCCTGCCCGGTGGCGACGACCCGGCCCTGGTGGGTCTGGCCATGGGCCTGTACGGCCTCACCCAGGCCGTGTTGCAGATGCCGCTGGGCATGGCCTCTGACCGCTGGGGCCGCAAGCCGGTCATCCTGGCGGGCCTGGCGGTGTTTGCGCTGGGCAGCGCCCTGGCGGCCTGGGCGCCTTCGGTGCACTGGCTGGCGGCGGCCCGCGCGCTGCAGGGCGCGGGCGCCATCTCGGCGGCCGTCACCGCCTTTCTGGCCGACGTCACCCGCGATGAGGTCCGCACCAAGGCCATGGCCATGGTGGGCGCCAGCATCGCCCTGATGTTTGCGCTGTCGCTGGTGCTGGCGCCCTGGCTGGCCGCACGCATCGGGTTGGGCGGGCTGTTTGGTCTGACGGCGGCGCTCGCTTTGGGCGGCATGGCCCTGGTGGCCTGGGTGGTGCCGCCCGAGCCGCCTCAACACAAGGACGCAGGGCGCGGTGGCCTGCGCGAGGTGCTGGCCCACGGTGGCCTGTTGCGGCTGAACCTGGGCGTGTTTGTGCTGCACGCGGTGCAACTGGCCATGTGGATGGTGGTGCCAGCCTTGCTGGTGGGCGCGGGCCTGCCGGCCGCCGACCACTGGCAGGTCTATCTGACGGCCATGGTGGTGTCGCTGCTCATCATGGGCGGCGGGCTGTTCCGGCTGGAGCGCAAAGGTTACCTGCGCGCGGTGTTTCTGCTGGCCATTGGCCTCATCGTGCTGGCGCAGGTGGGCTTTTTGCTGAGCGAGCAGGCGCCTTCGGTGCCGCTGCTCGCCGCGCTGTTGTGTGTGTTTTTTGTCGGCTTCAACACGTTGGAGGCCAGCCAACCAAGCCTGGCGTCCCGCCTTGCACCTTCTGCCCACCGAGGCACCGCGCTGGGGGTTTACAACACGCTGCAGTCGCTGGGCTTTTTTGCCGGTGGCGCGGCCGGCGGCTGGTTGCTGCGCCAGCACGGCAGCCAAGCCGTTTTTGTTGCCGCCGCCGCGCTCACGGTGTTGTGGCTGGCGGTGGCCTGGGGCATGGCACCACAAGCGCCCCGCAACGCGGCCTCAGTCCCGGCGCACTGAAGCGCCAGACGCCTCGGGTGCGGCAGGCGCCGGGCTGTCCACCACACCCCGCAGCATGAGCTGGGACAAGGTGCTGTAGAGCGGCCGGCTGATCATGCGCGACACCAGGCTGGCCAGCAGAGCGGCGGCCATCAGGCTGAGCACCATGCCATGGCCATCGGTCATTTCCATCACGATGATCATGGCGGTGATGGGCGTCTGCGTGACCGCCGCCAGAAACGCGGCCATGCCCAGCGCAATCAAGGCCTGCAGGTGGGGCGAGCCGGTCAACCAGGCCACGTCGGCGCCCACGCCCGCACCCAGCGACAGGCTGGGGCCAAAAATGCCGCCCGGCACGCCGGCCCAGGCCGACAGCCACGAGGCCACAAACTTGAGCCAGGTGAACAGCACAGGCGTGTGTTCTTGTGCCGACGGCAGCGCCAACAACTCGCGCGTGTGGTCATGCCCACCGCCCAGCGCGGCCCCCTGGCTCACCACCCCAATCACGGCCACCACAAAACCACAGGCGGCGGCAAACCGCACCGGGTAACGGCGCCGGAAGGCGCAGAAGCGGTCGGGCAGACCCGTGAAGGATGCGATCATCAACCGAGCGAGCAAACCGCCCAGCAGCCCGCAGGCGACCGCCACCAGCAGGCCGGGCCCCACCAGGGCCCACCACGACACCGCCTCCGCCCGCACCCGACCAAAGTAGGACAGGTTGCCGAACGCCGACACCGCCACCAGACCTGAGACCACGATGGCCGCCAACATCAGGCCACTGCTGCGCTGCTCCAGCCGACGGCTCAACTCTTCGATGGCAAACACGATGCCGCCCAGCGGCGTGTTGAAGGCCGCCGCGATGCCGGCGGCCCCACCGGCCACCAGCAATTCGCGTTCGGAGATGGCGGTTTTGGGTGACAGGTAGCGGCGCGCGTGGTGCATGACACCCGCGGCCACCTGCACCGACGGCCCCTGCCGGCCGATGGACAGGCCGGCCAGCAAACCACCCGAAACCCCCAGCACCTTGGCCGCGCTGATGCGCAGCGACACAAACCGCCCGCGCGAGGTGGCCGGCACCTCGGGCGCCAACGCACACATCACCTGTGGCACGCCCGAGCCCGCCGCCGCCGGGGCCCAGCGCCGCACGGCCCACACCACCAGCGCGGTGACAGCGGGCGTCCACAGCAACGGCGCCCACCAGGCGGCGCTTCGCAAGGCGTCAAACCACTCAAATGCGGCATCGGCCAACAGGGTGAAGCCCACCACCGCCAGCCCGGCCAGCACCGCAAAGGTGATCACAACGGCGCGGTCCAGCCACTGGCGGCCATCGCCCATCTCGTTGCGCAGGTTTTGCAGGAAATCGGGCTCGCCTTTCATCGGCTGCAGTGTAGTTTCCAGCCTGCGGCGCTTGAATATGCGCCACAACGAATTCAAAATGAAACCACATCTGAAATGGCTTCAAAATGCCTCATCTTTCCATCAAAGACGTGCCCGACGACTGGGCCAACGCCCTGCGCCAACGGGCTGCGCGCAACCACCGCTCGCTCCAAGGCGAACTGATGGCCTTGCTGGAGCAGGCGGTGCACGAGGTCGGCGTGCGCCCCACCTCGGGCGCGGTGTTGCGCCGTACAACCCCGGCAGGTGGCCTGGGCCCGGTGCGCCGGGGCTGGAAAACCATTGAACAGGTGAGCGCGGAACTGCGGGCCCGCCACCCGCAGCCCATCGCCGAGCAGGCCTCCAGCCTGGCCCTCATCCGCGAAGACCGCGACAGTCGATGACCGCGCTCGCCCCGCTGTTTGTGGCCGAGCCGCCGCCGAGCTACCTGGAGCGCCCACCGCTGGTGGTGGACTGCAGCGCCGTGGCTGGCCTGGTGTTCCGCGAACCCTGGTTTGAAGCGGCGCAGGGCCGGTTTGACGGCCGCAATCTGCACGCACCCCATTTGCTGAGCAGCGAAATCGCCAGTGTGGCCCTCAAAAAACACCGACGCGGCGAGACCCACGCGCTCACCGGCCTGACCATCGCCGCCGAGCTGGACATCGAACTGCACGCCACGGACCCGGTGCAAGTGGTCGATCTGGCCCAGCGCTACGGCCTGAGCGCCTACGACGCGGCCTACCTGTGGCTGGCCGCCGAGCTGCGCTGCCCGTTGGCCACCTTCGATGAGGCGCTGGCGCGCGCCGCTACCAATCACTTGGCCCACCTCGACTGACCAGCCATCAGCGCCAGGCCAAGCCACTTGCGGCACAATCTCGGTACTCACATCAGGACATTCCACTCATGGCATCCGTCAACAAAGTCATCCTCGTCGGCAACTGCGGCCGCGACCCCGAAATTCGCTACCTGCCCTCGGGCCAGGCCGTGGCCAACGTGAGTGTGGCCACCTCCAGCCGCCGCAAGGACCGCAACACCGGCGAAACGGTGGAAGACACGCAGTGGCACCGCGTCACGTTCTACGACCGCCTGGCCGAGATCGCCGGCGAATACGTCAAAAAGGGCCGCCCCATTTACGTTGAAGGCCGGCTCAAATACGGCACCTACGTGGACAAGGCCACCGGCGTGGAGAAGAACACGGTGGACATCATCGCCACCGAAATGCAGTTGCTGGGCGGCCGTGAAGGCATGGGTGGCCCCGGTGACGAGGGCGGTGGTGGTGGTGGTGGCTACAGCCGCCCGGCGGCTGTACCGCGTGCGGCCGCGCCCGCTGCCGCACCCCGCCAACCCGCTGCCCGGCCGGCACCGGCCAGCAGCGGTTTTGAAGACATGGACGACGACATCCCGTTCTGACGGGCGACCCGCCTCGGCGGGTTTTTTTTGCCTGTTGTTTGTTTTGTTTGCCTTTTGACCCACCTGGTTTGCCCGAGACATGCTCTACACCGAATCCAAGGAAAAAAGCGCCGAACTGCTGCGTGCCGTGCTGGCACTGATGAACCAGCACAGCGCCGCTTTCAACCCGGTCACCTACGCCGTGTGTTACGAATACGTCGCCGGCATCAACGGCCGCCTGAACCAGGCCTTTGACCACTTCACCCGCACCGAAGCGCGCCTGAGCGACAACACCATGGTGCGCCTGTACCGCGAACACATCGCCGGCATCGACGACAAGACCATGGAGCGCATCAGTGGCGACATGCAGCGGGTGATGACGGGCATGTCGGAGAGCGCGGCGCGCACCGGCAACGAGGCGGGCGACTTCACACAACACCTGGCCGGCCTGTCGCAGGCGCTGCAATCCAGCGACACCGAGCGCCTGGGCCTGCACCTGGGCCAGGCGCTGCAGCAGACCGAGGCGATGCGCAGCTCGGCGGCCGCGCTGCAGGCACAGGTCGCCGCCAGTCAGCGCGAGATCGAGCAGCTGCGCACCGACCTGCAGCGCGCCCGGGAAGACGTGTTTGTGGACGCGCTCACCCGCGTGCTCAACCGCAAAGGGCTGGACCACAAGATGGGCCAGTTGCTGCGCACCCCGCCCAACGCCGGCACCCAACACGCGCTGGTGATGCTGGACATCGACCACTTCAAGGCCATCAACGACGGCCACGGCCACCTGATGGGCGACCGCGTGCTCAGCGCCCTGGGCGAATTGCTCAGGCTGTCGGTGGGCGAGGCCGGCAGCACGGTGGCACGGTATGGTGGCGAGGAGTTCGCCATTTTGTTGCCCCACGCCACACCGGCACTGGCGAAGGAAGTGGCCGAGCGCGTGCGCCTGCGCACCAAGGCACTCAAAATTCGCCACAAACAAACCAACGAGGTGGTGCTCACGCTCACGCTGTCGGCCGGTGTGGCCACGCAGCAGCAAGGCGAAGACGCGACCGCCTGGATCGCCCGTGCCGACAAGGCGCTGTACCAAGCCAAGGAAAGTGGCCGCGACCGGGTGAGCCTGGCGGCCTGATCGGTCAAGCGAAGTCGGCCGCCTCGGTGTCGATGACACCGCCACCCAAACACACCTCGCCGTCGTACAACACGGCCGACTGCCCCGGCGTGACCGCCCATTGGGCCTCGCTGAAATCCAGACGGAAGCCCCGCTCGCCCTCGGGCGCAAATCGGCACGGCGCGTCGCTCTGCCGGTAACGCGTCTTGGCGGCGATGTTGCCAGCCGCTGGCGGCACGCCCGCCACCCAGCTCGCGTCCTGCGCCCGCAGGGTGGGCGACAACAGCCACGGGTGGTCGTGGCCTTGCACCACCCACAGCGTGTTCTTGGCCACGTCTTTGCGCGCCACAAACCAGGGCGCGTGTTCACCACCGCCACGCTGTGCGCCTTTTTCCTTCACACCACCAATGCCCAAGCCCTGGCGCTGGCCCAGGGTGTAGAAGCTCAGGCCTTGGTGCTGACCGATGGTGCGGCCCTTGTCGTCTTTGATGGGGCCGGGCTCTTTGGCGATGTAGCGGTTGAGGAAGTCGCGGAACGGCCGCTCGCCGATGAAACAGATGCCGGTGCTGTCTTTCTTCTTGGCGTTGGGCAGGCCAATCTCCGCCGCGATGCGACGCACCTCGGTTTTGTGCAGTTCACCCACCGGGAACAGCGTCTTGCTCAGCTGCGCCTGGTTGAGGCGGTGCAGGAAATAGCTCTGGTCCTTGGAAGCATCGAGGCCCTTGAGCAACTGGAAAGCACCGCCGTGCTCGCGCACGCGTGCGTAGTGGCCAGTGGCGATTTTTTCGGCACCCAGGCGCATGGCGTGGTCAAGAAAGGCCTTGAACTTGATCTCGGCATTGCACAGGATGTCGGGATTGGGCGTGCGGCCGGCCGAGTACTCGCGCAGGAACTCGGCGAACACGCGGTCCTTGTATTCGGCCGCGAAGTTGACGTGCTCGATCTCGATGCCAATCACGTCGGCCACGCTGGCGGCGTCCACGAAGTCGATGTTGGACGAGCAGTACTCGCTATCGTCATCGTCTTCCCAGTTCTTCATGAAGATGCCGATGACCTCATGGCCTTGCTGCTTGAGCAAATGGGCGCTCACGGCCGAATCCACGCCGCCGGACAGGCCGACGACCACACGCTGCTTGGGGTTCATGGGGCAGGATTATCCCGCCAGCGTCCTCAGCGGAGGCTTGACGGTGCGAAAACCCCGTCTGAACCCAAGCTGACGGTATCTGACGGAAATGTCACGGTTGTGGATTTCTTTCGTGACATTCCCCGGCACAGTACGGACTCAGCAGGGAGCAATAACAAAAAGTCAGCAGAAGAACAGAGGGAGCGAAAAAGGGAGAGGCGCCACAGAGCGACGACGATAAGACAGGAAGGCGGGTGTGTGTTGCGGGATCGAGAGATCCGGGGAGGCGCAACACACCCCGCCTGAACTGCTTTTGGGGGCCTCAGTCGGGAGCGGCGGGCGAATCGAGGTGTTCAAAAAACCGCGGGTACAGGATCACCTTGCGGTACGCCAGCTCAATGTCGCCGCTCTGACGCAAGTGCTTCAACTCTTCGTGCACACGCTGCCTGGAGGCACCCACACCCGTGGCCAAATCACCTTGCCCCACCCACAGCTCCACACTGCCATCGCGCGCAGGGATGCCGTGGTGAGTACTCCACCAACGCAACACCGACCGCAACTTGCCGGCCAGGGTGCGCTGGCCCACCACCTCGATGATGTCGAACTGCTGACGCAGCCGTTTGCTCAAGCCCACGGCCACGCCCACGCCGGCCTCGGGCAGGGTCATGACCAGCTCGCGCAAAACCTCCAGCGGAAAATGCAGCACCTCGCAGTCGGGTGTGTCAACGCGGATGGTCATGCGTGAACTGCGGTTCAACATCAAGTTGTTGATGCCAAAAATCTCTTGCGCCATGATCCAGCCGCCGTGCAATTCGGCCCCGTCGGGATGCGCCGCCATGCAGTGCAAACGCCCGCTCAACAGCCATGAGGCATGCGCCGGCACCACCCCGCGGCGCTGCACCTCCTCACCCCGGCGGTAACGCCGCCTTGTGCCACGCGTCTGCAGCAGGTGGCGTGCCTCGGGCGGCAGGTCGTGCACGGTGAAGCCCACCGTTTTGATGCCGAAGGGAGAAAAAGCGCCACTCGGGTCGTTCATCGTCAATCAGCCCTGGGTCGCCTGAAGTTGCTCAAAAAAACGCGGTCGCAAAACGATCTTGCGGTACGCCACGTCCAGCTCGCCTCGGTCGCGCATGGCCTTCAGTTCCATCTGCACGCGCTGGCGGGAGGCACCCACGCCATTGGCCAAGTCGTTTTGTGTGACCCACAGCTCCACGCTGCCGTCGCGTGCGGGCACAGAATAGTGGCTCGACCACCACACCAGCAAGGCGCGAAGTTTGTCTTCCAGCAAGCCCGGACCGGTGACGTCGATGAAATCGGACATCTGCGCGATGCGCCGGCTCAGCGCCACCGACACCCCCCACCGGGCGTCGGGGAAGCGGTGCATCATGTCAAGCAGGAGGTCGCGCGAAAAATGCAGGACGTGCGCCTCGTCCGTGTCCACCACCAGGTGGTTGAGCGCGGGGCAATCGGGCAGCAGTATATTGAAGAGGCCAAACAGCTCCTCGGTCATGACCCACCCTCGGGCATGCTCCGAACCGTCGGGCTGGTACACAACGGTGCGCAAGCGGCCTTTTTGCAGCCAGGCCGCCGCGGTCAGCGGCACCCGGGTGCGCTGCACCGTTTCGCCCCGCTGGTACACCCGCATCTGACCGTTGTCGCGCAGAAACGCACGCGCCTCCTCGGGGAAGTCGTGGATGGTGGGACCGTTGGTCCTCACGCCAAAAGGCGACAAGGCGGCATCGTTGGGGTTCATGGTGCTGAAGGCTTTTGACGGGTGCTCGGCCAGTCCGCCGTGTGTCAACCCGATCTCACCCCCATTCTGACCGAAAAGTCACCTTAGTTACAAATTCCGCATTTTTTATCTAAGGAATGGCCCTCTCCCCATTTCTCCGAGCATCTTGTATGCACTTTTTGACTACAGTTGGGCCCGCAACAACGTGACAAGGGATCGGTGAAAAACTTTCCAGCATCTGACACAAATGTCACAAGAGCGGAAGTTTGTTTTTACCTTTGAGGCCACACTTCATCTCACCGGGACACACATCGCCACCACGAAGCGATGGGCCGGTACAGGGAGGGAAAAGTCGGTCAGCGTCACAGGGAGGCGCCACACGGCGAGACAAGAAGAAGACAGGGGACGGGTGACTGTTGCGGGATCGGTGCCATGCATCCGATCCGGGGAGGCGCAACACCACCCGTCCAAACTGCCAGGGAGCCCAAGCGTCAGAGAACGCAGCGATCAGGGAGCGAACAACCCACACGGCGCCACAGAGCAGCCGACGGTTCAGGCCCCACAGAGGGTCAGCAGAACATTCAGGGAAAACGGGCGGGCTGCCATGGACACAGCCGGGACACACCCGGTGGCGTCGGGAAGGCATGGCAGCCCGTTTCGCCCACCACCGGGCTGGCCACAGCCCCTCAGCCGCGCACTTCGCCTTCGCCCAGCACCACGTACTTCAGCGAGGTCAGGCCCTCGATGCCCACCGGCCCACGCGCGTGGAACTTGTCGGTGCTGATGCCAATTTCCGCCCCCAAGCCGTACTCGAAGCCATCGGCAAAGCGCGTGCTGGCGTTGACCATGACACTGGCCGAATCCACCTCGCGCAAAAAGCGCTGGGCGTGCACATGGTCGGTGGTGAGGATGGCGTCGGTGTGGTGGCTGCTGTAGCGGTTGATGTGGGCAATGGCCTCGTCCACGCCGCTCACCACCTTGATGCTGATGATGGGCGCCAGGTACTCCTCAAACCAGTCCTGCTCGGTCGCATCTTTCACCTGCGCGCCGGGCACAGCCACCAGCAGCGCCTTGGCCTCGGGGCAGCAACGCATTTCCACGCCTTTTTGTGCGTAGATGGCACCAATGCGCGGCAGAAAATCGGCCGCCACACCACGCGCCACCAACAGACCTTCGCTGGCGTTGCAGGGGCTGTACTTGTTCGTTTTGGCGTTGTCGGCCACCTTCACCGCCATGGCGATGTCGCAAGGGTCGTCCACGTAGGTGTGGCAATTGCCATCCAGGTGCTTGATCACGGGCACCTTGGCCTCGGCGCTGATGCGCTCGATCAGGCCCTTGCCACCACGCGGGATGATCACGTCCACATAGGCAGGCATGGTGATGAGCTGGCCCACGGCAGCACGGTCGGTGGTGGGCACAAGCTGCACAGCGTCCACCGGCAGGCCGGCCTCGGCCAGGGCCTGTTGCACCAGTTTGGCCAGGGCGCGGTTGCTGTCGATGGCCTCAGAGCCACCGCGCAGAATGCACGCATTGCCGCTCTTGATGGACAGGCTGGCGGCCTCGATGGTGACGTTGGGCCGGCTCTCGTAAATCATGCCGAACACCCCGATGGGCACACGCATCTGGCCCACGCGAATGCCGCTGGGCTGCTGCTTCATGCCGATGATTTCGCCAATGATGTCGGCCATGGCGGCGAGCTGCTCGCAGCCTTCGGCGCAGGTTTCCAGCACCTTGGGCGTGAGTTTCAGGCGGTCCACCATGGGCTCGCTCAGCCCGTTGGCACGGGCACGCTCCAGATCCTTGGCGTTGTCCACCTGCAGGGCGTCCACGTTGGCGCGCAGCAGGCGGGCCAAGGCCAGCAACGCATCGCGCTTGCGCGCGGCCGGGGCACGTGCCATCTCGAAAGCGGCGCGGCGGGCCTGCACGCCCAGGGTCTGCATCAGTTCGGGGACATTCATCGCGTTCATGACGGCATTTTCGCACCGACGCACCTAAACTGCGCCCACACACCCCTGGAGGCCCCATGCTGCACCCCCAAGCCCGCGCCCTGCTCGACCTCATCATCGAACGTGGCGTGCCGCCCACCCACACCTTGAGCGTGGAGGAGGCCCGCCGCTTCTACCGCGAACGTCGCCACATCACCCAGCCCGAGCCACCACCCATCGACACCGTGCAGGCGCTGGTGGCCGACGGCCCTCACGGCCCCATTGCGCTGCGCTTGTACCGCCACGGCGACGGCGCGGGCCCGCGCCCGGCGTTGGTGTACTTCCACGGCGGCGGCTGGGTGATTGGCGACCTGGACACCCACGACACCCTGTGCCGGCAGCTGGCCATCGCCTCGGGTTGTGTGGTGGTGTCGGTGGACTACCGGATGGGACCGGAGCACCCTTTCCCGGCCGCCGTGGATGACGCCTGCGCCGCCACGCGCTGGGTGGCGGCCCAAGCCGCTGCGCTGGGGCTGGACGCCACCCGCCTGGCGGTGGGCGGCGACAGCGCGGGCGGCAACCTGGCGGCGGTGGTGGCATTGACGCTGCGTGGCGAGGTGCCACTGGCCTTTCAACTGCTGATTTACCCGGCCACCGACCAACACCGCACGCACGACTCGCACCGGCGCAACGCACAGGGCTACCTGCTGACGGCCGACACCATGACCTGGTTCCACGACCACTACATCGCCGACCCGGCGCAGGACAACGACTGGCGCGCCTCGCCGCTGCGCCACCCCGACCTGGCGGGACTGCCACCCGCGCTGGTACTCACCGCCGGCTACGACCCCTTGCGCGACGAAGGCATCGCCTACGCGCAGCGGCTCAGCGAGTCGGGTGTCCGCGCGACGCTGTTGAGCTTTGAGCGGCAAATCCACGGTTTCATGCCCATGGGCCGGGTGATCGACGAGGCCAACGAAGCCGTCGCCTTGTGCGCCGACGCGCTCAGGCGGGCGTTGCGCCCTTAACGTGTTGCGCAGGCCCGGCACACGCCCATGGCCAGGCGGTGCAAGGCCTGCCACGGGTCGCTGGGCCAATCGGCCTGCCTGAGGCCTTTGACGATGCCGTCCACCCGGTGTGCATCCACCACAAACGCCGCCGCCTGGGCGGCCGTGATGCGCGGCAGGGCACGCTCCATGAGCTTTTCCTTCGCGCCCCAGACGCGGTTTTCGCGCAAGGCCAAGGGCAAAGGCTTGCCCTCGGCCATGGCCTGCTTGACGCGGTGCAGCGTGCGCACGTCGTCGGCCAGGGCCCAGTGCACCAGCACCGGCGCTTCACCCTCGGCCTGCAGGCCGTCGAGCATGCGCTGGGCACGGCCCAACTGCCCGCCCAGCACCGCCTCGGCCAACTTGAAGGCGTCGTAACGGGCCACGTTGAGCACCGCGCTTTCCACCTGCTCAAACGACAACTCGCCTTCGGGAAACAGCAGGCCCAGTTTCTGAATCTCCTGGTGCGCCGCGAGCAGGTTGCCCTCCACGCGGTCGGCAAAAAACTGCAGCGTGCGCTGCCCGGCCTCGCCGGCCTGCACACGCTGGCCTTGGGCTTGCAGGCGTTGCGCAATCCACTGCGGCAAGGCCAGGCGTTCGATGGGGTCGGTGCGCACGGTGATGCCATTGGCGTCCAGCGCCCCAAACCACGCGCCCTTTTGGGTGGCGCTGTCCAGGCGCGGCAAAAACACCAGGGTCAACACGCTGTCGTTGCCACGCGCGGCCTCGGCCAGTTGCTGCAAAGCCTGTGAGCCGTCTTTGCCCGGCTTGCCCGACGGGATGCGGATCTCCACGATCTGCTTGTCGGCGAACAGGCTGAGCGAGCCACCAGCGGCCAAAACCTCGCTCCAGTCGAAATGGGCACCGGCCACGGTGAACACACTGCGGTCGGTGTAGCCCGCCGCCCGTGCCGCGCTGCGCACGGCATCGGCGCACTCTTGTTGCTGCAGGGGTTCGTCGCCGTACAGCGTGTACAGGCTTTTGAGGCCACGCTGAAGGTGTGGGGCGATCTGGGCCGAGGGGACTTGCATGGGCACGGATTATCGTCGGCGCCCCGTGCTTCAATCCCGCTCGGACAGCGGCGGCGGAACAGCACGGCCCGCATCAGCAGCATGCTGCAGACCGGCGCGGTGATCGACAACACGATGATGATCAGCCACACGTGCAGCGCCAGTCCCTGGCCGGTGGCGCTGAAGTGAACGATGAAGGCAAAAGTGACGTCCCATGCCGCGAGGGTGAAGACGAGCGCGGGGGCGTGCATGCGCAAGAAAAAATCGGGTAGGCGCCACAGACCCAAACCCGACAGCAAAGCCACCGCGCCACTGCCCAGCACCAGCACCAGCATGCCCACGGCGTAAAGAAAATCCAGGGCCAGCACGCGGTCCTGCGCGTGGGGTCCGCGCAGCAAGCTCCACAGGCCCATCAGCATCGCCGCCATGAACAGCAGCAAGGTCACGGTGATGTTGGCCAAGAGCAGCGGGCTCATTCAAAAATCTACTGCAAGGGTTGCTCGTAGGCTGCTTTGCAGTGGGCAATAAAAGCGGCCTCGTCCTCGACATTGAACACGTGCATCAACAACACGCTGCGATCAGCTGGGATTCATTTCGGTGAAATGCATTTTTTGTCAATTCACTTGTGCTCTGCGTGGCGTCCTCATACAGTAATGGTCCAGAAAATTGCAGCGATGTGCAACCAACGCAAGGCACGTCGCCACATATATTCTGGCGCCACTGCTTTTCAAACAAAGCTTCAAACCAGTCAACCAAAGCACTGCAACATCAAATAACAGATTTTGCAGGACCAGAACGAGACTGAATTTAAGTTATCTAGAATCCTGTGCTTGCAAAATTCAGAAAAATCACTTTAAACAACCAGAGCGCAATGAGCCTGCATCTACTGCAACCCCTCAAACCCCATTGATCGCAATTTATTTCTTAGCGTCAACGCATCAATCAACATATCCAGGAGGAAATTATGATGTCTTCAAAGTCAATCGTTCGAAAATTAAGCAACTCGCGACTGGTTGTCGCAATGACATTGAGTGCATGCATGGGGACTGCGCAGGCGGCAGAATGTACGTTGGTCCCCGGCGATTCCGTTGGCATGGACTTTACACAACGAGTCGAACTGCTGAGCAACGGTCAATATGAAAAACTTGAAAAATTACTTGCCACGCTTCACAAAAACAATTTGAACTCAGAGGGTGGAGACTTGTTGACGTTGCGCACACTTGTTGAGCTGGAAACATTCAGCATGGGACAAGAGGCATTGGTGCACATGTGGGTGGATCAGCGCCCTCAATCGTTTTTTGCCAACTTGCTTGCCGGCAGCTTTTATGCACAGCAAGCCAGCTTCGCTCGCAGTGATCGTCCTGCTGCACAGGTCAGCCGCGCCCAATTGGGCGCAATGAAGCAGTTCAACGAAAAATCGATGGCCTACTTGGAAACAGCCATGCGACTCGACCCCCATTCGGCCTTGCCCCATAGTATTGCGATTGGCATCGCCGCGAGCCAAGGTCAAGCGGCTGGGCAACATGCGGCCCAATGGCTTCAAGTAGCCAATCAGGTCGATCCCAAAAACCTCGCCGCACGCATCAATGCCGTCAACTATCTCAGTCCGCGTTGGGGCGGCTCTTTTGAACTGCTGGATCAAATGGTTGAGCAGGCCAAGAAAACGCTTTCGACTCAAAGCGCTCACTACCTAAACTACAACGTGGTTTTAGGCAAAGCGAGCCATCAAGAGGTGATTGAAAAAAACAAGGAGCAGGCACATGCCATTTACAAGCAAGCCCAAAGCATGTGCGAGAACTCCACGTCTGCACGCAAAGGAATGATCAGAACCTATCTGCGATAGAACTATCAAACCCTATTAAGAGCCTAAATATTTATATGACCAACCCCCACAGTCAGCACCCGCTTTCGGCAGACATTACCTAAACCGCTTTAGTCAGTCGTCACTTGACTACATATCGAACATTAATGAATATCAACGCATTGAAAATAACATTCGCCGCCTTGGCGTTTTTTTGCACACTCAGCGCAGCGCAAGAGCGACCAGTGGTGAATCCATATGGAAAATTTCTCAAGGGTGATGGTGTAGAAGTCGAAATGGCGCACTTCGCAGAAAAAAATGAAAATGATCTCTACGATGTGATATTAAAGACCACCGGACACCAAGCTTTTAACGAAGGGATCGATGGAAAAGCCTTGCGCTACAAAGCCACTCATGGCGGCAACGGCATCAATTACCTGCATGATGGAAAAGTCGTGTTGACGTTAAGGCAGCCCTATGGCGACTCCTGGTCCCGCATTCAAGTTTATTTGAACAAAAAATACATCACCTTGAATGAAGACGATGTCAAATCAAAAGATGTGAGGCCATTGCACTTGCTCACGGAGTTGCAGGCTGACAAGTAGGGGGCGCATTTCGCGCCTGAAGGCATGAGTTGAAGGCTCAATCGTCTCCGTCCTCGCGCCCGCTGCGCGCCATGGCTCGCAGCAACCAGATGCCGAACACCACCGCACCCGCAAAACCCATCAGGCCAAAAGCCGGCAGGCCAAACAGCGTGGGGCCACCCTGCACCGTGAGCACGATGGACGAGCCGATGATGAGCGCGGCCACCACCAGCGCCATGCTCAGGCGGTTGGCCGCGCGGTCGATCTGGTCGCCCACACGCTTGAGGTGGGCCAGCTCGATGCCCACCTGCAATCGGCCGCGCCGCGCATTGCGCAGCAAACGCCCCAGGTCGTCGGGCAACTGCTCCAAAGCCCCCAGGCTGCGGCGCAGCAGCGACCAGCCCCGCCTGGCCAGCGCCTTGGGCTGGTAGCGCGCACGCAGCACACGTTTGAGCAAGGGCAGGGCTTCGGTGGCCATGTGGAAGCCGGGGTCCAACCCACGGCCCATGCCTTCGAGGGTGATGAAAGATTTGATGAGCAGAGCCAGATCGGACGGCAAGCCCAGCTTGTGTTCGCGCAGGATGGTGGTGACATCGGCCAGCATCTGGCCCAGGCTGAGCTTGGCCAGCGACACGCCGTGGTACTGGTCCACAAAGGCCTCGATCTCGCTCTCCAACTGGGCGGTGTCGATGCCGTGGGTGTCGCCCGCCCAGTCCAGCAGCACGTCGGCCACGGCCTGGGCACGGTGCTCCACTAGGCCCAGCAGCAGTTGCAACAGGTCGTCGCGGCGGCGCTCGCTCAGACGTCCGGCCATGCCGAAGTCGATGAAGGCAATGCGGTTGCCCGGCAGGTAGAACACGTTGCCGGGGTGCGGATCGGCGTGGAAAAAACCGTCCTCCACGATCATCTTGAGCACGGCGCCGGCACCGCGTCGCGCGAGCAGCTGGCGATCAAACCCGGCCTCGGGCGTGAGACGGTCCAGCTGGTGGCCAGGCACGCCGTCCAGAAAGTCCTGCACGTTGACGCGGGCGCCCGTGTGTGCCCAGTGCACGCGTGGGATGACGATGTGCTCCAGCGCCGCCAGGTTGGTGGCAATGCGCTCGGCGTTGCGGCATTCGTTGGCCAGGTCCAGCTCGCGCCGCAGCGAACGGGCGAACTCGCGCACCAGCAACTGCGGCCGGTAGGGCTTGAGCGCGGGCAGCTCGGCCTCGGCCAATGCGGCCAGGCGCTCCAGCAGGCGCAGGTCGGCCTCGATGGTGTCCGTGATGCCAGGGCGGCGTATCTTGACCACCACCTCGGTGCCATCGTGCAGTTGCGCGCGGTGCACCTGGGCAATCGATGCGGCGGCCAGCGGCTCGGCGTCAAATCGCGCGAACACGGCCTCGGGCTCACCGCCGAGGTCGTCTCGCAACTGCGGGCGCAGGCTGTCCAGCGGCAGCGCAGGCACCTGGCTGTGCAGCTTCTCGAATTCGGCGATCCACTCGGGCCCGAACAGGTCGGCGCGACCGGCCAGGATCTGGCCGAGCTTGACGAAGGTGGGCCCCAGCTCCTCCAGTGCCAGCCGCACCTGCACCGGCGGCGGCAGGCGGGCCAGGTCGGCCGCGTGGTCCCACCGCAAGGCGTGGCCGGCTTTTTCCAGCGCGTCGGCCAAACCCAGGCGGCGCACCGTGTCGCCAAAACCATGGCGGATCAACACGCCCAGGATGTCCTGCAGGCGACCCAGGTCGCGTGCGGTGGTGAGGGCCTGGAGCAACATGTCAGTGGCCCACGGCAAGCAACGGGGTGGTCATAAGTTCGTCGCGGCGATGACTTCGGGCAGATCGGTCAGGCCTTGAATGACCTTGTCGATGCCGTCTTGTCGCAGTGTTTTCATGCCGGCCTTGAGCGCGGTGTCGCGGATCTCGGTGGCCGAGGATCGGCGGCGGATGTGGTGGCGGATGTCTTCGTCGTTGAGCATCAGCTCGTAAATGCCCAGGCGGCCTTTGTGGCCACGCCCTTCGCACACGGTGCAACCCACGCCGCCTTTGATGAAGCTGCGCAGGTAGCGCCCGCCGTGGCCATCGTCCTGCCCATATTGTTCGGTCCAGCGCGCGATCTGCGCTGCCACGTCGCGCGCATCCACGTGCTGAACGCTCTCCAGATACTGGGTCGCCAGGGCCTCCAGTTCGTCCTGCGTGGCGGGTCGGGCGGTCACACAGGCCTTGCACAGGCGGCGCACCAGGCGTTGCGCGAGGATGCCCAGGAGCGAATCGGAGAAGTTGAACGGGTCGAGGCCAATTTCCAGCAGCCGGCCCACGCTCTCGGGCGCCGAGTTGGTGTGCAGGGTGGACAACACCAGGTGGCCGGTGAGCGAGGCTTCGATGGCGATGCGCGCGGTCTCTTCGTCGCGCATTTCGCCGATCATGATGACGTCGGGGTCGGCGCGCAAAAAGGTGCGCATGGCGGCCGCAAAGGTCCAGCCGATGCGTGGGTTCATCTGCACCTGACGCAGGCCCTCCTGGGTGATTTCGATCGGGTCCTCGGCGGTCCAGATCTTGCGCCCCTCGGTGTTGATGTCGGCGATGAGCGAATGCAGCGTGGTGGTTTTGCCGCTGCCGGTGGGGCCACACACGAGGATGAGACCGTAGGGTTTTTGCGCCAGGCGCTGCAGTTGGGTGAGGTCGCGCGGGTTCAGGCCGATGGCGTCCACCGGGATGGGCTTGGAGCCCGCCAACAGGCGCAGCACCACGTCTTCGAGGCCGTTGGCGGTGGGCACGGTGACCACGCGCAGCTCGGTCTTGCTGCCGCCAAAACGGGCGAAGTCGATCTTGCCATCCTGCGGCTTGCGGTGCTCGGAGATGTCCATGCCCGCCATGATCTTGATGCGGGCCACCAGCGCGTAACGAAAACGCGACTCCACCTCCAGGTAGCGCTTGAGTTCGCCGTCCAGGCGCAGGCGGATGCGCACCGTCTTGGGCGCTGGCCGCGTTTCAATGTGGATATCGGAGGCCTTCTGTGCAATGGCTTCCTCGATCAGCGAGTTGATCATGCGCACCAGCGTGTTGTCGGACTCGCTGACGATGTCGCCATCGGGTTCGCTCACACCGACATCGCTGCCCGCCATCAGGTTGACGGCCAGATCTTTGGCGGCCATGCGGGTGCCCGTGGTGGGCGTGGGGCTGCCCGCGCTGGCCTGGTAGGCACGCTCCAGCGCCGGCATCAGCGTGCCGGGCGCCGCCAGCACCGGCACGATGCGCATCTGCGTCATGAAGCGCAATTCATCGTGCAGCCGTTTGTCCAGCGGGTCCGCCATCAGCACCACCAGCAGGTCTTCGTGCCGCAACAGGGGCAGCACCGACTCGGCCTCTGCCACAGCGCGTGGCACCATGGCCAGGGCCTCGGGGTCAAAACGGTAGTGGCGGGCGTCCACCACGCGGTTGCCCAGCCAGCCGGCGATCACCTGGCGCAGTTGCGCTTCGCTGAGCACGCCCTTGTCCAGCAATTGACGGCCCAGTTGGCGGTACACGCCCAGCTTGCGCTCCTCCACCTGGGTTTGCAGCGCTTCGGCCAGTTGGCGCACCGTGATGACGCCACTTTGCACCAGCGCATCGCCCAGGTGCTGCGCGCCATGGGCCGTGGACTGGGGGTTTTGCAGCAGGCGCCACAGCTCCTCGGGGCTGTGGGGCTGCGGCACGCCATGCACGGACGGCGCGGATGCGGAGGCTTCGAGCGGATTGGGCATACCCGGTACGGTAAATGAAGCGGCAAAAGTGTCAGCCCCCGTTATAGTCGAATTGTCAAAGCTTGGCCCCCAGGCCCCTCCCCGCCCGCCACGCCATGGACTCGCTGCTGCCGCCCACCCACGGCTTCACGCCCGCCAGCATCCCGCGCCCACACTTCTGGGGGCTGGACGCGCTGTGGGCGCGCCTGTTGCTGGTGGGCGTGTTGTACGCGGCCACGGGCTGGCTGTCGGTGCGCTTCACGCTGTCGCCCGATGGCCCGGCCATGTTGTGGCTGCCCAACGCGGTGGTGCTGGCCGCCTTGCTGTTGTCGCCCCGGCGGCAATGGGGGTTTTTTGCCGCCCTGATGGTGCCCGTGGAACTGCTGGTGGACTGGGGCACCTACAGCCTGCCGCAAGCGCTGGGTTTTGCCACCGCCAACATCCTGGAAGTCCTGGTCGGCGCCTACACCATCACGCGGTTGTGCGGGCGGGTGTTCTCTGTGCAGCGGGTGGTCCACGTGGGCTGGTTTGTGGTGCTGGGCGCGGGGCTGGCCAGCGGGCTGTCGGCCCTGCTGGGGGCACTGCTGCACCCACAACATCCAGAGGGCCTGGGGCTGTGGGGCCACTGGCTGGTGTGGTGGCTGGGCGATGCGTTGGGCCTGATGGTGCTCACGCCCTTGCTGCTGGACCTCTGGGGGCCGCAGCTCAAGAGCGAACACCTGCACCTGCTGCGCAGCTGGCGCTGGTGGCCCGAAACCCTGTTGCTGGTCGTGCTCAACCTGCTGGTGTTTGGCGAGCGCTTCACGGGTCTGGACAGCCCGGCGCTGAGCGTGGTGCTGATGCTGCCCGCCGTGGCCTGGCTGGCCTTGCGCCACGGCACGGTCGGCGGTGCCTGGGCCAGCCTCTGGACAGCCGCCATCGCCATCGTGCTGACCGCGGCGGAATCAGGCCCCTACGCCAGTGGCAACCTGCCTCGCAGCGACCTGCAGTTGCAGGAATTCCTGCTGGCGGTGGTGTTGTCCGCGCTGGGCTTGGGTGCTTTCGTGCTCGAAGCCCGGCAACGCGAAAACGCCTTGCGTCTGTTCCAGCGCGCGGTGGAGGCGTCGGACGACAGCATCGCCATTGCCGATGCGCAGGTGGACGATTTTCCCGTCGTCTACGTCAACCAGAAATTCCTCAGCAGCACCGGCTACCGCGCCCACGAGGTGCTGGGCCACAACTGCCGCTTCCTGAGTGCCCACGACCGCGACCAGCCCGGCCTGCACGCGGTGCGGCAAGCGCTTCAGCGCGCCGAGCCGGTGCAGGTGAGCCTGCGCAACTACCGCAAGAACGGTGAGCTGTACTGGAACCAGCTCACGCTGGCACCGGTGTTCTCCGAGCGCGGCGCGTTGACCCATTTCATCGGCGTGCAACACGACATCACCGACATCAAGCGCACACAGGACGAATTGCTCGCCGCCAAAGCCGCGCTGGAAACACAGAACCAGGAGCTGGAAGACCGGGTGCAGGAACGCACGCGCGAGCTGGAGTTGTTGTCCACCACCGATCCCCTGACGGGGGCGCGCAACCGCCGCTACCTGATGGACCAGGCGGCACTGGAGGTCGCCCGCGCGCACCGCTATGGCCACCCGCTGTCCTGCCTGTTGTTTGACATCGACCACTTCAAACGCGTGAACGATGCCCACGGCCACGACGTGGGCGACCGCGTGCTCATCGCCATCTGCATGGCGGTGCAAGCCATGCTTCGCCCGGCCGACACGCTGGCGCGCTACGGCGGTGAAGAGTTTGTGGTGTTGCTGCCCGACACCGACGTGGTTCAGGCGCGCTACGCCGGGGAACGCATACGCAAGGCCATGCAGGACATGCCGGTGCCGGCACCAGGTCTGGACACGCCGCTGCGGGTCACGGTCAGTGTGGGCGTGGCCACGCTGTCGGTGCTCCATGCCGACGCCGACGCCCTCTTCAAAGCCGCCGACACGGCCATGTACCAGGCCAAGGTAGGTGGGCGCAACCGGGTGGTGGTGGCGGGAGAGTGACCCCGGCCCGTGGCGTTCAACGCTTGACGACGCTCAGGCGGCGCAGCACCTGCTGGACGATGTCGGTCTGCATGTCCTTGTACATCAGCGCTTCTTCCGCCTCTTTGCCCAGCACGGCGGTTTCGGTGAAGCTGATGTCGCGCGTCTGCAGCAGCTCGCTGTCCTCGATGAGATCGGCGCCCTGGGCGCTGCGCAGGCGAAAACGGAAGCGTGTGCGCAGCTGCAGCTCGCGCACCTGGCCCGTGGCGGTGATGCCCACCACGGCACGCTCGCGCTGGTCGGCCAGCACGTCCATCACCACGTCCACCGGTTCGCTGGCGGGCGGTGGCAGGCCGGGCTGGCGCGGTGGCTCGGGTGGCAACACGCGCACCCCCGCCTGCTCCAGGGCCCGCATCAGCTCGCGTGCCACCGGCGTGGCAAAGTTGCCAGGCGAGCGGATGGTTTCAAAGGCCAGCTTGGGCGGCTGACGCAACTTGAAGCCGCAGCCCCCCAGCAGCGCCACACCACCAGCCAACACCACAGCGCGGCGTGTGCCCATGGTCACACCACCACGTTGACAAGGCGACCGGGCACCACCACCACCTTTTTCGGCGGAGCGCCGTTGGCGGCCTTGGCAAACGCTTCGCTGGCCAGGGCGGCGGCCTCGATGGTGGCCCTGTCGGCGCCAGCCGGCACCAACACGGAACCGCGGTGTTTGCCGTTGACTTGCAGCACGAGTTCGATCTCGTCCTGCGCCAAGGCACCCGGATCCACCTGCGGCCAAGGTGCGTCCAGCAGCTCGCCCAGGGTGCCGGCGTAACCCAGCTCGGTCCACAGGGCGTGGGCAATGTGGGGCGTGGCTGGGTACAACACGCGCAGCAAGATGCCGAAGCCTTCGATCACCGCGACCTGTGCGCCCGCGTCGTCGAACTGCTTGAAATCCTCCAGGGCGTTGAGCATCTTCATGGTGCCGGAGACCACGGTGTTGTACTGCATGCGCTGGTAGTCGTAGTCCACCTGCTTGAGCACGGTGTGGATCTCCAGGCGCAGGGCCTTGGCGGCCTTGCCGAAGGCCACATCGGCCAGGCTCTTGGCTCCGGCGGCCGATTGCGCGGCGGCGGTCCAGTCGGCTTGGCCCAGCTTGACCCCCAGGTTCCAGACGCGGCGCAGGAAGCGGTAGCTGCCCTCCACGGCCGAGTCGTTCCACTCCAGCGTGGCCTCGGGCGGCGCGGTGAACATGGTGTACAGGCGCGCGGTGTCGGCGCCGTACTTTTCAATCAAATCCTGCGGGTCGACGCCGTTGTTCTTGGACTTGGACATGGTGCCCACGCCCTCGTAGTCGATGGGCGTGCCCACGGGCAGATCGCCGACCGCATTCTTCAGCTTCGCGCCAACGATCTTGCCGCCTTCGTCCAGCACATGCTCCACATCGTGGGGCCAGAAGTATTCCTTGGCGCCCTTGTCGGTGCGGCGGCTGTAGATGTGGTTGAGCACCATGCCCTGCGTGAGCAGCTTGGTGAAGGGTTCGTCCACCTTGACCAGGCCCAGGTCGCGCATGACCTTGGTCCAGAAGCGCGCGTACAGCAGGTGCAGGATGGCGTGTTCGATGCCGCCGATGTATTGGTCCATCGGCATCCAGTAATCCGCGCCTTCGGCCACCATTTTTTCGGCGTTGGTCGGGTCGCAATAGCGCATGAAGTACCAGGACGAATCCACGAAGGTGTCCATGGTGTCGGTCTCGCGCTTGGCCGCCTTGCCGCAGATGGGGCAGGTGACGCCGGCGTGAAAACCCTCGTGTTTGTGCAGCGGGTTGCCGCTGCCATCGGGCACGCAATCCTCGGGCAGCACCACCGGCAGGTCTTTCTCGGGCACCGGCACCGCGCCGTGTTCGTCGCAGTGGATGATGGGGATGGGTGTGCCCCAGTAGCGCTGGCGGCTCACGCCCCAGTCGCGCAGGCGCCAGGTGGTTTTCTTCTCGCCCAGCGGGCCCAGCAACTCGGCCACCTTGTCCACGGCGGCCTTGTAGGCCAGGCCGTCGAGCACGCCACTGTTGACGCAGACGCCGCGCTGCTTGTCGCCGTACCAGTCGGCCCACTGGGTGGTGCTGTAGGTCTCGCCTTCCACCGCCACCACTTGCTTGATGGGCAACTGGTACTTGAGCGCAAACGCGAAGTCACGTTCGTCGTGCGCGGGCACGCCCATCACGGCGCCGTCGCCATAGCTCATGAGCACGTAGTTGCCCACCCACACGTCGACCTTCGCGCCGGTCAGCGGGTGCGTGACCTGCAGGCCCGTGGGCATGCCCTTCTTTTCCTGCGTGGCCAACTCGGCCTCGGTGGTGCCGCCGGTCTTGCACTCTTCGATGAAAGCGGCAAGCTGCGGGTTGCCGGCAGCGGCGTGTGCGGCCAGTGGGTGTTCGGGCGCCACGGCGCAGAAGGTCACGCCCATGATGGTGTCGGCGCGCGTGGTGAACACGTACATGCGGCCATCGCCAATCAGCTTGCCATCGCCGCCCTGAATGTCGTGGGTGAAGGCAAAACGCACGCCCTCGCTCTTGCCGATCCAGTTCTCCTGCATCAGCCGCACCTTGTCGGGCCAGCCAGTCAGCGTGGCCTTCTCGTTGCCCATCTGGACGTGGTCCAGCAACTCTTGCGCGTAGTCGGTGATCTTGAGGTAGTAGCCGGGGATCTCGCGCTTTTCCACCAGCGCACCGGTGCGCCAGCCGCGCCCGTCAATGACCTGCTCGTTGGCCAGCACGGTCTGGTCCACCGGGTCCCAGTTGACGACCTGGGTCTTGCGGTAGGCGATGCCTTTTTCCAGCATCTTGAGGAACAGCCACTGGTTCCACTTGTAGTACTCGGGCGAGCAGGTGGCCACCTCGCGCGACCAGTCGATGGCCAGTCCCATCGCCTGCATCTGCTTCTTCATGTAGGCGATGTTCTCGTAGGTCCACTTGGCAGGCGGCACCTTGTTTTTAAGCGCCGCGTTCTCGGCCGGCAAGCCGAAGGCGTCCCAACCCATGGGCATCAAGACGTTGTGGCCCTTCATGCGCAGGTGGCGCGTGAGCATGTCGTTGATGGTGTAGTTGCGCACGTGGCCCATGTGCAGCTTGCCGCTGGGGTAGGGCAGCATGGAGCAGGCGTAGAACTTCTTCTTGTTCTCGTCCTCGGTCACGCGGTAGGCATCGGTGGCCGTCCAGTGGGCGTGGGCGGCGCGCTCCACGTCTTGCGGGGTGTATTTGTCTTGCATGGGAACTGTGGAAGGGGAAAGCAGTCACTCAACTGCACTGCTCAGATTTTAGGCTTTCGCACCAAGCTGCCTGCCGGCAGCACGCCGCCCGGCCAACGGCCACGCCACCCACTCCCAACGAAAGGATCCCCATCGGTGTCTGTTGACATGTTTTTTCAACTTGAGCCCTGGGTACAAGCCAGCGCGGGCCTGCTGATGTTGTCGCTTCTGGCGTTCACAGCCAGGGCCATTGCGCAGTGGTTGCTGCTGCGGGTGTTCAAAGACCTGCGCACACAACTCAACCAACGCTGGACACAGGTGGTGCTCGACACCACGGTGCTGCACCGGCTGGCCCAGCTCGTGCCTTCACTGGTCGTGCAGATCGGCGTTCAGGTGGTGCCACATCTGCCACCGTCCGGGGTGACCGTGATTCGCAACGTCGCGGTCGCCATCACCGTGGTGCACGCCGTGCGGGTGCTGATGGCCCTGCTGGATGCGTTGCTGGCCAGCGAGCCAGGCAGCAATGCCTCCGGCACCGTGAGCACACGCTCCATCAAGGGCTATGTGCAACTGGGGAAACTGGCGTTGTTCCTGCTCGGCGCCATCTTGGCCATCGCTGCACTGATCGACCGCTCGCCCCTGATACTGCTCTCGGGCCTGGGCGCGATGTCGGCGGTGCTGATGCTGGTGTTCAAGGACACCATTCTTTCGTTCACGGCAGGCGTTCAACTCGCTTCCAACAACATGCTGCGCGTGGGGGACTGGATAGAGATGCCACAAGTGGGCGCCGACGGCGACGTGATCGACATCGCGCTGCACACCGTCAAGGTGCAGAACTGGGACAAGACCATCACGACGATTCCCACCTGGCGCCTGATGTCGGAAAGCTACCGCAACTGGCGAGGCATGTCGGAATCGGGCGGTCGACGCATCAAACGCACGTTGCGCCTTGACACCCATTCGGTGCACTTTCTGACGCCACAAGACATCGATCGCCTGAGCCACATCACGCTGCTTCGGCCGTACCTGGAAGGCAAGCAGCACGATGTGCGAGCCACCAACGAGGGCTTGCGCGAGCGGTTGGGCGCGGTGGCCGAGGTGCCCGCCAACCAGCGCCGCCTGACCAACCTGGGCACCTTCCGGGCCTACGTGGAAGCCTACCTGCGCGCCCACCCCGGCATCCACCCACAAATGACGCTGATGGTGCGCGCCATGGAGCCCACGCCCGAAGGGGTGCCACTCGAGCTGTATTGCTTCACGGCCACCACCGCGTGGGTGGAGTACGAGCGCATCCAGGGCGATGTGTTCGACCACTTGCTCGCCATCCTGCCGGAATTTGGTTTGCGCCCGTTCCAGACGCCTTCGGGCTCGGACCTGCGAGCGGGGCTGGAAGGCCTGCTGCGAACCGCCTGATCAACGTGCGGGCGCGGCGTCTTGCGGCTCGGCCACAAAACCGATGCGGGACAGGCCGGCGGCCTGCACCTGGCCGATCAACGCGGCCACCCGGCCGTAGGGCACGGCGGCGTCCACACGCAACAGCACCTCGGTGTCGGGATCGGTGCGGGCGATCTCGGTAAGTTGGCGCTCCAGTGCATCGGCCGGCACCAGGCGTTCGTCCACGAACAGGCGCAGTTCGCGGTCCAGCACCACCGACACCGAACCCGCCGTCTTGACCGGCGCCGTGGCCTGGGCCTGGGGCAGGTCGATCTTGAGGCCGCTGACCATCAGCGGCGCGGTGACCATGAAGATGACCAGCAGCACCAGCATCACGTCCACCAGGGGCGTGACGTTGATGTCGCTCATGGGCGTAGAGCCGGCGGTGTCGAAACCGTCGCGTTCAAGCTGTCCAAAGCTCATTTCGCAGCCTCGGCGACAAGATCGCGCAGATCGCGCGCAAAGCCTTCCAAGTCGGCCTCGATGCGCGCGATGCGCCGGCCGAGCACGTTGTAGGCCAACACGGCCGGTATCGCCACAAACAGGCCCGCAGCGGTCATGACCAAGGCCTCCCCCACCGGACCCGACACCTGGGCGATGGACACCTGGCCCTGGTCGGCGATGCCAGTCAGTGCGTTGAAGATGCCCCACACCGTGCCCAGCAGACCGACGAAGGGTGCGGTGGCCCCCACGCTGGCCAGCAGCACCTGGCCGGTGCGAAGGCGGTTGAGCACCGCGTGCAAGGCCTGGCGCAGCACGCGGGTGAGCTGGTGCGACACGTCGGCCGAGGTCGCCAGGGTGGTTGGCGCGTCCACCGCATGGCGGGCGGTATCCACCTGGTGCGCGGCCAGCACCAGGGGTGCCAGCACCGCTTCGCGGTCCAGTTGCTGCAAGCGGGGCAGGGCATCACCCAACGTGGGCGATTGCCAGAACACGGACACGCCCAGGGTGAGATCGGCCGCCGCACGGCGCAGCAACCAGAACTTCCACAGCAACACCACCCAGCTGCCCACCGACATGAGCAGCAGCAGCAAGGCCACGGCACGCCCGATGGCGTCGGCCTGGGCCAGCAACTGCAGGGCGCTCATGGGCGGCGCGGAGGCGTCAGTTCAGGCCCAACACGTCGAACATGTTGAACAGGCCGGTCTTTTTGTCGGCCAGGAAACGCACCGCGCGCAGGCTGCCCTGGGCGTAGGTGGCGCGGCTGCTGGACTTGTGGGTGATCTCGATGCGCTCGCCGGTGCCAGCGAACAGCACGGTGTGATCGCCCACGATGTCGCCACCACGTATGGTGGCAAAACCGATGGAGGACGGGTCACGCTCACCGGTCACGCCTTCGCGGGCGTAGACAGCACAGTCCTTGAGATCGCGCCCCAGGGCACCGGCAATCACCTCGCCCATCATCAGCGCGGTGCCGCTGGGTGCGTCCACCTTGTGGCGGTGGTGGGCTTCGATGACCTCGATGTCGTAGCCGGTGGCCAGGGCCTTGGCCGCCATCTCCAGCAACTTGAAGGTGACGTTGACGCCCACACTCATGTTGGGCGCCATGACGATGGCGGTTTGTTTGGCGCATTCGGCGATCTCGGCCTTTTGCGCATCCGTGAAGCCGGTGGTGCCGATGACGACCTTGACGCCCAGGCGGGCACATTCGCGCAGGTGGTTGAGCGTGCCTTCGGGGCGGGTGAAGTCGATCAGGAACTGGCTGCCGACCAAACCTTGTGCCACGTCGCCGGTGATCAAGGCGCCGGTGGTCTGGCCCAGGTAAGCGGCGGCGTCCTGGCCGACAGCGGGGCTGGTGGGCAAATCCAGTGCGCCGGTGACGCTGCAGTCGTCGCTGGCGCGCACGGCCTCGATCAACATGCGGCCCATGCGACCGCTGGCGCCGGCGATGCAGATGTGGTGGTTCATCGGGCGGCTCCGGTGGCCGACTCCAGCGGCGGGTAGCTGTTGGCGGGCGCTGCGGCCGGGGCGCTGGCAGGCTCGGGGGTGGCCTGCGGTGCGCCTTTGCGGTTGCTCTCGTCAAACGCCTTGAGGCTGGCTTCGCTGGCCTCCATCACGCGCTCCTTGCCCGTGACCGGACGCACCACCAGTGAAGCGACAAACTCTGACTCGGTGGGCATGTCGTCGGCCTCGACGCGCACGAGGTTGTTGCCCTCAAAAAACACCGTCAACTTGCGCGTCTGCTCCGCTTCGCTGCTGCCGCCACGGCGGTAAGTGAACACGTAATCCCAGCGGTTGGCGTGGAAAACGCTTTGCAACAGCGGCGTGCCCAGCACGTCCCGCGTCTGCACGCGTGTCATCCCCGTCTTGAGCGCGCTCACCTGCTCCTTGGTGATGACGTTGCCCTGCACCACGTCGATTTTGTAGGGCTTGATCAGCCCACCCAGCGTGGACATGCCGGTGGCCGCATCACGGAGGGTGCCGCAGGCGGACAGGCCCAGCACCAGGACGAGGGTGAGAGCAGCGCTGGCGCGGCGCGCCACAGCAGAACGTTGGATGGGCAACATGGGCGTACACACGGTGGGGAAACGGCATGCGCCAAAGGGCGCGCGATATCATTGGTCATTGTAGCCACAGAGGGTGTTTGCCTCGCCCGGTGACCCGCCACGCCATGACCAACATCGACGAACTCAAAAGCACCGGTCTCAAGGCCACCCTGCCCCGGCTGAAGATCCTGGAGGTGTTCCAGGCCAGCAAGCAGCGCCACATGACGGCCGAGGACGTGTTCCGCGTCCTGCTGGACGACCGCTCCGACATTGGCCTGGCCACCGTCTACCGGGTGCTGATGCAGTTCGAGCAAGCGG
The DNA here is from genome assembly GCF_042665215.1 of Hydrogenophaga atypica. Taxonomy (NCBI): domain Bacteria; kingdom Pseudomonadati; phylum Pseudomonadota; class Betaproteobacteria; order Burkholderiales; family Comamonadaceae; genus Hydrogenophaga; species Hydrogenophaga atypica. The sequence goes on from NZ_JBHTCA010000005.1 coordinate 60,828, forward strand.
GTTTGCTCACGCGCAGCAATTTCGAGTCGGGCAAAGCGGTCTACGAACTCAATGAAGGCCAGCACCACGACCACCTGGTGTGCCTGGACTGTGGCCGGGTAGAAGAGTTTTTCGACCCGGAAATCGAACGCCGCCAGCATGCGGTGGCCGAACAGCGCGGCTTTGTACTGCAGGAACACGCGTTATCCCTCTACGCCAACTGCAGCAAGACCGACTGCCCACACCGCGCGTCGAAGCGCTAAAAAGAACGGGTCTGGCGCGCGCCAGCGAGGTGCTTGGCCGCAGCGCAGGGCCGCCCCAAGCAAGGCCGCGCCCCCTCGGGGGGCAGCGAACCACACGAAGTGGGGAGCGTGGGGGTTAGCGGTTCATCGCGTCGCGGTGGCGCTGCACAAACTGCTGGTAGGTGTCGATCCCGCGCAATTGCAGCACCATGTTGCGCACCGCCGCTTCCACCAGCACAGCGATGTTGCGCCCGGCCACCACCTGGATGACCGATTTGCGCACGGGCACACCCAGCACATCCTGGTACATGGGCTCGTGGGGCAGGCGGTCGTAGTCGCGCTCCAGGGTCTCGGCCCGCACCAGGTGGACGATGAGCTTGAGACGCATCTTGCGGCGCACGGACGTTTCGCCAAAGATGGCCTTGATGTCCAGCAGGCCGATGCCACGCACCTCCAACAGGTTTTGCAGCAGCTCCGGGCAACGGCCCTCAATGGTGGTCTGGTTGGTGCGGTACAGGTCCACCGCGTCGTCAGCGATCAGGCCGTGTCCACGCGAGATCAGCTCCAGGCCCAACTCGCTTTTGCCCAAGCCCGACTCGCCGGTGATCATCACACCCACACCCAGGATGTCCATGAACACCCCGTGCATGGACACCCGCTCGGCAAAGTGCCGCGACAGGTAGGCGCGCAACACATCGATGACAAATCCGGCCGACTCATGGGTGGCAAACAGGGGAATCTGGGCCCGTTCGCACATCGACACCAGCGCGTCGGGCGCGGTCTGGCCGTCGGCCACCACCAGCACAGGCGGCTCCAGGGTGACAATGCGCGACACCCGGCGACGGCAGTCTTCCGGCGTGGCGTTGGTGAGGTAGCTCACCTCGCGCTCGCCCAGCACCTGCAACCGGTACGGATGGATGTAGTTGAGGTAGCCCACCAGATCGGCACCCGAACGTGCCATGGTGACGGCGACTTCGTCGAATCGTCGTTCGGAAGCGATTTGCCCCGCAATCCACTGCCAGTGCAGCGACTCGCGGTGCTGCTCAAACAGCACATCGGCACTGACAACGGCGGCCTTCATGCGGGCAGCGCGGGCAAAAAAAGGACGTGGACCGCTCAGGCGGTCGCGTGCGCCGACTGCCAGTTGGCGATCAAGGCGTGGAGTGCCGCCGCCTGATCCGAGGTCTTCATCTGCTCGCGCAGGCTGCTGTCGCTCAACAACTCGGCAATTTCCGACAGGATTTCGAGGTGTTTTTGGGTGGCCGCTTCCGGCACCAGCAAAAAGATCATCAAGGTGACGGGCAGCTCGTCCGGCGCATCAAACCCGATGGGGTTGAGCAGCTGGAACACCGCCGCCAGGGGCTGTTTGAGCCCTTTGATGCGGCCGTGCGGGATGGCCACGCCATGGCCCAGGCCGGTCGAGCCCAGCCGCTCACGGGCAAACAGGCTGTCGGTGATCAGCGCACGGTTGAGCCCGTGCTGGGTTTCAAACAGCAAGCCAGCCTCTTCAAAGGCACGTTTTTTGCTTGTGGCATCGACGTGGACCAGCACCTGTTCGGCGGGCAATATGGCGGAAAGTCGGTTCATCGGGGGCCTCTCGGACCGCGAATTATGCCCAGTTGGGGGGATTAGGCTAGACGTGGGCCACAAAAAAGCCGCTTGACAAGGCAAGCGGCTTGTTGCAGTGCAGCATTACCCAGGGATCACATCAGCCGTTTGGCGGCTTCGTGGTGGTGCTCCTGGGTCTTGTCCTTGTAACGCAGCACCTGGCGGTCCAGCTTGTCGGCCAGTTCGTCCACGGCAGCGTACAGGTCAGCGTGAGAGCTTTCGGCAAACAGATCACGGCCTTTCACATGGATGTTGCATTCGGCGCGCTGGCGCAAATCCTTTTCCTTGAGTTTGTCCACCGTCAACAGCACCTTGATATCGACCACCTGGTCGAAGTGCCTTGAAATGCGATCGAGCTTGCTGGTGACGTAGGTGCGCAGTGCCGGGGTAACTTCCAGGTGATGTCCGCTGATCGTCAAGTTCATAAAGAGCCTCCTTAGCTCTGGGTTGACACGGCCGCCACCGGTTGAGGGCAGCGACCACACAAATCCTGTGCAACCACTATGCCCCCTCGGATGCTGCAGCGCAATCCCGCACTGCAACATGAGCAAGTCAGGGGGCCTTTGCTTGCGCTGCCACCGGCTTTGGGCCAGACTGCTGTGTGTGCAGCTTGAGCCCTTTGGCCACCCAGACGCTGGCCAAACTGGCAACGCACCCCAGCAAAGACGCCACCCAGTAGTGGCGCAGGAGTCCGCTGTCGTCGCGCGAGATGATGAGCCCACCCACCAAGGCCGCCAACCCCATGGCAGCCGATTGCACCGCGCCGTTGAAAGCCATGAAGGTGCCCCGCCGAACGGGATCGGCCGCCGACGCCAGGATGGCCATGCCTGGAATCATGCGTCCGCTCATGACCACAAACTGCGCGGTGGACAACACCACCACCGCCACCAGGGCCAGCAACGGCACGGGGGCCGCCAGCGGCTGGTCGGTGGCCCAGGCCCAGACGGCCGGTCCCAGGGCGATGCCCAGCAGTGGCACCAGCACCGCCAGCGCCAGCCACCCGAACACCCGCACTTTGCCGTGGCGGTCGGTCCACCGCCCGACCCAGCGCGCGGTCAACAACGACCCGATGCCACCAAACAGGTAGAGCAACGGGATCTGGTGGTCTTGCAGCCCGGCGTTGCTGGTGGTGAACAAGGTGATGTAGGGGATGGTGGTGAAGCCGGTGGCCATCAACAAACCCGAAAACAGGAAGGCCCGGCGGTGGTTGGCATCGGCCAACACCTCGCCCATGCCACGCCAGACGCCGCTGGGGCTGGCACCGCCCGACAGGTGGTGGCGCAGCGCCGGCAGGCTCCACGCCGCCGCCAGCGCCAAAACCGCACACAACAAAGCGATGGCAATGAATGGCATGTGCCAGCCGGCCCACGCAGCCAGCCACAGCCCGCCCGGCACGCCGGCCACCGTGGCCAGCGAAAACGCGGACATCACCACCGCCGCAGCGCGGCCCCGCCGCTCGAAAGGAACCACGTCGGCCACGATGGTGTGCGCCAGCGCGGTGAGCACGCCACCAAAGGCGCCTGCAGCAATGCGTGCCACCATCAGGCTGCCAAACGTGGGCGCCAATCCACAGGCCAGGGTGGCCAGCGCAAAGCCGCCGTACAACACCAACAACAGGCGCTTGCGGTCAAAACGGTCGATGTAGCCCGCCGCCAGCAGGCCAGACACACCGGCAGCGAAGGTGTAGGACGACACCAGCAGCCCGAACTGTGCGTCGCTGATGCCAAAAAGCCGCGTCAGCTGCGGCCCCAATGGCATCATGATCATGAAATCGACGATGTGGGTGAACTGGATGCCCGCCAACGTGAGCAGCAGGCCCAGTTCACGGCGTCGGCTGTACAAGGCTGGCGTCATGGGTGAAGTTCAAAAAATACAAACGGCCGGAACCGAACAATGTCGCTGGACACGCTGATCGCATCGCACCTGTTGGCACCGGCACGCCCGCCGCGCGCCAGCGGTGCCGCCGCACTGGTTTTGATGGGGGGCGGCGCGCGCACCGCCTACCAGGCGGGGGTGCTGCGGGCCATCGCCCACATGAAGCCGGCCACCGCAACCGAGGTTTTTCCGTTCCAGTTGCTGCTGGGCACCTCTGCCGGCGCCCTCAACGCGACCTACCTCGCCAGCCAGGTGGCACAAGGCTGGGCCGCACTGCCGGCACTGGCCGCATTCTGGCTTCAGCTGCGGTCGGCACAAGTCTACCGCCTGGACGCACCACGCTGGTCGCGCACCCACTTCCTTCTGGCGGGGCTCACGCTGGCGCGCCAGGTGAGGGCCCACCGCGCCCTGCTCGACACGTTGCCGTTGGTGGACACCTTGCACCGCGCCATCGATCTCAGCGCCATCGAACGCGCCTTGCAGAGCGAGGCGCTGCAAGCGCTGGCGGTCACGGCGTCCAGCTACAGCAGCGGTGAACACTGGACCTTCTGCCAGGCCGGCCCCAACCTGCCGGCCGAGCCCTGGCACCGCCCCGGCCGGCGCGCCGATTTCCAGCCGGTGACCATCGAGCACCTCATGGCGTCCAGCGCCATCCCTTTTCTGTTTCCCGCTGTGCCACTGTGGGTGGATGGGCACAAAGAGTATTTCGGCGACGGCTCCATGCGCCAGCTCTCGCCCTTGTCGCCCACCATCCAGCTGGGCGCACGCAAGGTGCTGGTGATTGGTGTGGGCCAGCCGCAGCGTGCGGGCCTGGCCGGTGGCGCGCGCGCGCCCGACGCCGAACCCACCGCCGGCACCATCGCCGGCCACGCCATGGCCAGCGTCTTCCACGACACCCTGATGACCGATGTGGAACAGGCCCAGCGCGTGAGCAAAACCCTGGCCAGCCTGCCACCCGAACTCGCACTGGCCCTGCCTTACCGGCCGGTGGAGGTGCTGGCCATGCAGCCCACGCAGTCGCTCGACGAGATCGCGCTGCGGCACGTGAGCGAGCTACCCGCCGCCACCCGCAACACCCTGGAGGGCCTGGGCGCCCTCAACACCCAGCGCGGTGTGGGCGCCAGCGGTGCGGCGCTGGCCAGCTACCTCTTGTTTGAGCCGGGCTTTGTGCAGGCCCTCATCACGCTGGGCGAACAGGACGCCTACGCGCGCCGGGCCGAACTGGAGGCGTTTTTTGACACGCCACCGTCTTGACGCGGTGCCATAATCGCGCCAGTTTTGTGAACGGAGAACCCCTTGGACAGCACACCCAGTTGTGTGCTTTCAGTTCCCGCCACGCGGCACTGACCCGCCATCGAGCCCGATGAGGCCGGTGGGCGCCGCGCGCGGTGGCTGAAAGCACCCCGCCCCCACCGCCGCCCGGCCCCGGGTGGCCCCCCACATCGTCGCCCGACCGGAAGCCCGCGCATGCTCAACGTCTTCACCCTGGCCAATGGCCGCCTGTTCCAGGAAGAGATCGAATCCCTGGAAGAACTGGCCCAGTTCAAACCCATCTGGGTCGATCTGGAGTCGCCCACCACCGAGGAGCGCCGCTGGGTGCGCCAGCACTTTGGCCTCAACATCCCCGACGACGCGATGGACGAGGACATCGAGGAGTCAGCCCGTTTTTTTGAAGAAGACAACGGCGAACTGCACATCCGATCCGATTTCCTGATCGACGACGACGAGCAGCCGCGCGCCGTTCGGGTGGCCTTCATCCTCAACCAGCACAACACCGAGCTGCGCGGCCACGGCGTGCTGTTTTCCATCCACGACGAAGATGTGCCGGTGTTCCGCCTGCTGCGCATGCGCGCGCGCCGCATGCCAGGGCTGATCGAAGACGCCAAGGAAGTGCTGCTCAAGCTCTTCGATGCCGACGCCGAGTACTGTGCCGACACGCTGGAAGACATCTACGACGAACTCGACCTCGTGAGCCGCCAGGTGCTGGCCGGCAACGTGACCGACAACAAAGCCGGCGAAGTGCTGGCCGCCATCGCCCGCCACGAAGACATGAGCGGGCGCATCCGCCGCAACGTGATGGACACACGCCGTGCGGTCAGTTTCATGATGCGCACCCGCATGCTGAGCGCCGAGCAGTTTGAGGACGCACGCCAGATCCTGCGCGACCTCGACTCGCTCGACAGCCACACCGCCTTCCTGTTCGACAAGATCAACTTCCTGATGGATGCCACCGTCGGCTTCATCAACATCAACCAGAACAAGATCATCAAGATCTTCTCGGTGGCCAGCGTGGCACTGCTGCCGCCCACGCTGATCGCCAGCATCTACGGCATGAACTTCCAGTACATGCCGGAGCTGAACCAGACCTGGGGCTACCCGGCCGCGCTGGTGCTGATGGTGGCCTCTGCGGTGGGGCCAATGCTGTATTTCCGCAAGCGCGGCTGGCTGAAATAAAGCGGGCCACCGCGCAAAGCCCTCAGCCCACAAACGCGGAAATGTCCACCTCGTCGATCTGCTCAGGCGACAGAAACCGCTCGGCGTAGCGCATGTAGATGCCAGAGGTCAGGAACAGATCAAAGATCACCGGATCGATGTGCTGGTCTTTTTTGAAGAAACTCAGGATCTTGATCGACTCCGACAAGGTTTTCGCTTTTTTGTAGGGCCTGTCGCTGGCGGTGAGGGCCTCAAAAATATCGGCGATGGCCATGATGCGCGAAGGCACCGACAGCGCCTTTCCGTCCAGCTTGCGCGGGTAGCCAGTGCCGATCAGGGTTTCGTGGTGGGTGCCCGCGTACTCAGGCACACGCTTCAGGTTTTTGGGCAGGGGCATTTGTTCCAGCATCACAATCGTCTGGATCACGTGTTCGTTGATCTTGAAGCGCTCCTCGTCGGTCAGGGTGCCGCGCCCGATGCCGAGGTTGTGCAATTCGCCGTGGTTGTAGAGGTGGTCGGGCACCTTGAGCTTGAAACCGTACTTGGCGTCGAGCGCCTTGTTGGGTGGGCGTTCAAACAGGTGGCAGGGTTTGTCGGCCAACAGGTGCTCACACGCCGGCAAGGGCGGCACCGGCATGCTCTCAAAGCGCTTGAGCTCTTCGTGCGACAGGCCCAGGCGGTCATCGAAGTGGCGCAACCAGGTGTGCTCGGCGATGCCGCGCAGGCGCGCGACCTTGTCTGGCGCCATGAACTCGCCACCCAGGTTGCATTCCGCCACAAAGGCGAAGTCGGCCATGAGCTGGGCCTGGCGCGCCTCGAACCGCGCCTGCGCCTCGTCCGCAGGCTCCTGGCGCTCGTGGATCGCTTGCAGCCGTTCGATCTGGGCGTCGCGCAACAGCACTTCGAACCGCGTGCGGATCTCGTGGATGCGGTTGAAGATGGTTTCCAGTTTGGTCGCTTTGTCCACCACGTATTCGGGGGTGGTCACCTTGCCACAATCGTGCAGCCAGGCGCCAATGCGGAACTCGCGCCATTCTTCGTCGGTCTTGAACTCGAAATCCGCCAGCGGCCCCTCCTTGACCTCGCAGGCGGCCTTGGCCAGCATCATGGCCAGCTCCGGCACCCGCTCACAATGGCCACCGGTGTAGGGGCTTTTGGTGTCGATGGCGCCGGCGATGATCTTGATCATCGAATCCATCAGCGCCAGCTGCGCCTCCAACAGGTTCTTGTTTTCAATCGCCACCGCAGCCTGCGCCGCCAGCGCTTCCACAAAACCCACGGTCTCCGAGTCGAAGGGAATGGGCTCGCCGATGGCGGTGTCGAGGCAGTTGAGCAGCTGCATCACACCCATGACCTGGCCATCGTCTGCGCGCAACGGCACGTTGAGCATGGAGACCACCTGCAGGCCCGACGCCTCGCTGAAGCGCCGGGTGCCGGAGAGGTCCAGCGCGGTGTAGGTGCGCACGTCATCGATCACCACACTTTTGCCGGTCAAGGCCACATGGGTGGCCACGTAGCTGTGGCACGGCTCGCCGGTCAACGGGTCGTGCAAGGGCAGCTCATGCATTGGCAGCGGGTCGGTTTGGGTGCGCAGGCCAAACGCCAGGGTGTCGCGGTCGCTCACCAAAAACAGGGTCGCCGCCTGGCAACGGGCGATCTCGCGCGCACCCTCCAGGGTGCGCCGCAGCAGCAGTTCGCGCGTCTGGGCACGGCCCAGGGCGATGCCGTTGTCGACCAGCCGCGCCAGTTTGGCACGTGCCTCACCCAGGCCTTTGGTCATGGCGCTGCCGATCAGCAAAACCACCACCAGCGCGAGTCCGACCGCCAGGTTGGCGGCATCGAACAAAAGGTCTGCCCGGACAAACAGCACAAACCCCAAGACCAACAACACGGCGGCGGCGCCGATGGCATAACCAAACGCCACCTGTGGACTGCTTTTGATCACCGAAGCAAAGCGGGTGTTGGGACGGGGCACCAGCCAGATCAGCCCCCCCCCGAGCAAGACCAGCAAGCCGGTCTCCATCCAGGCAAACCACCAGGGGCGGACCAGGAACACACCGTCAAACAGCGCCTCGACGGCCTGCGCCTGGATTTCGATGCCGGGGACCGGCTCGCCCAAAGGCGTCACATGCACATCGCTCAGGCCAAAACCGGTCAACCCGATGAGCACCAGTTTGTGCTTGAACAGGGCGGGGTCTGCCTGACCGCGCAACACATCCACCGCCGACACGTTGCGCGCCAAGCCCGCCGCCTGAGAGGCGTAATGCAGGTAGAAGTCGCCCCCGGGTTGGGTCGGCACCTGCTGATCGGCCACCTGCACCGACGACACCCCTCGGGGACCGGTGTCCACCGTGATCAGGGGCGAACCGGACGCCACGCGGAACATCTCCATGGCCAGCCCGGGCACCAGCTGGTCGCCCACGTAAGCCACCAGCGGCAAGCGGCGCACGCCCGCGCCCTGGGCGTCCACACTGAGCAGGGCTTGACCACGGCTGGCCGCCTGCAACATCGGCAGGCTGGCGAGCACGTGCGGAAAGTGGCGCAGGTGGCTGCGCGGATCGCCCCCCACGGTGCGCATGGGCACGGCACGCAAGTTGGCCACGGTGGCACCGGAGGGAAACTCGAACCCGGCCGCCGCCAGCACCGAAGGTGCCTGCGCCAGGGCCTGGGCCAGCACCGCGTCGCTGCTGGGCAAGGCACGCAACGCCTCGCGCAGCGCCAGGCGATCGGGTGGCACGCGATCGGCCAGCCGATCGGGCGAGTTCTGGTCCGCTTCGGGCATGTAGACGCCCAGGCCGATGGCGGCCGCCTCTTGCTCGTTGACCGCACGCACGAGGTCGGCCATGCGGTCGCGCGGCCAAGGCCATTGGCCGAGCGCGCTCAGGCTTTTTTCATCGATGGCCACCACGGTGACGGGCTGGCTCTGGGGTTGGCGCGGCGCCACCTTTTGGTAGGCGTCGAACACCGCATCGCGCAAACTGTTTTGGGGGTGCGCCGCAACATCCAGCGCCACACGCAAACCATCAGGCAGGGGCGCACGCGCACCGTCTGGCAGCTCCGAGTACAGGCCCAAAACCACCAGACAGGCCAGCACCGCCGAAGCCAGCGGCCGACCACCGCCGCCGCCCAGAATGCGTCGGATCACAAGCACCACGGCTCGCCCGCCGAATGTCTGCATATGGGGCACTCCGATAAAGGGAAGCAAACGCTTCGATGACCAGGCGCCTCCATTGTGAGGCCACGTTTACATTTTCAGTGTGGCGCGCCGTGTGCCGCCGAGGTGCGTCTGCTGTGCCATCCACCCCCCGTTTGCACAGGTCCGTGGTTTGCCGGGCTGAAACGCCCGCATCCGGAACCGGTCGGCAACCTGGCACACAAGCTGCTGTAGGGTCTGACCTTCGCTAACATAGATCTGTCTATACAGCAAGATGGTGCATCTCCGGATGTGCCCCGCACCGGACCGGTGCAGCATTCACCCATCCGGTGCCTGTGGCGCTTGTCTCACTCAGAGCAACGCAACAGGTGGCCGGTTTTGTGTTTGCCCTTGCTTGTATAGACAGGTAAACTTGCCCTGCTCAGGGAGCGAAGGTTTCCATGCCGCCCCGGCGGTTTTTTTTCAAAGGATGTTCTGATGCGCACGTCACTCGTGAAGACCGCGGCCTTGCTGGCCTGCACCGCCGCCCTGTCCACCGCCGCCCAGGCGCAGGAAACCAAAATTGCGCTCGGCATGTCGGGTTGGACCGGTTTTGCCCCGCTGACCCTGGCCGACAAGGCCGGCCTGTTCAAGAAGCACGGCCTGGACGTCGAACTGAAGATGATCCCGCAGAAGGACCGCCACCTGGCCCTGGCCTCCAAGGCCATCCAGTGCGCGGCCACCACGGTGGAAACGCACGTGGCCTGGAACACCAACGGTGTGCCCATCGTGCAGATTTTCCAGCTCGACAAATCCTACGGTGCCGATGGCATCGCGGTGCGCAACGACGTCAAATCGTTTGCCGACCTCAAGGGCAAGACCGTCGCGGTCGACGCGCCGGGCACCGCCTCCTACTTCACCCTGGCCTGGCTGCTGAGCAAAAACGGCATGTCGGTCAAGGACGTCAAGACCCTGACCCTGGCGCCGCAGCCCGCCGCACAGTCCTTCGTCACGGGTCAAAACGACGCCGCCGTGACCTACGAACCCTACCTCTCAACCGTGCGCGCCAACCCAGCGGCAGGCAAGATTTTGGCCACCACGCTGGACTTCCCGCACATCATGGACACCGTGGGCTGCGCCCCCGAGTGGCTCAAAGCCAACCCCAAGGCCGCCAAAGCCCTGGCCGACGCCTACTTTGAAGCGCTGGAGCTGATCAAGGCCGACCCGACCAAGTCCAACGAGATCATGGGCGCTGCGGTCAAACAAAGCGGTGAGGCGTTTGCCAAGTCCTCGGCTTTCCTGCGCTGGCAGGACAAGGCCGCCAACCAGAAGTTCTTCGCAGGCGAACTGCAGGCCTTCATGAAGGACGCCGCGGCCATCCTGCTCGAAGCCGGGGTCATCCGCAAGATGCCGGACAACTTCGACGTCATGTACGACAACAGCTTCATCAAGTGAGTTTCATGAGCAACACCGCCACCACCGTGGCGGCGCCACCCGCCCCGGCCACCCGCCGGCGGCGCGGCCTGGCCCCGCTGGAGCCCGTCAGCGCCACGTCCAAGTGGGTGCTGGGCCTGGGTTTTTTCGTTGTCTTCTTCGCCGTCTGGGCCTTTGCCACGCTGGGAGGCTATGTGTCGCCCACCTTCCTGGCCAGCCCCATCACCATGGCGCAGGAAGGCTGGTTGCTGTTCGCGGAATACAACTTCATCCACGACATCGGCATGACGGTGTGGCGGGTGTTCGGCGGCTTCATCCTGGCCGCCATCGTGGCCGTGCCGCTGGGCATCGCCATGGGCGCACACAAAGGCGTCGAGGCCTTCTTCGAGCCCTTCGTGTCCTTCTGCCGCTACCTGCCGGCCTCGGCCTTCATTCCTCTGCTCATCCTCTGGGCCGGCCTGGGTGAGCTGCAAAAGCTGCTGGTCATCTTCATCGGCTCGGTGTTCCAGATCGTGCTGATGGTGGCCGTGACCGTGGGCGCCGCCCGCAAAGACCTGGTGGAAGCCGCCTACACCCTGGGCGCCAACAACACCGGCATCGTGCGCCGCGTGCTGATTCCGGGCGCCGCGCCCGAGATCGCCGAAACCCTGCGCCTGGTGCTGGGCTGGGCCTGGACCTACGTCATCGTGGCCGAGCTGATCGGCTCGTCCTCGGGCATCGGCCACATGATCACCGACAGCCAGGCGCTGCTCAACACCGGCCAGATCATCTTCGGCATCATCGTCATCGGCCTCATTGGCCTGATCTCCGATTTCGCCTTCAAGGCCCTGAACCGCCGCCTGTTTGCCTGGAGTTCGCTGTGAGCACGAAACTTTCGATACAGGGCGTCTCGCGCGTCTTCACCAGCCCCAAAGGCGCCAAAACCCAGGCGCTCACGCCGGTCGATTTCGAGGTGCGCGAAAACGACTTCGTCACCATCCTCGGCCCCTCCGGCTGTGGCAAGTCCACCATGCTGCGCATCGTGGCCGGCCTGGATCACCCGACCACCGGCCGTGTGCTGCTGGACGGCCAGCCGGTGGACGGCCCGGGCGCCGACCGGGGCATGGTGTTCCAGAGCTACACGCTGTTCCCCTGGCTCACCATCGAGCAGAACATCCGCTTCGGCCTGCGCGAACGCGGCATGCCCGAGGCGCAGCAGAAAGAGCGGGCCGACTACTTCATCGCCAAGGTGGGCTTGCGCGGTTTCGAGCACCACTTTCCCAAGCAGCTCTCGGGTGGCATGCAACAGCGCACGGCGATTGCCCGCGCGCTGGCCAACGACCCCAAGATCCTGCTGCTCGACGAGCCCTTTGGCGCGCTGGACAACCAGACCCGCGTGCTGATGCAGGAGCTGCTGCTGGGCATCTGGGAGTCGGCACAAAAGACGGTGCTGTTCGTCACCCACGACATCGACGAGGCCATCTTCATGGCCAACCGCGTGGCGGTGTTCAGCGCCCGGCCGGGCCGCATCAAGACCGAGCTGGCGGTGGACTTTCCGCACCCGCGCCACTACACCATCAAAACCTCGCCCGAGTTCATGGCGCTCAAGGCGCGGTTGACGGAAGAGATCCGCGCCGAGTCGATGGCCGCCGCCGAACACTGACCCCTGGCCATGCCCCGAAGCCCCACCGCTCACCCCGCCCGCGCCAAGCGCCACGCCGCCCCCACCCAGGCGGCTCCGGCCTCATCCGTGGCGCTGTTCCAGCAGGTCAAGGACCACATCTCGCGCAAGATCCAGGACGGCTCGCTGCGTGCGGGTGACCGCCTGCCGTCGGAACACGAGCTGGTGGCGCAGTTCGGCATGTCGCGCATGACGGTCAACCGCGCGCTGCGTGAGTTGGTGGAGCAGGGCCGCATCGTGCGGGTGGCGGGTGTGGGCAGTTTTGTGGCCGAACAAAAGCCCCAATCCACCCTGCTGCAGATCGCCAACCTGGCGAGTGAAATCCGCGCACGCGGCCACGACTACCGCTGCGAGATGCTGGTGGTGGAACGTGTGGCGGCCACCCTGGACGTGGCCACCGCGCTGGATGTGCGCACCGGCGAATCGGTCTTCCATTCGGTGTGTGTGCACATGGAGGATGACCTGCCCATCCAGCTGGAAGACCGCTACGTGAACCCCCGTGTGGCACCCGACTACCTGCAGCAAGACTTCAAGCAACAGCAGCCCTCGGAATACCTGGTGCGCAACGTGCCCTTCGACGAGATCGAGCATGTGGTGGACGCGGTGCTGCCCACGGCCGAGCAGGCGGCTCGCCTGCACATGGAAGCCGCACAGCCCTGCCTGCTGCTGACACGACGCACCTGGACACGCGGTGTGCCCGTGACCCTGGTGCGCTGCCTGCACCCCGCCACCCGCTACCAACTGGGCAGCCGCTACAAGTCCGACGGCAACCCGGTGAGTACATGACCCGCCACTGATCGGTTTTCAGCATTTGCCCTCTTGCGCCGGCTTTCATTTCTACTGATACTTACTTGTATATACAGGAGCAAACAATGTCCACTTCCCCGCTCACGCTGACACCCGGCCAGGTGCCCCTGGCGCACTGGCGCGCCATCTACCGTGGTGCCGCACTGCAGCTGGACCCAGCCTGCACCGCCGCTGTCCAGGCGAGCGCCGCCACTGTCGAGCGCATCGTGGCGCGAGGTGAGCCGGTCTATGGCATCAACACCGGTTTTGGCAAGCTGGCCAGCGTGCGGATTCCGGCCGAAGACCTGGAAACCCTGCAGCGCAACATCGTGCTCTCGCACGCCGCCGGTGTGGGCGACGCCACGCCCCAGCCCGTCACCCGCCTGATGATGGCGCTCAAACTGGCCAGCCTGGCCCAGGGGGCCTCGGGCATCCGCCCGGCCACGCTGGCCCTGCTCGAAGCCATGCTGGCGCGTGGCGTCATCCCGGTGGTGCCGGCGCAAGGCTCGGTGGGCGCTTCGGGCGACCTGGCGCCGCTGTCGCACATGACGGCCGTGATGATCGGCGTGGGCGAGGCCGACACGCCCACGGGCCGCCTGCCCGCCATCCAGGCCCTGGCCAGCGTCGGCCTGGCACCCGCCGTGCTCGGCCCCAAGGAAGGCCTGGCTTTGCTCAACGGCACGCAGTTCTCCACCGCGAACGCGCTGGCCGGCCTGTTCGAAGCCGAGCGCCTGTTCCAGTCGGCGCTGCTGACGGGCGCCCTGGCCACCGACGCCGCCAAGGGCTCGGACGCGCCGTTTGACCCGCGCATCCACACCTTGCGCAAACACAAGGGCCAGATCGCCACCGCCGAAGCTTTGCGCCAGCTGCTGCTGGGCAGCGCCATCCGCGCCTCGCACCTCAAGGGCGACGAACGTGTGCAAGACCCGTACTGCCTGCGCTGCCAGCCGCAGGTGATGGGCGCCTGCTTGGACGTGTTGCACCACGCTGCATCGTTGCTGGAAACCGAGGCCAATGGCGTGTCGGACAACCCGCTGATCTTCAGTGCGGACAACGGCGGCGAAGCCCTCTCGGGCGGCAACTTCCACGCCGAACCGGTGGCCTTTGCGGCCGACATGATCGCCATGGCCATCTGCGAAATCGGCTCGCTGGCCGAGCGCCGCATCGCCATGCTGGTGGACCCGGCGCTCTCGGGCCTGCCGGCCTTCCTCACGCCCAAACCGGGGCTGAACTCGGGCTTCATGATCCCGCAGGTGACCGCCGCCGCCCTGGTGTCGGAAAACAAGCAGCGTGCCTACCCCGCCAGCGTCGATTCCATTCCCACCTCGGCCAACCAGGAAGACCATGTGTCCATGGCCGCCCACGGCGCGCGCCGCCTGGCCCCCATGGCCGAAAACGCCATGGCCGTCATCGCCATCGAGTGGCTGTGTGCCGCCCAGGGCTGCGACTTCCACGCGCCGTTGACGACTAGCGCGCCGCTGGCCGCCGTGCACGCCGCGCTGCGCGCGCAGGTGCCCCACCTGAGCGACGACCGCCACATCCAACCCGACATGCAGGCCGCCATCGAGATGGTGCGCAGCGGCGCACTGATCGCTGCCGCCCGCGCCGAACTGCCTGCCATTGCCTGAAAACTTCTCTTCACCCAGGAGCCGACCATGACGACCAACACCGATCCCCGCCTCGACCCCAGCCGCGTCATCCGCGCGCCCCGCGGCAGCACGCTCACCTGCAAGAACTGGATTGCCGAAGCCGCCTACCGCATGATCCAGAACAACCTCGACCCCGAGGTGGCCGAGAACCCGCAGCACCTGGTGGTGTACGGCGGCATCGGCCGCGCCGCGCGCGACTGGGCGTGTTTCGACCAGATCCTGGCTTCGCTGAAAGACCTGAACGACGACGAGTCGCTGCTGGTGCAATCGGGCAAGCCGGTGGGCGTGTTCAAGACGCACAGCAACGCGCCGCGTGTGCTCATCGCCAACTCCAACCTGGTGCCCAAGTGGGCCACCTGGGAGCACTTCAATGAGCTGGACCGCAAGGGCCTGTTCATGTACGGCCAGATGACCGCCGGCAGCTGGATTTACATCGGCAGCCAGGGCATCGTACAAGGCACGTTTGAGACCTTTGTGGAAGCCGGCCGCCAGCACTACAACAACGACCTCTCGGGCAAGTGGATCCTCACCGCTGGCCTGGGTGGCATGGGAGGCGCGCAGCCGCTGGCCGCCACGCTGGCCGGCGCGGTGTCGCTCAACATCGAGTGCCAGCAAAGCAGCATCGACTTCCGCCTGCGCACCCGTTATGTGGACAAGCAGGCGCGCGACATCGACCACGCCATCGAGCTGATCAAGGAACACACGGCCAAGAAGGAAGCTGTCTCCATCGCGCTGCTGGGCAACGCCGCCGAGGTGCTGCCCGAGCTGGTCAAACGCGCGAAAGCGGGTCAGATCAAGCCCGACCTGGTGACCGATCAGACCTCGGCCCACGACCTCATCAACGGCTACCTGCCCGTGGGCTGGACCGTGGCGCAGTGGAAGGCCGCGCAGCAAGACCCATCGCAGCACAAGCGCCTGACCGAAGAAGCGGCGAAGGGCTGCGCGCAACACGTGCAAGCGATGCTGGACTTCCAGGCCATGGGCATCCCCACGGTGGACTACGGCAACAACATCCGCCAGGTCGCCTTCGACCAGGGCGTGAAAAACGCCTTCGACTTCCCCGGCTTTGTGCCCGCCTACATCCGCCCGCTGTTCTGCGAGGGCAAGGGCCCGTTCCGCTGGGTGGCGCTGTCGGGCGACCCGGAAGACATCTACAAGACGGACGCCAAGATCAAAGAGCTGTTCCCGCACAACAAACACACCCACCGCTGGCTGGACATGGCGCGCGAGCGCATCGCCTTCCAGGGCCTGCCCGCGCGCATCTGCTGGCTGGGCCTGGGCGAGCGCCACCTGGCCGGCCTGGCCTTCAACGAGATGGTGCGCAAGGGCGAACTCAAAGCCCCCATCGTCATCGGCCGCGACCACCTGGACACCGGCTCGGTGGCCAGCCCCAACCGCGAAACCGAAGGCATGAAAGACGGCACCGACGCGGTGAGCGACTGGCCGCTGCTCAACGCCCTGCTCAACACCGCGGGTGGCGCGAGCTGGGTCAGCCTGCACCACGGTGGTGGCGTGGGCATGGGCTACTCGCAGCACTCGGGCATGGTCATCGTGGCCGACGGCACCGACGCTGCGGCTGAGCGCCTGGCGCGCGTGCTGGTCAACGACTGCGGCTCGGGCGTCATGCGCCACGCGGATGCGGGCTACGATCTCGCGATCGAAACCGCGAAAAAACAGGGCCTCAAGCTGCCCATGATCCGCTGAACATGGTCATCCACCGCTTCGATCGATCCACCCTGCCCGCCACGCCGTGGAAAAACGGCGGTGGCGTTACACGCGAGATCGTGTGCCAGCCGCCCGGCGCGGGCATGGACGCCTTCGACTGGCGGGTGAGCATCGCCCACATCGCCAGCGATGGGCCGTTCTCGCCCTTCGCAGGTGTCGATCGCATCATCACCCTGCTGGAAGGCGCGGGCGTGCGCCTGCACAGCACCGATGGCGCCCCCGACCTCACATTCGACCACGCGCTGAACACCCCGCTGGTGCCCTTTGCCTTCGCGGGCGAGGCGCCGGTGATGGGCACGCTGCTGGACGGCGACTGCCACGACTTCAACGTCATGACCCGCCGCGCCGCCTGCCGTGCCGGCGTGTGGGTGTGCCGTGGCGACACCACCACCGCAGCGGCAGCCGGCCTGTTGATGGCGGTGCGCGGCACCTGGTCGGCCGGCGAACACACCCTGGCACCGGGCGAGGGCCTGTGGTGGAGCGATGAAGCGCTGACCTGGCCGTTGTCCTGCCCCGAACCCGACGCGGCCCTGCTGGCCGTGGCCATCCACCCCGCGACACCATGACCCCTTTTGCCCATCTGCCCAGCGCCGACGGCGTGTGGACCGATCTGCGACTCGCTCCCGAAGCCCTCGGTGAAGCTTCGGCCGCCGTGGACGATGCCGCCATCGTGGTGCAGCACGGGCACATCGTGTGGGTGGGTGAGCGCAGCGCCCTGCCTGCTGAACACGCTCGCGCGCCGCAGCACAACGGACGCCATGCCCTGGTCACGCCCGGCCTGATCGACTGCCACACCCACCTGGTCTACGGCGGCCAGCGCGCCAACGAGTTCGCCATGCGCCTGGCCGGCGCCAGCTACGAAGAGGTGGCGCGCGCGGGCGGTGGCATCGTTTCCAGCGTGCGCGCCACGCGGGCTGCCAGCGAAGACGAACTGTTTGCCTTGGCCGCGCCGCGCTTGCAAGCCCTGCTGAACGAGGGCGTGTGCGCCATCGAGATCAAGTCGGGCTACGGCCTGTCGCTCGAACACGAGCGCGCCCAACTGCGCGTGGCGCGCCGCCTGGGCGAACACTTTGGCGTCACGGTACGCACCACATTCCTGGGCGCCCACGCCCTGCCGCCGGAATACGTGGGCCGCAGCCAGGCCTACATCGACACGGTCTGCCACGAGATGATGCCGGCCCTGGCGGCTGAGGGGCTGGTGGATGCGGTGGACGTGTTCTGCGAGACCATCGGTTTTTCGCTGGCCGAGACCGAGCAGGTCTTCCGTGCCGCGCAACGCTTGAACCTGCCGGTCAAGCTGCACGCCGAACAGCTGTCGGACATGGGTGGCTCGGCACTTGCCGCGCGTTACGGTGCGCTGTCGTGCGACCACATCGAACACCTGAGCGACGCGGGCATCGCCGCCATGAAGTTGGCCGGCACGGTGGCCGTGCTGCTGCCCGGGGCCTACTACTTTTTGCGCGACACCCACCTGCCGCCGATTGCCGCGCTGCGCGCCGCCGGTGTGCCCATGGCCGTGTCCACCGACCACAACCCGGGCACCTCGCCCACTTTGAGCCTGCTGCTCATGCTCAACATGGCCTGCACGCTGTTTCGTCTGACCGTGCCCGAAGCCGTGGCCGGCGTCACCCGCCATGCGGCGCGCGCGCTGGGTCTGCAACACAGCCACGGCCAGATCGCCGTGGATCAGCCCGCCAACTTCGTGCTATGGCCCCTGGGCGAGGTGGCCGAGCTGGCCTACTGGCTGGGCCAACACCCCCAACCCACCGTGGTGCGCCAAGGCCGCATCGCATCAGCCATCTACCCCCCCGCGCCGCTTCGCGTCACCCCCCAGGGGGCGGCTCCAGCCGTCTGGCCAAGCCAGCCCGGCGGAGCCCCCGGTTCGGGCACGTAGCGCGACGAATCCCGTCAAGAACCACTTGAACAGCATGACACCCCACACCCTGTTTGCAGAACACGCGCTGTTGCCCACCGGCTGGGCGCGCGATGTGCTGCTGCAATGGAATGCCGCCGGCCAGCTCAGCGCGGTCACGCCCAACGCATCCGCGCCCGCAGGCACACAGCGTGCCGCAGGCCCCGTGCTGCCCGGTTTGCCCAACCTGCACTCGCACGCTTTTCAGCGCGCCATGGGGGGCCTCACCGAATACCGTGGCGCCGCGCAAGACAGCTTCTGGAGTTGGCGCGAGCTGATGTACCGCTTTGCCGGCGCCATCACGCCCGAGCAGCTCACCGCCATCGCCACCGGCCTGTACGTGGAGATGCTGGAAGCCGGCTACACCAGCGTGTGCGAGTTCCACTACGTGCACCACGCAGCCGATGGTCGGCCCTACGCCGACGACCGCGAGCTCTCGCTGTGCCTGCTGCGCGCCGCGCAAAACGCCGGCATCGGCCTCACCCTGCTGCCGGTGCTGTACCAAACCAGTGGCTTTGGTGGCACGCCGCCCAGCGCCGGCCAACGCCGCTTCATCCGCCACACCGACAACATGCTGGCGCTGCTGCAAGCGCTCAAGCCGCTGTGCGACGCCCAAGGCGCACGCCTGGGCCTCGCGCCCCATTCGCTGCGCGCCGTGCCGCCCGAGGCGCTGCGCGAAGCCGTTGACGGTTTGACGGCGCTCGACGCCACCGCCCCCATCCACATCCACATCGCCGAACAGACCGGCGAGGTGGACGCCTGCCTGGCCTGGAGCGGTCAGCGCCCGGTGCAGTGGCTGCTGAACCACGCACCCGTGGATGCGCGCTGGTGCCTGGTGCACGCCACCCACATGGACGCCGACGAATACCGCCGCGCCGCGCAAACTGGCGCCGTGGCCGGCCTGTGCCCCACCACCGAAGCCAACCTGGGCGACGGCATCTTTGACATGGCGCAGTGGCGTGCGGGCCGTGGCCACTGGGGCGTGGGCTCGGACAGCCACGCCACCGTGAACGCAGCCGAAGAGCTGCTCATGCTCGAATACAGCCAGCGCCTGGCCACCCGCCAGCGCAATGTGCTGGCGGGCGACCGCCACGCCTATGTGGCCACCGCCATGACACTTGATGCCGTGGCCGGTGGCGCCCAGGCCAGCGGCCGCGCCGTGGCCGGCCTGGCCGTGGGCCAACAAGCCGACCTGGTGGTGTTGGACGCCGAGCACCCCTTGCTGCAAGGCCTGCCCACGGCCGATGCCATGTTGTCGGCTCACGTGTTTGCCAGCCACCGCCAGTCGGCCATCGCCGAGGTGTGGGTGGGTGGGCAAGCGCGGGTGTCGGCGGGCCGGCATGCCTTGAACCATTCCGCGCGCGCCGCTTTCAACACCGCGCGCCGCCAACTGCTGGAGAACACCCAAGCATGAGCCCTGCCGTTCGCTTCAACACCACCGAGCCGCCGTTCCACTTCCGCCAGGGCTCGCGCCCGCTGCTCATTTCCATGCCCCACGTGGGCACGCATGTGCCGCCCGCCCTGGCCGCGCGCCTGACCGACGAGGCCCAGGGTGTGCCCGACACCGACTGGCACCTGGAGCGCCTGTACGACTTTGCTGATGCGCTGGGCGCCTCGGTGCTGGTGGCCACACACTCGCGGTACGTGATCGACCTCAACCGCCCGCCCGATGGCGCCAGCCTCTACCCCGGCCAGAGCGTGACCGGCCTGTGCCCGGTGGATACCTTCGACGACACGCCGCTGTACCGCGACCCGGCAGATCATCCGACCGAAGCGGAAATCGCCGCGCGCCGCGACGCCATCTGGCACCCCTACCACGCGAAGCTCGCCGAAGAGCTGGCGCGCCTGAAAGCCCAACACGGTGTGGCGGCGCTGTGGGACGCGCACTCCATCCGCTCGGTGCTGCCGCGCTTTTTTGAAGGCCGTCTGCCCGACCTCAACCTGGGCACGGCCGACGGCGCCAGTTGCGACCCCGCGCTGGCCGCGCAGTTGCTGACCATCGGCCGCGAGGCCACCGGCTACACCGCCGTGCTCAACGGTCGCTTCAAAGGCGGCCACATCACCCGCCAGCACGGCAAGCCGGCACAGGGCATCCATGCGGTGCAGCTGGAGATGACGCAGGCGTCCTACATGATGGAGCGCCAGCCTTTTGACTATCTACCCGACGTGGCGGCGGGCATCCAGCCCACGGTGCGCCGCATGTTGGATGCCGTGCTGGCGTTTGTGGAACGCCGCTGACGCCTCTCAGCCCGCCGCCGCCAGGTGCTCACGCGCCACCTGCACAAAGGCTTCTGCGGCAGGACTGAGCGGCACCGAAGCGGCGGCGGCCAACACCAGCCGCTGCGGCGGCACCTTGCCTGACAGCGGTTTGCACACCAGGCGCCGGCCGTCGTAGCTGACATCGCGGCTGGGCCGTGTGGTCAGCAAAGAAATCCCATGCCCGTGCGCCACCAGCGCGCGCACCATCTCCAGCGACCCGCTCTCCATCACCACCTGCGGCCGCACCCCGGCATGCGCCAGCAGCGACAGGAAATACTGCCGGCTGTGAGGCAGATCGATCAGCACCAGGGGTTCATCGGCCAGTTCGCGCAAGGCCACCGAGGCGCGCTTGGCCAGCGCGTGGCCCACCGGCATCAGCACGTAAGGCGCCTGCGCGCCCACCTCGTGCAACGCCACCGCGCGCTGCAGGCCCATGTCGTACAGCAGGGCCAGGTCCAGGGTGCCGCGCTCCAGCCGCGCCAGCAGGGTTTCGGTGTCGCCCTCGCCCAAGCGCAGCTCGACCTGGGGAAACCTTTGACTGAAGCGCCGCATGAGGGCTGGCAGGTGCATGGGGGCCAGCGTGGACAGGCCGGCCACACACAAACTGCCCGACACGCCCTGCCCAGCAGGTGCGTCCAGCGCCTCCGCCTGCGTCAGCAGGGCTTGCGCCAGGGCGCTGCGGCGCGCGCCTGCCGTGGTCAGCTCCAGCCCCTGCGCGTGGATGCGGTGGAACAGTTTTTCACCCCAGTGCGCTTCCAAGGTGGCGATGGCGTGCGAAATGGACGGCTGCGAGACGTGCAGGGCCAACGCCGCCTGCAAGGTGCTGCCATGGCGGGCCGCGGCCACAAAGTAGCTGAGTTGGCGCAGGGAGACGTGGAGCATGGTTGAATCTGTTTTGTTGATGCAATGATTCAAAACTCTGTATTTTCCTTGATGCAGCCATCGCCCTAGCATGGCTGCATGTCTGCTGAACACCCCCTTCCCACTGGCCCACTCGCGGGCTTGCGCATCGTGGACTTCACCCGCGTGTTGTCCGGCCCTTTCTGCACCGCCCTGTTGGCCGACCTGGGTGCCGAAGTCATCAAGGTGGAGCCGCCACAAGGCGACGACTACCGCGCCATTGGCCCCATGCGCAACGGCGAAAGCGCCTTGTTCAACGTGATGAACCGCAACAAACACAGCGTGGTGCTGGACCTCAAGTTGCCCGACGCCCAGGCGTTGGCGCGCGAGCTGTGTGCCACGGCCGACGTGGTGGTGGAGAACTTCCGCCCCGGCGTGGCCGACAAGCTGGGCATCGGCTACGCAGCGGTCCAGGCCAGCAACCCGCGTGTGGTGTACGCCAGCATTTCCGGCTTCGGCCAAACTGGGCCAGCCGCCCACCGCCCGGCCTACGACATCGTGCTGCAGGCCATGAGCGGGCTGATGGAAGCCACGGGCTCGCCCGACGGGCCGCCCACGCTGGTGGGCGAAGCGGTGTCGGACGTGGTGAGCGGTCTGTTCGCCAGCTGGGGCGTGCTGGCCGCGCTGCTGGGGCGCGAACGCAACGGCCAGGGCACCCACGTGGACGTGGCCATGCTGGACGCGACGCTGGCCTTCACCGCCACCTCGGTGTCGCGTTTCCTGTTCACCGGCCGCAACCCGGTGCGGGTGGGCAACCGCCACCCGCTCTCGGCACCCTTTGGCGTGTACGCCGCGGCCGATGGCCACTACGTGCTGGCCGTGCTCAACAACAAGCTGTTCGCGCAGTTGTGTGCCGTCATCGGCCAGCCGGCACTTGCCACCGACCCCCGTTTTGCCACCGATGAGCTGCGCTCGTTGAACGAACCCGCGTTGCGGGCCGCCATCGAGGCCTGGTCGGATGCGTTGACGGTGGATCAGGTCGTCTCGCACCTGGAAGCGGCCGCCGTGCCCACCGCGCCCATCTGGAACGTGGAGCAGGCCTTGAACTCACCCCAAAGCCAGCACCGTGGCGTGTTGCAGGCGGTGGACGACCCGCAACTGCCCGGCCTGCGCCTGCCCTCGCAACCGCTGCAGTTCTCGGCCTACGAACGTGCGCCGGTGCAACGCGCCCCCCGTCTTGGCGAACACACCGACGTGACTTTGCAACGTGTGCTGGGCCTCGCCGCCGACAAGGTGGCCGAGCTGCGCGCGCTGGGCGCCTTCGGGCATTGACGGCATTGATTTGTTTTTTGGAGCACCCCATGACCCCCCGATTTGGCATCCACCCCGACGACCAGGCCCTGGCCGACGCCATCACCCGCTTTGCCCAGGCCGAGCTGGCCCCTCACGCGCACGAGGTGGATGAATCCGCCTTGTCCACCGTGCGCTACGTGCCCGCGCTCGCCGAACTGGGCGTGATGGGCATGAACCTGCCCGAGCGCTGGGGCGGCCCTGGCGCCACGCCCAGCGCGCTGGTGCTGTCGCTGGCGGCCATCGCCCAGGCGTGTACTGCCACCGCGTCCATGATCGGCGCGCACTACCTGGCCACCGACTCCCTCCTCATCGGTGGCGACGATGCGCTGCGCGAGCGCTACCTGCCCGACGCAGCAAGTGGCGCCAAGCTGGGTGCCTTTGCATTGACGGAACCGCGCGCTGGCTCCAACCCCGCCGACATGGCCACGCGCGCGGTGCGCGAGGGGGACCACTACCACCTCAGCGGCACCAAACACTTCATCTCCAATGCGGGCGAGGCCGATTTCATCGTCGTCTATGCCAAGACCGACCCGGCAGCCGGACACCGGGGCATCAGCGCGTTTGTGGTGGACAAGGGCACACCCGGGCTGCAAATCTCCGCGCCCGAAAAGCTCATGGGCATACGCGGCGGCCATGCCTTCGAGGTGGCGCTGGACTGCCGCGTGCCGGCCACACAACGCCTGGGCGATGAGGGCACGGGCTTTCGCACCGCCATGAAGGTGCTGGACAACAGCCGCATGGACGTGGCCGCCAACTGCCTGGGCCTCGGCGAGGCCGCGCTGGCCGCCGCCGTGGACTGGGCCCGCCAGCGCCAGGTGGGTGGCGAGCCGCTGGCCGCCAAACAAGGCATCCAATGGAAGCTGGCCGACATGAAAACCCGGCTGGAAGCCGCCTGGCTGCTGACGCTGCAGGCCTGCGCCAAGCGGCAGGCGGGGGTGCCGTACTCGATGGAGTCGTCCATGTGCAAGCTCTACGCCTCCGAGGCGGCGGCTTTCATCACCGACGAAGCGCTGCAAATCCACGGCGGCTATGGCTTCACCCGCGAGCTGCCGCTGGAACGTTATGTGCGCGACGCCCGCATCATGCGCATCTACGAAGGTTCATCGGAGATCCAGCGCACGGTGATCGCGCGTGGGGTGCTGCAACACTGAACCCACAGAGCCCATCCATGCGGCCGACCAACGGTTGGCCGCACCTAGGGAAAGCCCTTAACAATCGGCGCGCTTTCTTGCCTACATTCTTGCATACAAGTTTTGTATGTCTGAAATGGAGTGAGGAATCACCATGCCGAAGTTTTTTAAGTCCTTGTTTGGGCAGGTCCTGCTGGCCCTGCTGCTGGGTGTCGCCTTGGGTTTTGCGATGCCCGAATTCGCCATCAAGCTCAAGCCCCTGGGCGACGGCTTCATCAAGCTCATCAAGATGATCATCCCGGTGCTGGTGTTCTGCGTGGTGGTGCATGGCATCGCTGGCGCGGGCGACCTCAAGCGCGTGGGACGTGTTGGCGTGAAGGCGCTGATCTACTTTGAGGTGGTCACCACCATCGCCCTGGTGCTGGGCCTGGTGTTGGCCTTCTGGTTCCAGCCCGGTGTGGGCATGAACGTGGACCCCAACGCGCTGGACGCCAAGGCCATGAGCGCCTACGCCAGCAACGCCGACAAGCTCACCAGTGGCGGCACGGTGGAGTTCCTGATGAAGCTCATCCCCACCACCGTGGTGGCCGCCTTTGCCAACGGCGACGTGTTGCAGGTGCTGTTGTTTGCGGTGCTGTTCGGCGTGGCGTTGGCCATGCTGGGCGAGCGCGGTGCACCGGTCGCCAACTTCATCGACACGCTCTCGCACGTGCTGTTCAAGATCATGGGCATCATCATCAAGCTGGCACCGCTGGGTGTGCTGGGTGCCATTGCCTTCACCGTGGGCAAATACGGCCTGGGCTCACTCAAGCAGCTGGGCATGTTGGTGGTGCTGTTCTACGCGGCGGTGATCGTCTTCGTCTTTGGCATCCTGGGCCTGATCATGCGCCTGGCCGGCTTCAGCATATTCAAGCTGCTGCGCTACCTGCGTGAAGAGTTGGCGGTGGTGTTTGCCACCACCTCGTCGGACAGCGTGCTGCCGCAGATCATGGCCAAGCTGCGTGGCATGGGCATCAAGGACTCGACCGTGGGCCTGGTGATCCCCACCGGCTACTCCTTCAACCTCGATGCCTTCTCCATCTACATCACGCTGGCGGCGGTCTTCATTGCGCAGGCCACCAACACGCCCATTTCCATGACCGACCTGATGACCATCCTGGCCATCTCGCTGGTCACCTCCAAGGGCGCGCACGGCGTGCCGGGTTCGGCCATCGTGGTGCTGGCGGCCACGCTGCAGGCGATTCCCGCCATCCCGGCCATCGGCCTGGTGCTGGTGCTGTCCATCGACTGGTTCATGGGCATCGCCCGCGCCCTGGGCAACCTGATCGGCAACTGCGTGGCCACGGTGGTGGTGGCGGCTTGGGAAGGTGACATCGACCGCGACACGGCGCACGCGGTGCTGGATGGCCGCCAACCGCCCGTGCTGGATTGAGGCCCGGTCAAGATGCAGCAAGGCGCTGCGCGTACAGTTCGATGGTCATGACCACCCAGAACGAAATCGCCCAACGCGTTGTTGAATCAATCTTGGCCCAGCAGCTCGCACCGGGTGCGCGTTTGGGCGAACAGGAGTTGGCTGACCTGTTTCAAGTCAGCCGCACCATGGTGCGCGAAGCGTTGATGCAATTGCAGGCCAGGGGTTTTGTGGAGGTGAGGCCTCGCCGTGGGTGGTACGTGGTCGAACCTTCGGTGGCAGAAGCTCGGGACGCCTTTGCCGCGCGGCGCATCGTGGAGTCGGGCATCCTGAGCCAGCCGGATGTGGTGCCGGAGGAAGGCCGTTCGCTCCAATCGGTGGCGCTGGCCCTGCGCCGACACATCGACCAGGAGCGTCAGGCCATACAAGGCACCAATGCCGCCACGCGCGCCTTTTTGCTGGCGGATTTCCACGTGTGCCTGGCCGAAAACCTCGGCCACCGCTTGTTGTGCGATGTGCTGCGCGATCTCACCGCCCGCACCACGCTGGCGGCCACGCTCTACCAGTCCACACACGATGCGCGTCAGTCATGTGACGAACACGCTGCCATCGTCGAGGCGCTGGAGGCCGGCGACCTGCCCTTGGCACGTGCGCGCATGCTGGCCCACATCGGCCACGTGGAAGATGCGTTGAGCGCCGAGGTGCCGGCGCGCGAAGACCGGCTGCGCCAGGCTCTGACGCCTGTCTCTGCCGCGCACAAAAAGCGCTGACCCCGTCGTCAGAGCAGGTTGAGCGCCTTGCGGATGATGCGTGCGCTGTAGTGCCGCGCGACCTGCTCCAGAAACCTCGGGAAATCGACATGGGCCTCGTTGTCGGCCCGGTCGGAGATGGTGCGCACCGCCCCAAAGCCGACGCCAAAATCGCGGCACACCTGGGCCACGGCGGCGCTCTCCATGTCCACCGCCAGGGCCTCGGGCAGGGCGGCGCGCAGCGCCTCGCACTCGGTGTTGCTCGACACAAAACGGTCCCCGCTGACGATCAGCCCCTGGTGCACCGAAGGCCGGTGCAGACCGAGGCTGGCCAGCGTGGTCGCATCCAGCAGCTTGGGCAACCAGGTCACGGCGTCTTCGGCCGCCTCTTTGAGCACCTGGGTGAGCACACCGTCGGCCGGCAGGCGGGTGATGCCTTGGCCCGGCAGCTCAAAACGCGGAAACAGCGGCGACACATCCATGTCGTGTTGCACAAAACCGTTGCCCACCACCACGTCGCCCACCTCCACGCCCAGAGCCAGGCCGCCGGCCACCCCGGTGAAGATCACCTGCTCGGCTTTGAAGTGGTCGATCAACAAGGTGGTGGTGGCCGCCGCCGCCACCTTGCCCATGCCGCTGAGTGTGGCCACCACCTCGTGGCCGTGCAGGTGCCCGCTCCAGAAGGTGCGCCCACCCACGGTGCGCTTGTGTTCGTCGGGCATGAGCGTGAGCACTTCGGCCAGTTCGGCGTGCAGCGCGCTGACGATGGCAATGTGTTGTCCCATGGCGGTGCCTCACAAAAAAACAGCGCCCCGGTGAAAGCCGTGGCGCTGGCATTGTGCGATGGAAGCGCTGAAATGCACAACCGCCACGCGGGCGGTTGTTTGACTCAGCGCAAGCGCCACATCACTTCTTGTCGCGCAATTCGCGGCGCAGGATCTTGCCCACCGGCGTCTTGGGCAGTTCGGTGCGGAACTCCACCACCTTGGGCTGTTTGTAGCCAGTGAGGTTGGCCTTGCAGAACTCGCGCACCATCTGTTCGGTCAGGGCATCGCTCTTTTTCACAATGACCAGTTTGACGGCCTCGCCCGATTTGTCGTCGGGCACACCCACCACGGCGCATTCGAGCACGCCGTCCATTTTGGCCACCACGTCTTCCACCTCGTTGGGGTAGACGTTGAAACCGCTGACCAGCACCATGTCCTTTTTGCGGTCCACGATTTTGAAATAACCGCGCTCGTCCATCACGCCCACGTCGCCGGTCTTGAAGAAACCGTCGGGTGTCATGACCTTGGCGGTTTCATCGGGGCGTTGCCAGTAGCCGGCCATGACCTGCGGGCCCTTGATCGCGATCTCGCCGGGTTGGCCCATGGGCACGTCGTGCCCTTCGTCGTCCAGACACTTCATGTAGGTGCCGGGAATGGGCACGCCGATGGTGCCGGTGAAGTCGGTGCTGGTGACCGGGTTGCAACTGGCCGAGGGGCTGGTTTCCGACAGGCCATAGCCCTCGCAAATGGGGCAGCCGGTTTTCTCCAGCCACAACTTGGCCACAGCGCCCTGCACCGCCATGCCACCGCCCAGCGAGACCTTGAGGTTCTTCCAGTTGACGGTGCCGAAATCGGAGTGGTTGGCCAGGCCGTTGAACAAGGTGTTGACCGCCGGGAAGCTGTGGAAGGTGTGCTTGGACAGCTCCTTGAGCACGGCCGGGAGATCGCGCGGGTTGGGGATGAGCAGCACCTTGCCGCCGTTGCGCATGCTCAGCATCATGCAGACGGTGAAGGCGAAGATGTGGTACAGGGGCAGGGCGCACACGGTGGTGATCTGCTCGCCCGAAGGCACCTTGGTCATCACCGGGCTGTTCCAGGCTTCGGACTGCAACACGTTGGCGATGACGTTGCGGTGCAGCAGCACCGCGCCTTTGCTCACGCCGGTGGTGCCGCCGGTGTACTGCAGCACAGCCACATCGTCGGCTTTGGTCTCGGGCCGCTTGAGCGTGCCACGTGTGCCCTTGGCCACCGCGTCGTTGAAGCGCACCGCCTGGGGCAGGCTGAAAGCCGGCACCATCTTCTTCACGTTGCGCACCACGTAATTGACGATGGCGCCCTTGAGCAAGCCCAGCATGTCGCCCATGGCGCAAAGCACCACGTGTTTCACCGGCGTGGCGGCGATGCACTGCTCCAGCGTGTTGGCGAAGTTTTCGATGATGACGATGGCTTTGGAGCCCGAGTCCTTGAGCTGATGTTCCAGCTCGCGCGGCGTGTAGAGCGGGTTGACGTTCACCACCACAAAACCCGCACGCAACACCGCCGCCACCACCACAGGGTATTGCGGCACGTTGGGCATCATGATGGCCACACGGTCACCCTTGACCAGGCCCAGGCCCTGCAGGTAAGCACCGAAGGCCACCGACAGGCTGTCGGTCTGCGCATAGCTGAAGTCCTTGCCCATGAAGTGGTAGGCCGTGCGGCTGGCGTACTTCTGGAAGCTCTCCTCCATCAGCGCCACCAGCGAGCCGTACTGCGCCACATCCACATCAGCAGGCACCCCCTCGGGGTAAGCCGACAGCCAGGGGCGCTCTTGGGTCGAGGAAGGCATGAAGTCTCCGAATCAGTTGATGTAAAAAAACAGGCGACACAACCCGTGTTGTGCCAAGCCACTCGCCACATTGTGCCGCGTCAGTCGGACGTCAGGCTTCGTGTTTTTCCCCTACGCCGAACCGATACGCCTGTCTAAAAACGGCACAAAAAAGGAGCCCGAAGGCTCCTGCGTGACCAAAGCGGGCGGAGCCCGGTCAGGCCCGCAACGCCCCCAGCACCTCGTCCAGCATCTTCTTGGCATCGCCAAACAGCATGCGGTTGTTCTCTTTGTAGAACAGCGGGTTGTCCACGCCGGCGTAGCCGCTGGCCATGCTGCGCTTCATCACGATGCTGGTGCGGGCCTTCCACACTTCAAGCACCGGCATGCCGGCGATGGGGCTGGTGGGGTCGTCCTGCGCGGCCGGGTTCACGATGTCGTTGGCGCCAATCACCATGGTCACGTCGGTGTCGGGGAAGTCCTCGTTGATCTCGTCCATTTCCAGCACGATGTCGTAGGGCACCTTGGCCTCGGCCAACAGAACGTTCATGTGGCCGGGCATGCGACCCGCCACCGGGTGGATGCCGAAGCGCACGTTCACGCCCTTCTCGCGCAGCAGCTTGGTGATTTCGAACACCGTGTGCTGGGCCTGGGCCACGGCCATGCCGTAGCCGGGCACGATGACCACGTTTTTGGCTTCGCGCAGCATCTCGGCCGTTTCCACCGCGCTGACCGGTGTCACCTCGCCCTGCGGCTCGGCTGCGGCGCCTGCGGCTGCCTTGGGTGCGGGGGCACCGCCACCGAAGCCCCCGGCGATCACGCTGATGAAGTTGCGGTTCATGGCGCGGCACATGATGTAGCTCAGGATCGCGCCCGAAGATCCCACCAGCGCGCCCACCACGATCAGCAAATCGTTGCTGAGCATGAAGCCGGTGGCCGCCGCCGCCCAGCCCGAGTAGCTGTTGAGCATGGACACCACCACCGGCATGTCGGCACCACCGATGGCCATCACCATGTGCATGCCGAACAGCAGCGCGATCACGGTCATCACCAGCAGCGGCATCATGCCGGCCTGGATGTCGTGGGCATGCAGGAAGGCTCGGCCAAACCAGATGACCACCAACAGGCCGGCCAGGTTGAGCCAGTGGCGCGCTGGCAGCAGCAGCGGCTTGCCACCGATGCGCCCGCTGAGCTTGCCGAAGGCGATGATGGAGCCCGAGAAGGTGACCGCGCCGATCAGGATGCCGACGTAGATCTCCATCTCATGGATGGCTTTTTCGGCCGGGGTGGCGAACACGGTGGATGTGTCCACATAGCTGGCAAAGCCCACCAGACAGGCCGCCAGGCCCACCAGGCTGTGCATGAGCGCGACCAACTCGGGCATTTGTGTCATCTGCACCTTTTTGGCGGCGAAGAGACCAATGGCCCCGCCGACGACCAGCGCGCCAACGATGTAGGGAATGCCAGCGGCGGTCACACGCGGACCGAGCACGGTGGCCAGCACGGCGATGGTCATGCCGACCATGCCGAACAGGTTGCCGCGGCGGGCGGTTTCGGGGTTGGACAGGCCGCCCAGGCTGAGGATGAACAGGATGGTGGCGCCGATGTAGGCCATGGTGGCCAGACTGGAGGTCATGGGATCGGTCCTCTTCTTATTTGCGGAACATCGCCAGCATGCGGCGGGTGACGGCAAAGCCGCCGAACATGTTGATCGCGGTGAGCACCAGCGCCAACACGGCGCAGCCCAGGATCAGTGTGTTGGGCCTGTCGGCGGCACCGGCCGCGTCCAGTGGCGGTGCCACCTGCACCAGGGCCCCAATGGCGATGATGGAGCTGATGGCGTTGGTCACGCTCATCAGCGGCGTGTGCAGCGAAGGTGTGACGTTCCACACCACCATGTAGCCCACGAAGCACGCCAGCACGAAGACCGTGAAGTGCGACAGAAAGGAGGCCGGCGCGTACATGCCCACCAGCGCGAACAACACGGCACCCAAACCAAACACCATGGCCAGGCTCTTGGCCGACATCGGTTCACCGGGCCCATGGCCATGGGCCGGCGCCTTGGGCGCGGCCACGGCGGGCTTGGCCGGCGGCTTGGGGGCGGCAGCCATTGGCGGCGCCGGCCAGGTGATTTCCCCGTCTTTGATCACCGTCAGGCCACGGATGGCGTCGTCCGCCATGTTGACGTTGATCACGCCGTCCTTGGTCTTGCACAGTTCTTCGCTAAGGCGGAACAGGTTGGTCGCGTACAGCGTGGACGATTGCAGCGCCATGCGCGAAGCCAGGTCGGTGTAGCCGACGATGGTGACGCCGTGGCGCACCACCGCTTCGCCAGGCACGGTGAGTTCGCAGTTGCCGCCTTGTTCGGCCGCCATGTCCACGATCACACTGCCCGGCTTCATGCTCTGCACCATCTCGGCAGTGATGAGCTTGGGTGCCGGCTTGCCGGGAATGAGCGCGGTGGTGATGATGATGTCCACCTCACGCGCCTGCTTTGCGTACATCTCGCGCTGCGCGGCCTGGAAGCCTTCGCTCATGACCTTGGCGTAGCCGCCACCACCCGAGCCTTCTTCCTCGTAGTCCACCTTCACGAACTCACCGCCCAGCGAAACAACCTGGTCGGCCACCTCGGCGCGGGTGTCGTTGGCGCGCACGATGGCGCCCAGGCTGGCGGCCGCACCGATGGCGGCCAGCCCCGCCACACCGGCACCTGCGATGAACACCTTGGCCGGCGGCACCTTGCCGGCGGCGGTGATCTGGCCATTGAAGAAACGGCCGAACGCGTTGGCCGCCTCGACCACGGCGCGGTAACCACTGACGCCCGCCATCGAGGTCAGCGCGTCCATCTTCTGCGCGCGGCTGAGCGTGCGCGGCAACGCATCGATGGCCAGCACCGTCACTTTGCTGGCGGCAAGCTGCTGCATCAGGTCAGGGCTCTGGGCCGGCCAGACAAAGCCGATCAGGGTCTGCCCTGCGTGCATCAGCGCCACCTCGTCAGAGGTCGGCGGGCGGACCTTGAAGACGATGTCGCTGCCGTTCCAGAGGTCTGCCTCCGTGGGCACGATGCTGGCACCGGCCGCGCGGTAGTCGTCATCGCTGAGGTTGGCCAGATCACCGGCGCCACGCTGCACCACCACCTGGAAGCCCAGCTTGATCAGCTTGGCCACCACATCGGGCACGGTGGCCACCCGTTTTTCCCCCGGAAAGATTTCGCGGGGCACACCAATGCGTTGCACGGCGGTGGCGGCCGCGCCGGCTGCGGCTGTCTCTGTGGATGCGCCAGAAGTCATAGAGAGATCCTCAAAACAAAAGGGGAGGCCGATTGAAAGCAACGGGAAGGTCGAGCACCAACAGAAAACCGCCGATCATGCCGGCGGCCTCGCGCTCCACCTTGGTCGATATGCCAATGAGCGTGTGTCTCCTCCAGTTGGAGAGTTGAACCTGAATGCTAACTTACTGGCTCGGCCTCACTGGCCAGAGGTCACATCGGCCCGTCAATGTTCAAAATTGCGCACCATGAATTGACAATTGTTCACCCTGCCCTTTCACACAAAAACAGGTGATATCGTTAAAATTTATGGCACGGCGCGAACAAAATATTCACAATCGCGCACGGTAGGGGAGAGAAAATCACATGCGAGTCGCTGCACTAGACGATGACGTCGACCAATTGGAGTTGACGAAATACACGTTGCAGGCGGTCGGTCACGACTGCCACGTTTTTCAGGATGGAGACAGCCTGTTGCGGGAATTGCGACGGGAGTCCTATGACCTGCTGGTCCTGGACTGGTCCCTGCCCGACATGTCGGGGCCTGAAATTGTCCAATGGATCCGGGACAACCTGACGGAACGCATCCCGATCCTGTTTCTCACCAACCGCCGTGAGGAGCGTGACATTGTCGAAGGCCTGTCCTGCGGCGCCGACGATTTCATGATCAAGCCCATGCGCGTGGGCGAGCTGGTGGCGCGGGTGCAGGCGCTGCTGCGCCGCGTGTACGCCGAGCCCTTGCCCACCGAACAGGTGTGGGGCCGCTACAAATTCATGCCCATCGGCCGCCGGCTGGAAATCGACGGCAAGGCGGTGTCGCTGACCCAGAAGGAATTCGACATCGCCCTGTTCCTGTTCCGCAACAAAGGCCGGCTGTTGTCGCGCCGCCACTTGCTGGAAAGCCTCTGGGGCTCGTCCAACCCGCCGGGCACCGAGCTGATGTCGCGCTCGCTGGACACCCACATTTCGCGCATCCGCAGCGTGCTCAACCTGCGGCCAGAAAACGGCTACCGCCTCAGCGCCGTGTACGGCCAAGGCTACCGGCTGGAATCGATAGGGAACGAAGACTATGAAGCCGACGCCCAACTTGCCCAGTCGCAAGCCTGATGCCTGGTTGAAACGCAGCGCCTGCCAAGGTGCTGTGGCCACGCTGTTGGTGGCCACAGCCTGGCCCGCGCTGGCGGACACCCAACATCGCGTCGTTGCCGGTGACACGCTGTGGTCCATCGCCGAACAACACACCGGTGAGGCCACCCAGTGGCGTGTGCTGCAAAACGCCAACCGTCTGGCCAACCCGCACCAGTTGCGCATCGGCCAGGTGCTGAAGGTTCCTGCGGGTGCTGCGGCCTTGCCTGTGGCCAACGCATCGGTGGTGTTTGTGCAAGGTGAGGTGCTGGCCACCGGGCCAGACGGCCAGCAGGTCGGCACGCTGCGCACCGGCACCACGGTGCCGGAAGGCACCCTGATCGAAGTGCGCGACAAGGCCTTTGTGCGCCTGAAGCTCGCCGATGGATCGGCATTTGGCTTGTCATCGGGCGCCACCGCGCGGCTGGAGCGGTTGCGCCGTGACGACGGCACACAACAAAGCCACACCGTGATCCGCATGCTGTCGGGACGGGTGGAAAGCGACGTGGTGCCCCGGCAGCATCCACAAACCCGTTTTGACGTTCACACCCCCATGGCGGTGGCCAGCGTCCGTGGCACGCGTTTTGGCGTGTCGGTCTCGCCCAACGAGGCCACCAGCGAAGTCGCTTCTGGCAAGGTCGCGGTGCGGTCCCTGCTCAACCGCCGGCAGACCACCACCCTGGCAGCCGGCGACGGCGCGCGGGTCGGCACCACAGGCGGCCTGCAACGCGGCGCGCTGTTGCCCGCAGCCGATCTGTCGGCCCTGCCCACCGCCTGGGACGATGGCGAGTTTGTGTCGTTTGCCCTGCCAACGCAGCCACAAGCCCGGGCCTACCGCGCGCGGGTGCTGCGGTCCGACACACCGGGTGCCGTGTTGCGCGAAGCTTGGGTGACCGACCCCGCCGTGTTGTGGCAAGCACTGGACGATGGCCAGTACACCTTGACCGTTCAAGGCCTGGACACACTGGGGCTGTTGGGCCAAGCCGCCGAGCACCATTTCCAGGTGCACGCCACGCCGGCCGCGCCCCTGTTCCGCCAGCCAGCCGCAGGCACGACCGTCAGCGGTTCCGGCCTGACGCTGCGTTGCACGGAGTTGCTCGACGTGGCTGGCTACCGCATCCAGGTCGCCAGCGACACGTCTTTCAAGCAGCCACTGGTGGACGTCACCCGGCCCGACCGTTGCGAGCATGTGGCCCAGTTGCCACCAGGCAGCTACCACTGGCGTGTGGCCAGCCTGGCGGCCGGCACCCCCGCCGGACAAGGGCCGTTCAGTCTTCCGAGCGCTTTTGTGGTGAGTGCAGACGCGTCAACCGCCGGCACGGACGCCGAAACCACCTTCTGGTCGCCTCGGCGTGGGTTGAGCTACCGCGTCCAACTGGCCGCCGATGCCGGCTTCACCCGCGTGCTGAGCGACGATTGGCTGAGCGGCAGCCAGGTGGCCTTGCCCGCCGGTGCGCAAGACGTTTACCTGCGCTGGCAAAGCCGCGATGCGCAAGGCCGCACCAGCCGGCTGTCGGCCGTGCACCGTGTGACACCGAACAACACCGGATTGCGCACAGAGGATAACCAGCCGGTGAGGAGTGGTGACAACACGATTGGCACGGGCAACAGCCCGCTGCAACAGCCTCGTTGAACCCTTCCATGCCCGAGCGCCGGTCTTACCGCCACGTGCGCTGGGGCGAATGGCTGCTCATGACAGCGGCCGTGTTGCTCGTGATCGTGGGCCTGCAGCACACCAGTCTGCTGGCCCGCGCCGACCGGCTGCTGCAGGACGCGCTGGTTCGCATGTTGCCGCGCGACGTGTCGCAAAGCCCGGTGGTGCTGGTGGGCATAGACGACAAAAGCATCGCCACGCTGGGCCGTTGGCCATGGCCACGCACCTTGCATGCCGGGCTGATCGAACGCATCAGCGCCGGCGAGCCGGCGGCCATTGGCCTGGACCTGCTGCTCTCCGAGTCCGATTCGCGGCAACCCGAAAACGACCACCACCTCGCCCAGGCACTGCAACACAGTGGCAAGGTCGTGTTGCCCATGATGATGCAGAACATGGGCGGGCAGGCGGTCGCGGTGCAACCGCTGATCGGGTTTGCCAAACAGGCGGCCGCCATCGGGCATGTGCACCTGCCGGTGGACGAAGACGGCGTGGCCCGACAGGTCTATCTGCGCGAAGGCCAAGACCCCTTGTGGTGGAACCACTTTGGTGTGGACCTGTTGCGGCTCGGCGGCCACTGGCCGCTTGACAAGGCGCTGCCCGGCTCGCCCACGGTGGAGCCCAGCACGCTCGACCCCGTGTCGCGCCAGGTGCTGGCGTGGCAGCGCAGCCACCCAATCAACATCGCCTTTGCCGGGCCACCCGGCAGCTTTCAGCGTTACGCCTACGTGGACGTGCTCGACGGCACGGTACCACCCGAGACCTTTCGCGGCAAGCTGGTGCTGGTGGGCGCCACCGCCACCGGCATCGGAGACCTGTACGCCACGCCGGTCACCGACGCACAGCGCCTCATGCCCGGTGTGGAAATCACCGCCAACCTGGTGGACGCGTTGTTGCAGAACCTGACCCTGGTGCAAGCCCCCGCCTGGGTCAACACCTTGTTCAACATCCTGCCGGTGCTGCTGGCGCTGTCCGCATTGGCGTTCACCTCGCCACTGGCCGGGCTGTTGCTGTGCGTCGGCCTGATGGCCTTGATGGCAATGGCCACAGTGGTCAGCGGTTTGTGGCTGCAGGTGCAACTGGGGCCGGTGGCCGGTGCGCTTGGGCTGGCCATGTCCTACGTGTTGTGGAGCTGGCGCCGCATGGATGCCGCCACCCGCTACCTGGTGGCCGAGTACCGGCACTTTCAAAACAGCGGCCTCGGTCTGCCCTTGTCGTCGCGCCGGCGGTCATCGCGCGGCGACTTCCTCGACCGCCGCATCGAAGCCCTGACCAGCGTGACCCACCAGCTGCGCGACCTGCACCGCTTTGTCAGCGACAGCCTCAACGGCTTGCCCGATGCGACGCTGGTGTGCGACACCGACCTGCACATCGCCCTGGCCAACGCCGCCGCCGCACGCCATTTCAACGCGCACCACGAACAAGACCTCAGCGGGCGCCCACTGCACCGCCTGACCGACGACCTGGTCAGCCGCGAGGGCCTGCCCCACCACCTCGCCGACCACCTGCGCCACGCCACGCTGGAGCCCGGGTCGCTGGAAGCACTCGACCGCCGAGGGCGCGATCTGCTGGTGAAATGGGCACCGTCCTTCAGCGCGAGCGGCGTGCACACGGGCTGGATTCTGAGCCTGGTGGACGTGACCCGGATGCGCACCGAACAGCGCCAGCGCGATGACGCGATGCACTTTCTGAGCCACGACATGCGCTCGCCACAGTCGGCCATCCTGACCTTGGTGGATCTGCTGCGACAAGACCCCGAGGCCATGAGCCCGGCGCAGTTCCAGGACCGCATCGAGCGCCATGCGCGCAAGGCGCTCGCCTTGTCGGATGACTTCATCAACCTGGTGCGCGCGCAATCGCGCGACTACGAGCTGGAGGCGTACAACCTCAACGACCTGCTCAGTGAAGCCATGGACGACGCCTGGGAGCCCTCGCAGGCCAAGCGCATCAAACTGGAGTTCGTCGGACCACACGACCTCAAGGAGAGCCTGGTGGACCGCGAGCTGTTCGCGCGCGCGCTGGCCAACCTGGTGGGCAATGCCATCAAGTATTCGCCCGAAGGCACCCGCGTGCGCTGTGGCGTCCAGGCCCAAGGCACATTCTGGGAAGTGTGGATTCAGGACGAAGGTCCGGGCATCTCGCGCGAGGCGCAGGTGCACCTGTTCCGGCCGTTTTACCGCGTGCAGCAAGGCATTCGCACGGAGGGCACGGGCCTGGGACTGCCCTTCGTCAAAACCGTGGCCGTGCGCCATGGTGGCCAGGTCACCCTGACCAGCGACACCGGCCAGGGTTGCCGCTTTGCCTTGTTGCTGCCTCAGGCCGGGCTCGACCCCGTGCCAGCAGACGACCCGGATAATCCGGGCGCATGACAGAACGCTGGAAACCCCACGTCACCGTGGCGGCGGTGATCGAACGCGATCGCCGCTACCTGCTGGTGGAGGAACACACCCCCGACGGCTTGCGGCTGAACAACCCGGCCGGACACCTCGACCCCGGCGAGCGGCCTGAAGATGGTTGCGCGCGCGAGGCGCTGGAAGAAACGGCCCACCACTTCACGCCCACGGCACTGGTGGGCCTGTACCTCACCCACGCAGCCGCCACACCCGCGCAGCCTCAAGGCATCACCTACCTGCGGCTGGCCTTCAGCGGCGAGTTGGGCACGTTCGAAGCCGGACGGGCACTCGACAGCGGCATCGTGCGCACGGTCTGGATGACACTTGACGAGGTGCGTGCCAGCGCGCCACGCCACCGCACGCCGGTGCTGCTGCAGTGTGTGCTGGACCACCACGCTGGGCGCCGCTACCCACTCGACTTGGTGTACACCCACCCATCGGCCGTGTACGCCCGGCGCTGAAGGCGGGCGGGATCAGGCGCTGGCCAACACCAGCGCCGCCAGGGCCGCCGTCTCAGACCGCAGCACCGCCGGCCCCAGGCTGGCCGGCACAAAACCGGCTGCCAACAGCCGGTCCTCCTCGCTGGTGCTGAGGCCGCCCTCGGGCCCCAGCGCCACACACAACGATGCCGGTTGTGCGGCCAACAGGGTGGACGCCGGGCGCACCCCATCGCGCAAGGACAACACCCAGCGGTCCCCCGCTGCTGGCAAGGTCGCCAGCCAGGCCGGCAGTTCGCGCACCGGCGCCACCAGGGGCACGCGGTTGCGGCCTGACTGCTCACAGGCGGCTTCGGCCACCGCCTGCCAGTGCGCCACTTTTTTCTCAGCGCGCTCACCCTTGAGCCGCAGCACACAGCGCTCGGTCAGCAGCGGCTGTATGTGGGCCACACCCAGTTCGGTGGCCTTCTCCACCAGCCAGTCCATGCGCTCATTGGCAGGCATGCCTATGGCCAAGGTCACCGGGCGCGCAGGCGCACGTTCGACCGCGTGGTGGGCGCCCACCTGCACCACCACGTCGCTGCGTCCCATGCGCACCACGCGGGCCTGAAATTCGCCTCCGTGGCCGTTGAACAAGGTGATGTCATCGCCAGGCTGCAGGCGCAGCACCTGCACATGCCGTGCGGCCCCAGAGGGCAGCAACAACTCGGCGCCGGTGTGCAGGTCGGCAGGGCAAAAAAAACGCGGCATGGCTGCGGTGGCTCAAACGCGCCCAAAAGCGTAGCCGCTCAGGCCCTCCAGGCCCTCGACCCGGTCGATCACTTGCAGCAGTGGGCCGAGCTGGCGGTAGCGGCTGGCGGTGTGGCGGATGTACTGGATAAAACGCGGCGTGTCGGCCAAGTACTTGGGCTTGCCGTCGCGCAGGGTCAAACGGGCAAAAATGCCGGCCACCTTGAGGTGGCGCTGCAGGCCCATCCACTCCACCGCGCGGTAGAAAGCGCCGAAGTCCTCGCTCCAGCCGTCGAAGTCCAGCAAGCCGGTCTTGCGGGCCTTCTCCCAGTAACGCACGGTGACGTCGATGACAAAAGGCTCTTCCCAGCTCAGGAAGGCGTCGCGCATGAGGCTGGCGATGTCGTAGGTGATGGGGCCATAAACCGCGTCCTGAAAATCCAGCACACCGAGCACGCGGGCGCTGTCGGCGTCGGGCGCACCCGCTGGTGCCATCAGGTTGCGGGGCATGAAGTCGCGGTGCACAAACACCTGGGGCGCGGCCAGGTTGACCTTGACGATTTGGTCGAAGGCCGACAACAAGGTCTGGCGCTCCTTGTCGTCCAGCACCGCGCCTTTGTGTTTGTCGAGGTACCAGTCGGGAAAAAGCTGCAGTTCGCGGCGCAGCAAAGCCTCGTCGTAGGCAGGCAAGACACCGGCGCGGGAGGCTTGCTGCAAACGCAGCAGGCTGTCGGTGGCGTGGCCAAACCAGGGCAATGCCGCATCAGGGCGCTCCGGGTCCAGGTGTTCCAGCAAGGTGCTGTTGCCCAGGTCGCTGAGCAGCATGAAGCCCTGCGTCTCGTCCCACTGCCGCACTTGCGGCACGTTCAGGCCCGCCGACGCCAGCAGCCGCGCGATGCGCACAAAGGGTTCGCTGTTTTCAACACTGGGTGGCGCGTCCATGACGATGTGGCTGCCGCCCTGGGCATCATCGATGCGGAAGTAGCGGCGAAAAGACGCGTCGGCAGAGGCCACGCGCAGGGTCTCGGGCGCCAGGCCATGGGCGAGCGCCACCTGCGCCAACCATCGCTCAAAGGCCTGTTGGCGTTGGGGATCGGACCAGGCAATAGAAGAGGAGGACATGGCGCGTGAAAAAAAGTGGGGCAGCCGCAGGTAAGGGCACCACACGCGGCCATAGGATAATCCGCGACGATTCTACAAACGGCCGCCAACCCCACCCGCGCGCCACGATGCCCAGGTCTGCCTTGAAACGCTCCCGCCAGCCCCACACCCCCTCTGCTGCGCCCGCCTTGGGTCGGATCGCCGCTGCGGTGCGTCAGGCCGTGCGGCGCGGCGGCCTCGCCGGTGCCATGGTGCTGACGGCATCGGGCGTGGCGCACGCACAAACACCGGCCGACGAGCCACCGGCGCTGCAGCTCCAACCGTCGTGGCAGCTGCTCGACCGGCTGGCGCCCGACGCGCAACGGCTGGCGCCCAGTTTTGTGTCGGCCCAACGCATGACCGGCAACGGCAACGGCGTGACCACGCTGGAAGGCGAGGTGGTGCTGCGCCGCCACGACGCCGTGGTCCGCGCCGACAAGCTCGACTACAACGAAACCGACCAGCAGTTGCACGCACAGGGCCAGGTCCGCATCGTGCGCGATGGCAACATCTACGAGGGCCCCGAGCTGCAGCTGCAACTCGACACCCACACCGGGTTTTTCCTGCAGCCCACGTTTTCGCTGCTGCGCGGCGGTCAGGGTGAAGCCGAACGGCTGGACTTCATCGACGAAAACCGTTCGGTGGCCCGGCGCGCCAGCTACACCACCTGCACACGCCGCCCCGGCCCGAGCTGGCTGCCCGACTGGGTGGTCAGCGCGGCCAGCATCGAATTCGACCAGGCCGAAGAGGTGGCCTACGCCACCAACGGCGTGCTGAAGTTCAAGGACGTGCCGTTGCTGGCAGCACCCTACCTGAGTTTCCCGATCAGCGACAAGCGCAAGTCCGGCCTGCTGCCGCCCACGCTGAACATCGACAACATCAGCGGGCTGGAACTGACGCTGCCGTACTACCTGAACCTCAGCCCGCAGCGCGACGCCACGTTGTACCCGACCCTGATGTCGCGCCGGGGCATCGATCTGGCCGGCGAGTACCGCTACCTGGACACCCGCTACCACGGCCAGCTGCGGGGTGCCTACATGCCCGACGACAAGCTGCGCGACAGCAGCCGCTGGGCCTACGCCGCACAACACAACCAGGTGCTGGACACACCGTGGGGGCTGGGCCCGGTGGGCCTGCGCCTCAACCTCAACCGCGTCAGCGACGACGACTACTGGCGCGACTTTCCGCGCAGCATGACCTCGCTGACCTCGCGCTTGCTGGCCAACGAAGGCGTGTTGTCATGGTCACGTGGCCCCTGGGCTGTGTCGGCCGGCGCTTACCGCTGGCAAACGCTGCAGGACGTTGATGCGCCCATCGTGGCACCCTTTGACCGCCTGCCATCGCTCACCGCCCGGTTTGCCCAGACCGACCAGACCCTGGCCGGTGGACGCGGCTGGGACTGGTCCCTGCACACCGAAGCCACGCGGTTTTCGTCTGACCGCATCCAGACGGGCAACAACCTGGACGGCACCCGCTTGCTGGGCATCGGCGCCATTTCGCGCACCTGGGCCACGCCCGCCTGGTACCTGACGCCCCGCCTGCAAGTGCATGCCACGCAATACCAGACACAAGCCGCCATGGCAGACGGGCGCCGCACCGCCTCGCGGGTGTTGCCCACCTTCAGCGTCGACACGGGCCTGTTTTATGAGCGCGACACCCGGTTTTTTGGCCGCGACGTGACCCAGACGCTGGAGCCCCGGGTGTTCTACGCCCACACGCCCTACAAAGACCAGCGCCTGCTGCCCAACTACGACGCGGCGGCCTTCGACTTCAACCTCGCCACCATCTACACCGAAAACCCCTACGGTGGCCAAGACCGCATTGCCGACGCCCACGTGCTGACGCTGGGTGCCACCTCGCGGCTGATCGACCCCGGCAGTGGCCGGGAGCTGGCCAAGTTTGGGGTCGCTCAGCGTGTGCGCCTGAGCGACCAGAACGTGTTTCTGCCGGGCGCCCAGCCGGTGGCCGAGCGCCTGAGCGACATCCTGGTGGGTGCGCGCCTGAACTGGACACCACAGTGGTCCTTCGAGTCCAACGTGCAGTTCAACCCCAAGAGCCAGGAGTCGGTGCGCACCACCCTCAGCGCGCGGCACACGCCCGGCGACTACCGCGTCGTCAGTGCCGCCTACCGCCTGCAACGGGGCACCAGCGAGCAGCTCGATGTCGGCTGGCAATGGCCGCTGAGCTGGGGCGGCGACCTGCCCGACAGCCGCGACGCCGGCGGCGGTCTGGGCGCCGGCCGCTGGTACAGCGTGGGCCGCGTCAACTACAGCGTGCCTGACCGCAAGGTGGTCGATCTCGTGGCGGGCTTTGAGTACGATGCAGGTTGCTGGATCGGCCGGGTGGTGGTCGAAAGCTTGCAGCGCAGCCTCAACTCGGCCAACCGCCGCATCTTGTTCCAACTGGAATTCGTGGGCTTCACCCGCGTCGGTTCCAACCCACTGAAGACGCTCAAAGACAATGTGCCCCGCTACCAGTACCTGCGTGAAGAAATCAACCCGCCGTCGCGCTTCAGCCGCTATGAGTGAACCTGTGCGACGCACCTTGGTGTGGGCCGCGCTGGCGCTGACCTGTGGCCTGGCGTCCGCACAGACACTGCGCCTGCCCAGCGGCGGCGCCAACCTGTTGGCCGCGCCGCCCGCCGGCGCCCGGGAGGCCGATCACATCACCGCCGTGGTCAACAGCGTGCCCATCACCGCCAACGAGGTGCGCGACCGCGCCGCCTCTGTCGAACGGCAGTTGCGAGAGCGTGGCGAAGCGGTGCCACCGCGCGACGCCTTGCTGCGCGAAGTGCTGGAGCTGCTGGTGGTGGAACAAGCCCAGCTGCAACGCGCCGAAGAAGTGGGCATCAAGATCGAACCAGCGGTGCTCGACCAGGCCGAAG
Source organism: Hydrogenophaga atypica (assembly GCF_042665215.1). Classification (NCBI taxonomy): domain Bacteria; kingdom Pseudomonadati; phylum Pseudomonadota; class Betaproteobacteria; order Burkholderiales; family Comamonadaceae; genus Hydrogenophaga; species Hydrogenophaga atypica. Next base: position 103,207 of record NZ_JBHTCA010000005.1, read on the forward strand.
CGGCCGTGGCCGAGCAGAACCAGATGGATCTCAAGACCTTCCGCGAGCGGCTGGCACGCGAAGGCATGGACAGCAGCCGCCTGCGTGAGCAAATCCGCCGACAGATCACCCTGCAGCGCCTGCGCGAACGCGAAGTCGAGGCCACGCTGCGCGTGACCGACCGCGACGTGGACAACTACCTGCAAAGCCAACCCGCCGCACCCGTGGGTCCAGAAGAAGTCAACCTGGGTCACATCCTGGTGGCGCTGCCCGAAAGGGCTGCACCCGCCGAGGTGGCTTCGCGCCTGGCCCGCGCCATGCGCGCCAGCGAACGCGCCTCAGCGGGTGAAGACTTCGCCAAGCTGGCGCAGGAGTTCTCGGAGGGACCCGAGCGCCAACAAGGTGGCGCCATGGGCTTGCGCACGGCCGACCGCTACCCCGAGCTGTTCATCGAATCCACGCGCAGCCTCAAACCGGGCGAAGTGGCCGGCCCGGTGCGCAGTGGTGCCGGCTTCCATGTGCTCAAAGTACTGGAGCGCAAAAGCACCACAACGGCCCCTGTCGATGCCACCGTCACCCAAACCCGCGCCCGCCACATCCTGCTGCGCGCGTCACGCCAGACGACGCCTCAGGCGGCGACCGAGCAGATGCGCAACTGGCGCAACGACATCGTCAGCGGCAAGGCCGACTTTGCGACCCTGGCCCGCGAACACAGCCAGGACGGCTCCGCCAAAGCCGGCGGCGATCTGGGCTGGGCCAACCCCGGCCTGTACGTGCCAGAGTTTGAAAACGCCATGAACGCACTTGCCCCGGGCGAGGTGTCCGAACCGATCATCTCGCGTTTTGGTGTGCACCTGATTCAGGTGCTGGAGCGCCGACAAACCAAGCTGGGCCTGAACGAAAAACGCGACGCCGCGCGCCCCCAGGTGCGCGAGGCGATGCTGGAGCGCGCTTACGCCGAGTGGGCACGCGACCTGCGCGCCAAAGCCTACGTGGAATACCGCGAGCCGCCGCGATGAAACACCAGGCCCGCAAACGTTTCGGGCAGCACTTCCTGAGCGACGGCGGCATCATCGATGCCATCGTCCAGGCCATCGGGCCGCGCCCCGGCGACGCCATGGTCGAAATTGGCCCCGGATTGGCGGCACTCACCCAACCGCTGGTGGAGCGGCTGGGGCGGTTGACCGTGGTCGAACTTGACCGCGACCTCGCGGCGCAATTGCGAAAGCACCCCCAACTGGAGGTGATCGAATCGGACGTGCTGAGGGTGGATTTCCGAGCGATGGCCGCTCAGAAAGGCCGGCTGCGCGTCGTGGGCAACCTGCCCTACAACATCTCAAGCCCCATCCTGTTTCACCTGCTGCCCGTGGCCGACGTGGTGCTGGACCAGCACTTCATGCTGCAAAAAGAGGTGATTGATCGCATGGTGGCGCGCCCGGCCACCGCACAGTATGGGCGCCTGAGCGTGATGCTGCAGTGGCGCTACGACATGGAGGACGTGTTGTTCGTGCCACCCGAAAGTTTTGACCCACCCCCTCGGGTGGACAGCGCGGTGGTACGCATGGTGCCGCTGGCCACGCCGCCCGCGCTCAACCCCCAACTGCTTGAAGACATGGTGCAGGTGGCCTTCAGCATGCGCCGCAAACTGCTGCGCCACAGCCTGGGCAAGTGGCTGGAAGCCCAACAGTTCAGCGGCACATTCGATCTGCAGCGCCGTGCCGAAGAAGTGCCTGTGCACGAGTACGTTGCGCTCGCACAAGCTGTGCAGACGTAAAAAAGCCGCTGCAGGTGCAGCGGCTTTTTTAGCAAGCGGCAGATCAGGCCGCAGCCAGCCAGTACCCGGCGTTGAACGGGCTGCTCATGCGCAGCGCCATGGGGCTCACGTCCACCAACTTGTCGGTGGGCATGGGTTCGTCGGCGGCCGCCTCCACGGTTTCGCCCTTGGGCGAGCGGGCCACGGAGAACGAGTAAAAGCAACGGAACGGGATTTTCCGGTCGGACCAGTAATCGGCCACGTCGCGGAAAATGTCGAGCAGCTGCTCGCGCGCTTCCTTGTCGAATTTAGCGTGGGCCGGAATGTGCTCCAGCACCACGATGAAACCCGTCTGCGGACCCGACTTGTGCACCAGGTCGGTCATGCTGTCGTAGAGCGCGTCGAAGTTCTTGCCGAACGTGGACGGCAGGGTGTACTGGGCGGCGATCAGGTCGAGCACGTCCTGCTTGCTCTGGGCCGTGGCCAGGTTGGCGTACAAAAAGTGGTGACCCAGCTGCTCCGCAGCCGCCTGAAGGTCTTTGATGCTGTAGGCGCGAATCGACTGAACGATGTTGGTGCGAACCGTACGAAGTGGCGTGTCCATCTCCGTCTCACTTTCCATAACTAAAAGTTAAAAATCTGTCTCCGATCACTGCACGATGCGCTTGAAGCTCGCGTAGTGGTCTTCGGTGTAATAACAGGCCTCTGGCGTCTGAACCTGGGTGCCACCACAAACGATGCGACGGGCACCGCGGTGGCTGAGGCCGGGGGTGGGCACCGTGTACTCGCGGTAGAAACCACGTTTGTGCCGGGGCAACAAACGCTCGCGGTTGCCAAACACCGTCCCGTCTTTCTCGTACCGGAAAGGGCCGCCTTGCCTGATCTGGACCATCACATCCCGTCCTTGGGGTGGCAACGCTGCCAGTGCGATGGTGTCCGACGGGGCGCGGGTGACCAGCGGGGAAGACGCCTCGGGCGAGGTGCGCGCCTGCACACCCAACACCGCAGCCACCGCCATCGCGGCCACCGCCACCCAGGCCTTGGCCCCAGCCTTTTTCCGGTTCATGAAAAAACCCTGCTCCTGACGCAATCAACCCGGTCCGAAAGCCCTGCCAACCATGTGTTGACCAAGGGTTTGCGAGCCCGGGTTAACCCTTAAATTCAAGCCTGTAAGTGTGCCTGAAATGCGACAGAAACGCAAGCCCATGCCCTGAAAGCGGGCAGGGCATCGCGGACAAAAATGCCGGGTTACAGAAAAGTTTGTGTGCGCAAACTTCTTTGATCAGGCTTGTCGCATCGCGTTGGCATCGGCCACCGTCAGCGCCGTCATGTTGACGATGCGGCGCACCGTGGTGCTGGCGGTCAGCACATGCACCGGTTTGGCCGCGCCCAGCAGCACCGGGCCAATGGCGATGTTGCCGCCCGCCGCTGTCTTGAGCAGGTTGTAGGCGATGTTGGCCGCGTCCATGTTGGGGAAGACCAGCAGGTTGGCGTCACCGCTGACGGTGCTGTTGGGCATCAGGGCCTTGCGGGCGGCACCATCGAGGGCCAGATCGCCGTGCATTTCGCCGTCCACTTCCAGCCAGGGCGCCTGCTCGCGCAGCAGCGCCAGGGTGCGGCGCATTTTGATGGCGCTGGGCTGGTCGCTGTTGCCAAAGTTGGAGTGGCTCAACAGCGCCGCCTTCGGCTGGATGCCAAAACGCAGCATTTCCTCGGCCGCCATCACGGTGATTTCGCACAACTCTTCGGCGCTGGGGTCGTGGTTGACGTGCGTATCGACCAGGAACACCTGGCGGCCAGGCAACATCAGCGCGTTCATGCAGGCGTAGATGCGCACGTCCTGCTGGGTGCTGGGGCTGCCGCCTTCCGCCTTGCCGATCACCTGGTCGATGTGCACCAGGTGCTGCTGGGTGGTGCCCCAGGTGCCGCAGATCAGGCCATCGACCTCGCCCTTGCGCAGCAGCATGGCGCCAATCAGCGTGAGGCGGCGGCGCATCTCGATCTTGGCCAACTGCACGGTCACGCCCTTGCGCTCCATGAGCTGGTGGTAGGTCTGCCAGAAGTCGCGGTAGCGGTGGTCCTGCTCGACGTTGACGACGTCGTAGTCCAGCTCCTCCTTGAGGCGCAAGCCGAACTTTTCGATGCGCTGAGCGATCACGGCCGGGCGGCCGATCAGCGTGGGCCGGGCCAAGCCTTCGTCCACCACCACCTGGCAGGCACGCAACACACGTTCTTCTTCACCCTCGGCGTAAGCAATGCGCTTGTTGGCGGCACGCTTGGCCGCCGCGTAGATGGGCTTCATCATGGTGCCCGAGGCGAACACGAAGCTTTGCAGCTTGTCTCGGTAGGCCGCCAGATCGGCGATGGGGCGCTGGGCCACCCCGCTGTCGGCCGCCGCCTGCGCCACCGCTGGCGCAATCTTCATCATCAGACGCGGATCGAAGGGCTTGGGGATCAGGTACTCGGGACCAAAGGCCAGCTTTTCGCCGGCGTAGGCTGCGGCCACCACCTCGCTCTGCTCGGCCTGGGCCAGCTCGGCGATGGCGTGCACGGCCGCAATTTCCATCTCATCGGTGATGGTGGAGGCGCCGGCGTCGAGCGCGCCGCGGAAGATGTAGGGAAAACACAGGACGTTGTTGACCTGGTTGGGGTAGTCGGTGCGGCCGGTGGCGATGATGGCGTCGTCGCGCACCGCCTTCACGTCTTCAGGAGAAATCTCAGGATTCGGATTGGCCAACGCCATGATGACCGGCTTGGCCGCCATCTTGGCCACCATCTCCTTCTTGAGCACACCTCCGGCGGACAGGCCCAGGAAAATGTCGGCGCCTTCAATCACCTGCGACAAGGTGCGCTGATCGGTCTTCTGTGCGAACTGGATCTTGTCCTCGTCCATCAGCTCGGTGCGACCGTCGTAGACCACACCGGCCAGGTCGGTCACCCAGATGTTCTTGCGCGGTATGCCCAGCTTGACCAGCAGGTTCAGACAGGCCAGCGCAGCGGCGCCAGCGCCCGAGGTGACCAGCTTGACGTTGGCAATGTCTTTGCCCACGACCTTGAGGCCGTTCATGATGGCCGCGCCCACGCAGATGGCGGTGCCGTGCTGGTCGTCGTGGAAGACCGGGATCTTCATGCGCTCGCGCAGCTTGCGCTCCACGTAGAAGCAGTCGGGCGCCTTGATGTCTTCGAGGTTGATGCCACCGAAGGTGGGCTCCAGCGAGGCGATGATCTCGACCAGTTTCTCGGGGTCTTTTTCGTTGATCTCGATGTCGAAAACGTCGATGCCGGCGAACTTCTTGAACAGCACGCCCTTGCCCTCCATCACCGGCTTGGACGCCAGCGGGCCGATGTCGCCCAGACCCAGCACGGCCGTGCCGTTGGTGATGACGGCCACCAGGTTGCCCCGGCTGGTGTACTTGAAAGCGTTGGCCGGGTCGGCCACGATTTCTTCGCAGGGTGCGGCCACGCCGGGCGAATAGGCCAGGGCCAGGTCACGCTGGTTGGTCAGCTGCTTGGTGGCGGCAATGGCCACTTTGCCGGGCGTGGGGAACTCGTGGTACTCGAGGGCGGCCCGGCGCAGCTCGGCGCGCTTGTTTTCCTGATCCTGTGACATGTGCGATGCGTCTCCAATGGGTTCGAGCCCGGCGCCTGCCGGCCCGAGGGTGCGCCATTGTAGGTGGGCATCCGGTGCAAACCCTAGTAAGCAAGACCACGTACACGGTGGTTTCGCTTTTGACTTTTTGTGCGGTAGCCCGGCAACCGTTTCGCCCTTGAAAGGCTGACGAAAAGTGTGACTCCTACAATCCTCCGCTGACCCCTTTTTGCACACTTTCTGCCCACTTGCCACCGCCATGAACTTCATCCGTTTCTCCGACCTGTGTGCCCAAGGCCGTGCCCAAGGCCAACGCGTCTTCATCCGCGCCGACCTGAACGTCCCGCAGGACGACAGCGGCGCCATCACCGAGGACACCCGCATCCGCGCCAGCGTGCCCTGCATCCGCCTTGCCCTGGACGCCGGTGCCGCCGTCATGGTGACCAGCCACCTGGGCCGCCCGGTGGAAGGTGAGTTCAAGCCCGAGGACTCGCTGGCCCCCGTGGCCACGCGCCTGGCCGAGTTGCTGGGCCAACCCGTGCGCCTGGTGGCCCACTGGGTGGACGGCGGCTTCGATGTGAAACCCGGCGAGGTGGTGTTGCTGGAAAACTGCCGCCTCAACGTGGGTGAGAAGAAGAACAAGCCCGAGCTCGCCGCCAAGCTGGGCAAGCTCTGCGACATTTTTGTGCACGACGCCTTTGGCACCGCCCACCGCGCCGAGGGCACCACCTACGGCATCGCCGAAACAGCGCCCATCGCCTGCGCCGGCCCACTCTTGGCGGCCGAGATGGATGCGATTGCAGCCGCCTTGCAAAACCCCAAGCGCCCGCTGATCGCCATCGTGGCCGGCTCCAAGGTGTCCACCAAACTCACCATCCTGCAAAGCCTGGCCAAGAACGTGGACGGCCTGATCGTGGGTGGTGGCATCGCCAACACCTTCATGCTGGCCGCCGGCCTGAAGATTGGCAAAAGCCTGGCCGAGCCGGACCTGGTGGGTGAGGCCAAGGCCGTCATCGACGCCATGGCCGCGCGCGGTGCGGCCGTGCCCATTCCCACCGATGTGGTGACGGCCAAGGCCTTTGCGGCCGACGCGCCGGCCACCGTCAAGAAGGCCAGCGAGGTGGCCGACGACGACCTGATCCTGGACATTGGCCCCGAGACCGCCGCTCTGCTGGCCCAGCAGCTCAAGGCGGCCGGCACCATTGTGTGGAACGGCCCGGTGGGGGTGTTCGAGTTTGCGGCGTTCGAGAACGGTACCCAGGTCTTGGCACAGGCGATTGCCGATTCCAGCGCTTTCAGCATTGCTGGCGGCGGCGACACGCTGGCGGCCATTGCCAAGTACGGCATCGAGAAGGACGTGGGTTACATCTCCACCGGCGGCGGCGCCTTTCTGGAGGTGCTGGAGGGCAAGACGCTGCCGGCGTTTGAGGTGCTGGCGCGCAGGGCGGGATAAGCCCCCACGCGCCGCCGCTGCGCGGGTCGCTGCCCCCGGGGTGTTCGCCTTGGGGCGGCCCGGCGGCGAAACTGACGCACAAAAACAACCGAGCTTGCACGGCGCACCGCCCACGCCAGAAATTGCTTGTGAACGGCATTGATTACGAACAGAATTAACAATCCGTTCATCCGTGGTTACATATGACCTGTGGGCCACGGCTGCATTTCAGCACCAGGAGGGACGCATGAAAATTTCCAAAGCCGTCGGTGTGACGGCAATCGCCGGCCTGTTGGCCACCCTGGCGGGTTGCGCGAATTCGCCCATTCCGCTGGCCCAGAACTTCGAGCTGACCTCGCAATACAAAGTGCGATCGGCCGGCCATTGGGATCTGGTGTCCAAAGACGTGGTGAGCCAGACCGCAGCCACCCTGGACAAAGCCGGCACGGGCAGCACGCCGGTGTACGTGCGTTTGCCGGCCAAGCCCAGCGCATTCGACCACGGCTTTCGCGAGTTCCTCATCACCAAGATGGTGCAAGGTGGCAAGCAGGTGCTGACCACCCCCAACCCCCAGGCGATGGAGGTGAGCTACCAAACCCAGGTGGTGCGCCACAACAGCCCGCGCCCCCATTTCATCCCCGGCGGCTTCACCATGTTGGCCGGCGGCCTGATGGCGGCCTATGGCCTGCGCCTGGAGCACTTGGACGCCAAACTGGCCGGAACACTGGTTGGCACGGGCGCGCTGGACTACGCCAACAGCGTCAATTCGGGCGGCCCCACCGCCACCGAACTGATCCTGACCACCACCGTCACCCGCGGTGGCCAGTATGTGGCGCGCAAGACCGATGTGTACTACCTTGAAAACGTGGACGCCCCCCTGTTCATGAACACCGCCATGCAGAACATGAACTACAAGGTGGTGTCGCAATGAGCAAACGTTTTGTGCTTGCGGCGGTGGCCGCCGCCGTGTTGTCGGCCTGCTCCAGCCCCGCGCCGGTGCGCACCGAACCCACCTACGACGAAGCGGCCAAAAGCGCCTTCATCGTCAGCAGCCAGAGCGCCATCGACAAGCTGCTGGCAGGCGTCAACCGCGAGTCCATTGGCCAGTCGCCGGTGCTGGTGGCCACGGTGGTCAACGTCAACGACCTGTCGCGCGCTGCGCCGCTGGGCCGCACCCTGTCGGAGCAGTACGCTTCGCAGATGGTGGCCAGTGGCCTGCATGTGAAGGAAATCAAGTTGCGCGGCGATGTGTTCGTGAAGGAAGGTGCGGGCGAACTGCTGCTGTCGCGCGAAATCAAGGACATCGCCAAGTCGCACAACGCCTCCATGGTGCTGGTGGGCACCTACTCGACCGCCGCGAGCTTCACTTACGTGAGCCTGAAGCTGGTGCGCACGGAGGACGGCCGCATCCTCAACGGCCACGACTACGCCCTGCCCAACGACCGCGACGTGCAACGCCTGCTGGCCGTGCAACGCTGACGGCGTTTTGACGCACCAACAGCAAGGGGGCCCTCGGGCCCCCTTTGTTTTGGGTTGTCAGAACCGCATCAAGGCCTCATGCGGCCGAGGGCAGCGCCATGGGACCGGTCGCCCGGCCACGGAAGTCGGTCCAGCACTGGCGCGTGAAGTCGTACAACTTGCAGGCGCGGGCGGTGTCGAAATACCAACCCCACGAAAACGGTTGCACGATGATGCGCTCGGGCAGCAGGTGCTCCAGCGTCTTCTGGGCTTCTTTCAGGCGGTAGAGCGGGATGCTCATGTCCACGTGGTGGGCGGTGTGCTCCATGATGTGGTGGACCAGCGCGCCAATGCGCAGCGGGAAGGTGAGGTGCACGGTGGTGGACACAAACGGCTGGGCGCGCTGCCAGGCGGCGCGTTCGTTGTGCCACTTCACGCGCACATGGGTGTGGTGACCGTAGATGACAAAACCCACCATGTGGAACCAGAACACCAGCGGCAACACCACGCCACACAGCAGCAGCAAAGCCACCGACTGCCCGGTGGCCAGGGCCAGGGCGGTGATGGCTGCGGCCCACAACAGGGCGAAACCACTGACCAGCAGGCAGTCTTTGGTGAAGATGGACCGGTGCGTACCGCCCGACTGTGCCGGGCTGGGGAACATCATCTTTTTCCACCAGATTTCAACCATGTAATAGACGCCTGGCCCCCAGCCACTGCGGTACAGGCGCTCCAAGGCGCGACGCGCTGGCGGCAAGGCCTGGTATTCCTCTTGTGTGAGCGGCGCCCAGACGAAGTCCACACCTTTGAGATTGGTGAAGCCATGGTGCACCACGTTGTGGCCCATGTCCCACAGGCTGTAGGCGGTCAGCGAGGGCAGGAAGGCGATGCGGCCCAGCCACTTGTTCAGGCGGCGGTGCGGCGTGAGGCTCTGGTGGCAGGCGTCGTGGCCAATGATGAAGAGGCGCCCGATGACAAAACCGGCGGCCAGGCCACACAAGGCCTTGAGCCAAATCACATCGGCCAGCACCACGCCAGCCAGCAGGCCCAGCCACAAGGTGTAATCCAGCGCCAGCAGCCAGAAGGCGCGCCAAGTGACCCGTTCGGACAAGGGGATCAGCCAGGAGCGAATGACCTTGCGATGGGGCAGCGGCTCGTCCGGGCTCAAGGGCGCGGGCAATTCTGCAGCAGTTGTATCACTTGAATGGTTCATGGCAAAACGCGGCCAACCCGCGTTGGAGATCAAACAAACCCGGCGATGCTAGCCCGCGCACTGTGTCCAACATTTGACGCAGATCGAAAACTGTGCGTTTTGAACCACGTCCGCAGGCGGGTACCGACCAGCGGCGTTCAGGAGTCGAACCAGTCCGGGTCGTTGGCCACCTTGGCCAACTCTTCGCTGAGCACCTTGTTCATCTGCGCAAACAGGATGAGCTTGCGCGTGGTTTCCCGCAGTGTGTCGGCCATGCGCTTGGAGATGGCCAGCAGCAAACGGGAACCCACCGCCGGATCGTCTTGCAAAAGCTGCAAAAAATCCGCCCGCGACAGCACCCCCACTAACATGTCCGTGTTGGCCACACAACTGGCCGAACGGGGCCCACCGTCCAGCAACCCGAGTTCACCAATCAGGCTGCCCGGTCCCATGACCCGCACCACCAGGTGGTCGTCATCGTCTTGCAGCGAGCTGTTGTGCACCGACAGATCGCCCTCCAGCACGAGCAGCATGTGGTCGTTGTGCACCGCCTCACCTTCACGCACAAACTCGCAGCCCGCTTCGATCACCCGGGGCTGCAGATAAGCCACGATCTTGATCGCGTCCTCCAGGCTCAAGGTCTGCAACGCCGTCGGCGTGACCAACAGCCGCGCGGCGCGTTCGTCAGCGTTCATGTCAGGAGAGAGGTCTTCGACAGCCATGGCAGATCTCCTGGTCATTTTCGCAGCCATCTGGCGCCAGCGTGCAAGGTTTACATACAACCCGCCCGATGCCGTGAAACCACCATGTAACTCGCCGCGCAGATAATGGAAACTTGATTACAACAACCCCTGACGGGACGGAGACACACATGCCGCAGCGCGCCACCAAAATTGTTGCCACCCTGGGCCCCGCGTCCAGCGACCCGGCCTTGCTGGAACAGATGATCCGACACGGCGTCAACGTGGTGCGGCTGAACTTCTCGCACGGCAAGGCCCAAGACCACATCGACCGCGCCAACCTGGTGCGCCAGGCCGCACAGCGCGCGGGCCGCGAGGTGGGCATCATGGCCGACCTGCAAGGCCCCAAGATCCGCGTCGGCAAATTTGCCGAAGGCAAGGTGATGCTGGAAAACGGCGCGCCCTTTGTGCTGGACGCCGAACGCACCGAACCCGGCGACATCAACGGCGTGGGCCTGGACTACAAGGAACTGCCACGCGACGTGAAAGCCGGCGACCTGCTGCTGCTCAACGACGGCCTGATCGTGCTCACCGTGGAGCGGGTGATGGGCCCGGCGGTGCACACCACCGTCAAGGTAGGGGGCGAGTTGTCCAACAACAAAGGCATCAACAAGATGGGTGGCGGCCTGACGGCACCGGCCCTCACCGCCAAGGACATGGACGACATCCGCACCGCCATGTCCTTCAAGGCCGACTACGTGGCCGTGAGCTTTCCCAAAACCGCCACCGACATGGAGCTGGCCCGCCAGCTCTGCAACGTGGCCTGCAGCGACGGCCACCGCCCAGGGCTGATCGCCAAGATCGAGCGCGCCGAGGCCATCCCTGAACTGGAAAACATCCTGCGCGTGTCCGACGGCATCATGGTGGCGCGTGGCGATCTGGCGGTGGAAGTGGGCAACGCCACCGTGCCCGCGCTGCAAAAACGCATGATCAAGCTGGCCCGTGAGATGGACAAGGTGGTCATCACCGCCACCCAGATGATGGAGAGCATGATCCTGGCGCCCGTGCCCACCCGCGCCGAGGTGAGCGACGTGGCCAACGCCGTGCTCGATGGCACCGACGCCGTGATGCTCAGCGCCGAAACCGCTGCCGGCAAATACCCGCTGGAGACGGTGATGGAAATGGCCAAGATCTGCGAGGCGGCGGAAAAAGCCCACCACCACGACATCGAGTCCGACTTCACCGGCAAGACCTTCGGCCGCATCGACCAGTCCATCGCCATGGGCGCGCTGTTCACCGCCCACCACCTGGGCGCCAAAGCCATCGTGGCACTCACCGAGTCGGGCTCCACCGCGCTGTGGATGAGCCGCCACGACGTCAAGATGCCCATCTACGCGCTCACCCCAAAGCTCGCCACACAGCGCAAGCTCACGCTCTACCGCAACGTGCGCCCCCTGCTCATGGACACCAGCGCCGACCGCGACACGGCCCTGGCCGACGCCGAGCGGCACCTGAAAAAACGCGGCATCGTGCAGTCGGGCGACGTGTACGCCATCACCTGCGGCGAGCCCATGGGTGCGCCCGGTGGCACCAACATGCTCAAGATTTGTAAGGTGGGGTGAATCCGGCTCAAAGGCACACGCAGCGGTAAAATCGTGCCCAGTTACCACGCGGTTACCAGCCCCCCGCGCCACGCGGCCGGACACAAGCTGCCGCAGGCCCCTGTTCTTTGAACCACCCCTCCAGGAGATTTCCATGGCGCTCGTTTCCATGCGCGAACTGCTCGACCACGCGGCCGAGAACGGTTACGGCATTCCCGCTTTCAACGTCAACAACCTGGAGCAGGTGCAGGCCGTGATGGCAGCGGCTGACGAGGTGGGCGCTCCGGTCATCCTGCAAGCCAGCGCTGGCGCACGCAAGTACGCGGGCGAGCCCTTCATCAAACACCTGATCCAGGCCGCCGCCGAGATGTACCCCCACATCCCGCTGGTGATGCACCAGGACCACGGCACCAGCCCCAAGATCTGCGCTGGCGCCATCGACCTGGGCTTTGGCTCGGTGATGATGGACGGCTCTTTGCGTGAAGACGGCAAAACCCCGGCCGACTTCGCCTACAACGTGGAAGTCACGCGCGCCGTGGTGGACATGGCGCACAAGGTGGGCGTCACCGTCGAGGGCGAGCTGGGCTGCCTGGGCAACCTGGAAACCGGTGATGCCGGCGAGGAAGACGGCATTGGCGCCGAAGGCAAGCTGGACCATTCCCAGATGCTGACCGACCCCGAGGAAGCAGCCCAGTTCGTCAAGGCCACCCAGCTCGATGCGCTGGCCATCGCCATTGGCACCAGCCATGGCGCCTACAAGTTCAGCCGCCCGCCCACCGGCGACATCCTGGCGATTTCGCGCGTGAAGGAAATCCACAAGCGCATCCCCAACACCCACCTGGTGATGCACGGTTCCTCCTCGGTGCCGCAAGCGCTGTTGGCCATCATCAACCAGTACGGCGGCAAGATGAAGGAAACCTACGGCGTGCCGGTGTCCGAGATTCAGGAAGCCATCAAACATGGCGTGCGCAAGATCAACATCGACACTGACATCCGCCTCGCCATGACCGGCGCGGTGCGCAAGTTCCTGGCCGAGAACCCGGACAAGTTCGACGCCCGCGAGTGGCTCAAGCCCGCGCGCGAAGCCGCCAAAGCGGTGTGCAAACAGCGCTACCTGGAGTTTGGCTGCGAAGGTCAGGGCGCCAAGATCCAAGGCAAGGGCCTGCAGGTCATGGCCACCCAGTACGCCGCTGGCACGCTGGCCCAGGTGGTGAACTGAAGCCCCTGGTTTGCCCCGTCTGTGAAGGCCCGCACACGCGGGCCTTTGTGTCTGTGGGCGCGCGCAGCTACCACCGCTGCGAAGACTGCGAGGCGACCTTTCTTGACCCCGCCCACTTCCTCGACGCGGACAGCGAACGCACCGAGTACGAACAGCACCAGAACCTGCCGGGCGACCCCGGCTACGTCCGCTTTCTGAACCAGGTGGCCCAACCCCTGCTGGCGCGCCTGCCGCCGCACAGCCGTGGACTCGATTACGGTTGTGGCCCCGGCCCGGTGCTGGCGCTCATGCTGCGCGAAGCCGGCCACACCGTGGCGCTGTACGACCCGTTTTTCCACCCCAACACGGCGCCACTGCAAACCCGCCACGACTTCATCACCTGCACCGAGGTGATCGAACACTTCCACGCGCCGGCCCAGGAATTCCGGCGCCTGGACGCCCTGCTCCAACCCGGCGGCTGGCTGGCGCTGATGACCTGCTTTCAGACCGACGACAGCCGTTTCGCCCAGTGGCATTACCGGCGTGACCCCACCCACGTGGTGTTCTACCGCGAGGCCACGCTGGCCCACGTCGCACGCCGCCACGGCTGGCGCATGGAGGTGCCCACGCGCAACGTGGCGCTGATGCACAAGCCGCCCCAAGCGCATCCCCGATAATCTCGGGCTCCCCCAGCCCGATGCCCACACCGCCATGACCGCTGCCTCCGCCGTCCACACCTCCTCCATCACCTCGCTGCCGCTGCTGGCCCGCGGCAAGGTGCGCGACAACTACGCCGTGGGCGACGACCGCATCCTGATGGTTGCCTCGGACCGCATCAGCGCCTTCGACGTCATCATGGGCGAACCCATTCCGGGCAAGGGCGCGCTGCTGACGCAGATGGCGCTGTTCTGGTTCGACAAGCTGGGTCACATCTGCCCCAACCACCTCACCGGCGATGCGCCCGAGCGTGTGGTCACCCCCGCCGAAGTGCCTCAGGTGGCGGGCCGCTCGATGCTGGTCAAGCGCCTCAAACCCATCCCGGTGGAGGCTGTGGTGCGTGGCTACCTGGCCGGCAGCGGCTGGAAGGAGTACCAGGAGAACCGCCAGGTGTGTGGTGTGCCCCTGCCCGAGGGCCTGACCAACGCCGCCAAGCTGCCCGAGCCCATCTACACCCCGGCCGCCAAGGCCGAGGTGGGCGAACACGACGAGAACATCACCTTTGAAAAAACGGTGGAGATGATCGGCCTGGACCTGGCCACCCGCATCCGCGACATCAGCATCGCCATCTACAAGGCCGCCGCTGAGATCGCTGCGAGCAAGGGCATCATCATTGCCGACACCAAGTTCGAATTTGGCCTCGACAAGGACGGCACCCTGGTGCTGATGGACGAGGTGCTCACGCCCGACTCCTCGCGTTACTGGCCCGCCGAAGGCTACGCACAAGCCCTGGCCGAGGGCAAGAACCCGCCCAGCTACGACAAGCAGTACCTGCGTGACTGGCTGGAGCAGGCCACAGTGGATGGCAAACCTTGGGACAAAACCGCACCTGCACCCGCGCTGCCGGCCGAGGTGGTGGCCCAGACCTTCGCCAAATACCAGGAAGCGCTCCAGCGGCTGACCGCCTGAGTTCAGGCGTACCGGGGCGTGGCTTCGTCGGCCTCACCCGGCAACAGTTCGGCGAGCAGCATCGCGCTCACCTCGTCGGCCGGCAGGGCTTTGGCGTACAGCCAGCCCTGGAACACCTCGCAGTGGTGCTGCCGGAGAAAACGCAGCTGCCCTTCCGTCTCCACCCCCTCAGCCACCACCGGCAGGCCCAGGGTATGGGCCAGCGCGATCACGGCCCGCACCAGGGTGGCGTCGTCTGGTCGGCTCATGATGTGGCGCGTGAATTCGCGGTCGATCTTGAGGCGCGACACCGGCAACAAGCGCAGGTAGGACAGGGACGAATAACCCGTGCCGAAATCATCCAACGCAATGCTGACGCCGAGGGCGCGCAAGCGCAGCAACACCTCGCGCGCCATGTCCGGGTCGGCCATGGCCTCGGTCTCCGTGATCTCCAGTTCCAGCATGTCCGGCTGCGTGCCGTGCTGCGCCATCAACTGCGCCAGCCTGTCCACCAAGTCGGTCTGACGAAACTGCTGCGCCGACAGATTGACCGAAATCCGCACCGGGGTGCCGGCCCGCGCCCAGTGGGCCGATTGCCGGCAGGCGGTGTCGAGCACCCAGTCGCCCAGGGTTTGAATGAGCCCGCTGCGCACCGCCACCGGAATGAAGCGTTCCGGCGAAATCGGCCCCAGCTCGGGGTCGTGCCAGCGCAGCAAAGCCTCCACCCCCACGATGCCACCGCCAGCCACGGCCACCTGGGGCTGGTAGTGCAGTTCCAGCCCGCCACGGTCCATGGCCTGCTTGAGGCGGTCGTGCAGCTGGTTTTTTTCGGCCAACGCCTGGCTCATGTGGGGTTCGTAGGCGGCCCACACCCCCCGGCCCCGGCCTTTGGCGGCGTACATGGCCATGTCGGCGTAGCGCATCAGGGTTTCGGTGTCTTGCGCATCTGAGGGGTAACAGGCCAACCCGATGCTGGCGCCCAGGCTGACCTCACAACCCTGCAGCCGGCAGGGCGCCGACAGCAAGCGTTGCAGCTTTTCGGCCACCTGCTGCGCATGGGTTAGCGAGGGCAGCTCGGGCAACAACACGGTGAACTCGTCGCCACCCAGGCGCGACAGCACGTCGCCCGCGCGCAATGCCCCCCGCAAGCGACGCGCCACCTCCATCAGCACCTGATCGCCCACGGCATGGCCGTGCGCATCGTTGATGCCCTTGAAGTCGTCCAGATCGAGCAGCAGCAAGGCCAGCGGTCGGTCGCTGCGGTTGGCACGCTGTATGGCCTGCTCGAAGTGTTGCCCAAACATCCAGCGATTGGCCAGGCCAGTGAGGCTGTCGTGGGTGGCCTGGTACTGCATGTCGTCCTGCAGGCGGCGCACCTCGGTCATGTCGCGGATGAACACCACCGCTGCCGGTTCACCCGCCACGCTGCAATGCCCCAGTGCAATATCAACCGGCACCATGGTGCCGTCGTTGCGCATGAGCTGCAGTTGGCGCACCAGCCCCATGGGCCGCGCCACGGGCTGCACAAAATACCCGGCCATCAGGTCGGCGTGTTTGGCGCGCATGCGCTCTGGCATGAACATGTTGACCGAGCGGCCCTCCATCTCGGCGCGGCTGTAGCCACTCAACACCTCCATGGCCGGGTTGGCCTTCAGGATGAGACCCTGCGCATCCACCATCAACACCCCATCGGGGGCGGCGTCGATGGCCGTGCGCTCCAGGGGCTCGACGTGTTCGCTGCGCACCTCAAGCCCCCTGCCGAAAAACCGAGGCGGCCTCGTCCAGCCGCTGTGCCTGCTCGCTCAGCGCGCGGCTCAAGCCAGCGTTGTGCTGCACCTGGGCGGCGTTCTCCTGGGTCATTTGCTCCAGCCGGTTCAGCGCCACGTTGATCTGCGCCACGCCACCGGCCTGCTCGCTGCTGGCCACGCGTATCGATGCCATCATGGACGCCAATCGTTCGACCGTGCCCACCGCGTCTGACATCGCGTCACCGGCACCCGACACCGCACGCGCGCCGGCGTCCACCTGGCTGGCCGACGCCTCGATGAGCTGCTTGATCTCCTTGGCCGCATCGGCGCTCCGGATGGACAAGGCGCGCACCTCCGCCGCCACAACCGCAAAACCCTTGCCGTGTTCACCGGCCCGCGCGGCCTCCACCGCCGCGTTCAGCGCGAGAATGTTGGTCTGGAAGGCAATGCCGTCAATCAGTGCCGTGATGTCGGCCACCCGCTGGCTGGCGTGGGCGATGCCGGCCATGTTGGCGCGTGCCTGCGCCACCATGTCGGCGCTGCGGGCTGCTGCGGTCACCGCGTGGCTGGCCAGGTCGGCCGCTTCCTGCGCCGTTTCGCTGTTGGCCTGTATGGTGGTGGCCAGCTGCTCGGTGGCGGCGGCGGTTTCCTCCAGGCTGGCGGCGGCGTCGCTGGTGCGTCTGGCCAGCTCCTCGTTGCCCTGCTGCAAATCCTGCGCGCCTTCACTGACCCGCACCGATTTGCCCTGGATGTCGCTCACCAGGGACACCAGGTTCAACCCTGCCTGCTCAATGCTGCGCATGAGGCAGCCGATTTCGTCGGCCCGACCAGAGAACAGCGAACGCGCCTTCTGGCCGCTGGCCACCGCCCGCGCCTCCGTCAGCAGCTGCGCCATGGGCCGGTGCACGGCCACACGCAACCACCACAAGGCCAACAACATGGTCAGCGTCCAGACCACAGCCGCCAAGCCACCGGCAGCACCGCCCTGCTGTGTCAGCAGCTGGGCGCTGCCCACCAGCCAGAGGCCCAGCACGCCCAGGCGCATGCGGGCGGCGAGAGGAACAAACTTCCAGCGCGACGCCAGTTGCCACCAGCCATGGCGCACCACATGCCCACGCTGCAAGCCCAGGCGTGTGTCCCCGTTGCGCAGACGCTGGTAGATGCGCTCGTGCTGCTCGACCTCGGCGATGTCGGGCCGGGTGCGCACAGACAGGTAGCCCACCACCTCACCGTCACGCCGTATGGGGGAGGCGTTGGCCCGCACCCAGTAGTGGTCGCCGTCCTTGCGCCGGTTTTTCACCAGCGCCGTCCAAGGGTGACCTTGTTGCACGGTGCGCCACATGTCGGCAAAAGCACCCTCGGGCATATCGGGGTGACGAACCAGGTTGTGGGCCTTGCCATACAGCTCCTCGCGCTCGAAGCCGCTGCAGTGAATGAACGAGTCGTTGGCGTAGGTGATGCGGCCTTTCAGATCGGTGGTGGACAGCAGCGTGTCGCCCTCGCTCAGAGGGAACTCGCGCTGCGAAACGTAACCGTTGTCTCTCATCTTTGTCCTTGCAAATCGGCGCCGGGCCTGGGCGCGGCGAATGGACCCACATCGCAAAATGATTCTGCGGTGACAGGTCGGTATCAACCAGATCTGGCAGGACGAGAAAGCCAAAGATCAACAGACAATGTGATGAATTTCACATTGTTGTGGGTTCGGATGTCGTTTGAAGCATGACCGTTTGCGTCAGATCAAGGACAACCCAACGGTGGGGTCGCCTCAAGCGGGGTCGGTCAGCGTCTTCAATTGCGGCAGGTGCAGTTCGCAATAGGTGCGCCCCAGCCGCGTGATGTGGCCATCGTTTTCCAGCGCGCCCATGGCCCGCGCCACCGACTCCCGGGTCACACCCAGCAGCTCGGCCAGCACCACATGCCCTGGGAGGCGGATTCTTTCGGACTTCTGTTGTGCCCCCATCGCCACCAGCGCGGCGGCCAACTGGGTGCGCACGCCCGGCAGGCGGGTCACACGGGCCCAATCGGCCAAGATGCTGAGGGTGCGGAACACCGCTTCGCCCAAGGGGCGGCGAAACTCAGGGTCGTCCATCACGCCCAACCGCTCCAGGCTGGCCACGTCCAGCTCGCACGTGCGGGTGTCGGACATGGCGATGACGGTCAATGGGTTGGGAAACCCGACCAGGCGGGACGCACCGGTGACCTGACCAGGTGCGGCAATGGCCACGGGCACGCTGGCACGGCCAGACTCGTCCCGGTACATGAGCGCGGAACCGGACTTGATGACCCGCAGCACGCCGGCCTCTTCGCCCTGGCGCTGCAAGACCTGGCCGCGACGGAACGCACGCTCGGTCACGTGGGGCAACACCTGCGCGACCAGGGCGTTGGGCAGCTTGCCCAGTGGGCAGCCCGACTGCGTTGCACAGTCCACGCAGTGGGTGCGCCGCATCGGTTTGTCAGGCAATACACGCAAGGGAAACGACATGGACGCGCTCATGGGGCGGTGTTGCCGCCGGTCAGCAAGGGCCGGAAAGGGCGGATTCTGACCAAGAACGGGGCCACTGATCGGCCTTGGCCAAAACTTTGGCACCCCTTGTGACATGCGTCACTCATCAGATCACCCGACTTCTGGCAGCCGAACGCACAACCGCTCACCCTGGGCTGCGCCGCACAAACGCCTGCATGCCCTCGATGAGCAGCCGCAAGCGCAGCAGCTCCTTGGACCGGTCGTAACGCGGCACCCAGGTTGCCAGCCGCGACACCCGCTGCAGGCGCGGCAGCAGGTGACGCAGAAAACCACGCAGGTCCAGCGCCGGATCTTGGGCTTCGTAGGCATCCAGCACCGCCAACACCGCGGGCGCCCCCAAGGGCAACACCCAACGCGCGAGCGACATCACCAGTTGCAACACGTCGTAGATCTGGCAGGCGTGCAGCGGCATGGCCGGGAACAGGCGCTCTTCAAAATCCAGCCGCGCAAAGTGTTCGCCGTCCCAGGTGATGTTGCGTATCTGAGCCCCGCCGTGCCAATGCCCCCGGGCGTGAAACCGCGCCAGATCGGCGCTCACCGCACACATCAGGGCCAGGTGCTCGGCGGCCGGCAGGCGCTGCAGGCATTCGTCCACCGTCGGGCCGACGTCGCCCAGGCTCAGGCGCCGGCCGTCGAACGCCAGCACCGCGGGCACCTGTTCGCCCGCCTGCGCCAGCTGCTGCAGCCGTTCGTGCTCGAAGGCCAGCAATTCGGTGCCGCTGGCCTGGCGCACCGCGGCCCACGGCACCGGTACGCCCAGAAAATGCGCCATGCACCAGGCAGCCACGGCCTTGCCCGTGCTGCGCAGCGGGCGTTCGGCGGTCTTGGTCCAGACCTTGTCGGAGCGGCGAAACGTGGGCAGGGTGGGTGTCAAAGTGGGCGGATTATGCAAGACGCCCTTATGGCACAAGTCGAGACGCCCTGCCTCGGCACGGGCATGGCCCCAAGCCGTAGCATCCGGCCATGACCACACCCTCTCTTTTTGAACCGACCACCGTGGGCGCCTGGCGCCTGAGCAACCGCGCCGTGATGGCGCCACTGACGCGCAACCGCGCACCCGGCCAATTGCCCACCGCCGACATGGCCCTGTACTACGCCCAGCGGGCCCACCCGCAGGATGGCGCCGGGCTGATCATCAGCGAAGCCACGCCCATCTCGCCCCAGGGCCACGGCTACGCCGACACCCCGGGCCTGCACAACGAGGCCCAGGTGGCCGCGTGGCGCCCGGTCACCGACGCGGTGCACGCGCGCGGTGGCCACATCGTGACGCAGCTGTGGCACGTGGGTCGCATCTCGCATGTGGACCTTCAGCCCGCTGGCCAGCCGCCAGTGGCTCCGTCGGCCATTGCCGCCAAGGCCAAAACCTACCTGATCAAACCTGAAGGCGGCGGTTTCTTCGATGTGTCACCCCCGCGCGCCTTGGCGCTGGACGAGCTGCCGGGCATCGTGAACGACTACCGCCAGGCCAGCCGCCGCGCACGCGACGCCGGGTTTGACGGTGTCGAAATCCATGCGGCCAACGGCTACCTGCTCGACCAGTTCCTGCGCAGCGGCAGCAACCAGCGCACCGACACCTACGGCGGCAGCATTGAAAACCGTGCCCGCCTGCTGCTGGAGGTGATGGCTGCGGTGGTGGACGAAATCGGCGGTGACCGCGTGGGCGTGCGCCTGTCGCCTGTGACCGCCGCCAACGACGCCAGCGACGCTCACCCGCAGCCGCTGTTCGAACACGTGGTGCGCCAGCTGGCCCCCCTGGGCCTCGCCTATGTGCATGTGATCGAAGGGCAGACCGGTGGCGCGCGTGATTTCCAGCAAGGCGACATCCCCTTCGACTACGCCGCTTTGCGCACCATCTACCGTGCTGCTGGCGGCCAGGGTGCCTGGATGGTGAACAACGGCTACAGCGCCGACCTGGCCCAACAGGCGCTGGACAGCGGTGCCGATCTGGTGGCCTTTGGCCGGGGCTTCATCGCCAACCCCGACCTGACCCGCCGGCTGCGCGAAGGCTTGCCGCTCAACGAACTGCAGCGCGCCACGCTGTACGGTGGCGGCGCCCAGGGCTACACCGACTACCCGCTGGCGGTCTGATCAGTCCCAGTTTTTGGCGCGCACCGCCGCCGCCACCGCGTCGGCGAGCAGCTCGTGTCCGTAGGGCGTGGGGTGGAGGCCGTCGGCATAGATGTACGTTTTCCACCAGTTGGCGCCACCACTCACGCCGGCCGGGGGGTTGGCCGACAAGGCCGAGGCGGTGCAGGTGAGGAAGTTGTAGCTGGGCAAGCCATCGCTGCCCACACCCACCACCGGGCAAGCGGTGTCCACCGCGTTGGTGAGGCCGTACTTGCCCGGGTTGGCTACCTGGTCGGTCAAGGTCGCGTAGAAATCGACCACGGCCACCTGGGCGTTGCCGGCGAAGCGGCTGGCCAAGCGGGTGTTGAACGCCACAATCCACTGCCGAATGAGGCCCTGCGCCTGTTGCGTGACACCGGCCAGCACAGCCTGGAAACGCGGGGTGAGGGTGATGTCGGGCAGGTTCAGCACCACCACCTTGCTCGCACCCTTGTCCAGAGCGGAAGCTTTGATGCTGTCGTGGAACGTGTCGGCCAGCGCCTGCATGTAGGCGCCCCCGGCCTGCTCCGGACCACCCAGCTGGCCGAACAGGGCGTCCACCGTGGCGGCAGGCAACAAGGAGATCAACAAGGCACGGTAGGTCGCCTGGCCCTGAGCGGTGGTGGCGCCCAGATAAGCGCCCGCCAAGTCGGCAGCGTCGTTGCCGCCACCGTCCACCAGCAGCAGGTCGGTGCTCTTGTAGCTGCCGTGCACTTGTGCCGCTTGCTGCAGTTGTAGGGTGATGGAGCGCGGGTCTTGCGGGTTGCCCACGTTGTTGATGCGCCCGCCACCCACGGCGTAGTTGGTGCATCCCGCTTGCACCGTGACCGCCTGTGTGAGCGGGTTGACGCGGTTGTAAGCGCACAAGGCGTCGGCGTCTGACACCTCTTGCGCCACCAACTCCGGCCAGATCGGGGTGGAGCCCGCCCCCGTGCCTGCGCTGCCCTGCACCGTGAACTTGAGACCAAAAGTGCCGCTGTCGGCCAGGCTGTCGCCCATGACCTTGACGGACGTGATGGCGGGATCGCCACCCCCACAAGCGGCCAGCAGCAAAGCGGTGGCCAACGCAGCCAGATGCAGTCAAAATTTCACACGTGTCTCCTGAGGGTTGGGCACCAGTGCCAAGACCACCCATCTTCTTAGGCCAGCACAGGCAGGGGCATAGGGCAAACACCCAGGAGAAAGTGCCTTTGTCGCACGCGCGACAAAAAAAGGGCTCAGGCCTTGTCGCGCGCGCGCCACCAGCGCCCCAAACCCCAGGCCATGACCGCGTCCATCACACCGGCCAACACCAGGGCCAGGGCCACCAAAGGCGCCACCTCGGGCGCAAAAAAAGCGGGTTTGATCAGCCAGATGGCCAGGCCTGCCAGGACCATGACCACCGCTGCCGCGCCCAACACCCACTGCACCAGGCGGCGCCCGCGCTGTGCCGCTGCCAATGCGTCCCGAGGCGGTGGAGGCGAACCCGACACACCCCGTTCTTCGGGAGGGCGAAAATCCACGGTCATGACCATCTCCTGGCGGGTGACAAGCCGCCATTTCAGCACAGCCTTTTCAACATGAACAGCATCGCCCCGCTTCTCGACATCGCCGATCTGCACTTTGCCTACGCGCCCGACGTGGTGGTGTTCAAGGCCTGGTCTGCCCAGGTGGTGCCGGGCTTGACGGTGGTCTGTGGCGACGAGAGCAGCGGCAAGACCACGCTGCTGCGCCTGCTGGCCGGGGAGCTGCAAGGGCGCGGCGAGATCACGCTGAACGGCGCGCCCTTGCGCACCCTGGATGTGTTCTGGCAAAACCCGCGCGACGCGCCCGATGACACCACCGCCAGCACCTACCTCGCAGGCCAGGCCCTGCGCTGGCCCACCTGGGATGAAGCTGCGGCACAGCACCATGTCGATGGCCTTTCGCTGCGCGAGCACCTGCACAAGCCCTTCTTCGCGTTGTCCACCGGCGGGCGGCGCAAGGTCTGGCTGGCGGCGGCGCTGGCCTCGGGCGCGCCCCTCACGCTGATGGACGAGGTGTTTGCCGCACTGGACACACCCTCGATCCGTTACCTGAGCCAGGCATTGCAGCAGACGGCCGCCCAGGCCCCCCAACGCTGGCTGCTGGCCGCACACTGGGACGCACTGCCAGGCGTGCCTGACGCGCGGATGCTGCGCCTGCATCAGCCGGCGTAACGCGACAGTTCCCAGTCGGTCACGGCGCTGGCCCAGGCGTCCCACTCGGCGCGCTTGAGGCGCAGGAACTGTGCGCAGAAAGCCTCGCCCACATCGGCGCGCAGGCGCGTGTCGGCCTCCAGCGCATCGAGCGCGGCGCACAGGTCGCGTGGCAAGCGCGGTGGCATAGGCAGGCCGCAGGCCTGGCGCTCGTACAGGTCTTCGTCGCAGGGCTCGGGCGGTGGCAGCTCACCGTCCAGGCCCGCCAGACCGGCCGCCAGCGTGGCCGCGATGGCGATGTAGACGTTGCACGAAGGGTCGGGCAGGCGCCACTCCAGCCGGCCAGCCACGGTGCGCAACAGGCAGGTGCGGTTGTTGTCGCCCACCGCCTTCCACACCGGCGCCCAGGTGGTGCCCGAGGCGCTGTGGCTGGCGGCCAGCCGCTTGTAGCTGTTGACGGTGGGCGCGCACAGCGCCGCAAGGGCATCACCGTGGTGCAGCAGGCCCGCGGCAAAGCCCAGACCTGCGGCGCTCAAACCCATGGGGCCGCTGGCGTGCGCAAACACGGCCCGGCCCTGCGCATCCGTCAGGCTCAGGTGGAAATGCAGGCCGCTGCCAGGCGCATGGGCCAGGGGCTTGGGCATGCCGCTGTAGACGAAGCCGTGGCGCTCGGCCACCGCGTGGGCGCTGAGCTGGAACAGCTGGAAGCGGTCGGCGGCGGCCAGCGCCTCGTCGAACTTGTAGTTGATCTCGTACTGGCCGTTGGCGTCCTCGTGGTCCATCTGCTGCAGCTCAAAACCCAGGGCTGTGAGCGTGGCGCGCATATCGTCTAGAAAGTCGCGCTGGCGGTGCATCGCCTTGAGGTCGTAGGAGGGCTTGGCCAGGCGGTCCTCGCCATCGCCTGCGACCCAGTGGCCTTCACTGTCGCGGCGCAACAAAAAGAACTCGGGCTCGATGCCCACCCACAAGGTCAAGCCCCGCTGGACCGCACGCGCCAGCTGGCGCTTGAGCACCTGGCGCGGGCAAGTGTCCAGCGGCACGCCGCCAGCAAAACCGTCACACACCGCGTGGGCCACGCCAGGCATGAAGGGCAACGGGCGCAAGCTCTCTGGCGCCAGGCGCCCAAAGTACTCGCTGCGCGCGCCGTGCCGTGGCAGGCCCGTGCCCCAGATGCTGGGGCCGGCAAAACCCGCGCCGCTGTGCACCCATTCCGCCAGCAGCGCCAGCGGCACCAGCTTGCCCTTGGGAACCCCATGCAGGTCGGTGAACTGCGCCAGCACCGAATGGATGCCTTGCGCAGACAAGCGCTCTATCGTCGCGGCAAGATCGTGGGCCATGCGCTCACACCGGTGAATCGATGCGAATCCAGGTCGTCTTGGTTTCGGTGTACTTGTCGAAGGCGTGCAGCGATTTGTCGCGACCCACACCACTCTGCTTGAAGCCCCCAAAGGGCACGGTGATGTCGTCCTCATCGTACTGGTTGACGTGCACCGTGCCGGCGCGCAACGCGCGGGCCACGCCGTGGGCCTTGTTGATGTCGCGCGTCCAGACGCCGGCCTGCAGGCCATAGATGGTCTGGTTGGCCTGGCGCACCACGTCGGCCACATCGCTGAAGCCCAGCACGCTGAGCACCGGGCCAAAGATCTCTTCGCGCGCGATGGTCATGTCGTTCTTCACGCCGGCAAAAATGGTGGGGCGCACGTAGCAGCCACCCCGCACCGGCTCGGCGGTGGTGCCGCCGGTGAGCAGCGCCGCGCCTTCGCTTTTGCCCGCCTCGATGTAACGCATCACGGTGTTGAGTTGCGTCTGGTCCACCACGGCGCCCATGACGGTGGCCTTGTCCAGCGGGTTGCCCGGCTCGTACTGCGGCACCAGCGCCAAGGCCTTTTCCAGGAAGCGCTCGCGGATGCTGTCTTCCACGAACAGGCGCGAAGGCGCGTTGCAGCTTTCACCCTGGTTGAAGAAGATGCTGCCCACGGCGGCCTCGACCGCGCGGTCGAGGTTGGGGCAGTCGGCGAACACGATGTTGGGCGATTTGCCGCCCAGCTCGGTCCAGGCGCGCTTGAGGTTGCTTTGCCCGGCCATCACGTGGATGTGTTTGCCCACGCGGGTGCTGCCGGTGAAGGCGATGCAGTCCACGTCCATGTGCAAGGCCAGCGGGCTGCCGGCCTCGGGACCAAAGCCGGGCACCACGTTGAACACGCCGGGCGGGATGCCGGCGGCCAGCGCCAGCTCGGCCAGGCGCAGCGCGGTGAGCGGCGACTTTTCGCTGGGCTTGAGCACCACCGAGTTGCCCGCCGCCAGGGCCGGCGCGATCTTCCAGGCGGCCATGATCATGGGGTAGTTCCAGGGCACGATGATGCCCACCACACCCACCGGCTCGCGGGTGATGAGGGCTAGGCCGGTGGCGGGCGTGGGCGCGATCTCGTCGTACACCTTGTCCACCGCCTCGCCGTACCAGCGGATGCAGTTGGCCGCGCTGTTCACGTCCACGCCCTTGGCGTATTTCACGGGCTTGCCCATGTCCAGGGTTTCGGTCAGCGCCAATTCGTCGGCGTGTGCCAGCAGCAGGTCGGCGAACTTGATCATCACGCGCTTGCGCTGCGCGGGCGCCAGGCCAGCCCAGCGGCGGTCTTCGAAGGCGGTGCGCGCGGCGGCCACGGCGGCATCAACGTCGGCCTCGGTGCAACGGGCCACCTGGGTCAGCAAGCGGCCGTCCACCGGCGACAGGCAGTCGAAGGCGGCGCCGCTGCGGGCGGCCACACGCTCGCCGTTGATGAAAGCGCGGCCGTCGAAGGTGATGGTCTGGTCAGTGAGCTGGGAAGTCATCGCGGAAGTCTCTGGGATGGGATGTCGGGGGTCAAGTCGGGCGGGCAAGTGGACGCTTGGGGAAGGCCACAAATGGCACCTCGCAGCGCCCGAAAAACCAACGGGGCGACCAAGGCCGCCCCGTTGTTTCAGGCAAGCACCTGGTTGGCGTCAGAACTGGAACACGATGGCGCCGCCAACAAGCACGTTGCTCTTCTTGTACAGGCCCGTCTTGCTGTCGAGGAAGACGTTGCCGTTGGCGCGGTCGTAGCGCACCTCGAACTTGAGCGAGGTGTTGTCGTTGAGCAGGTAGTTCAGACCGGTGGACAAGGCGTAGCGGTTCACGCCGCGTGTCGGGTCGATGGCCATGCCGGTGCTGTTGTCGATGCTGGGGCCAAAGCCGCTGATGCTGTCGATGTAGGTGCCGGTGCCGTTGTCCTCCAACGAAGCGCCGTACACACCACCACCGTTTTTGCGGTTGTTCAGGTAGTCCAGGCGCACCAGGGCTTGCAGGCGCGGGGTGAGCTTGTAGCCGGCCAGGCCCGACAGGCCCCACCACTTGGCGTCGCCGTTGGAGGCACCGTTTTTGTAGCGGCCGTAGCTGACCTGCCCACGGTAGGACCAGTCGCCCCGGTCACGCCAGGCGTCGAACTCCAGCAGATCAAAACGGTTGTTGCCATAGTCGCGGCCATCCTTGGCGTGCACACCCGAGAAGCCGATGCCCGAGAACTCGGACAGCTCCAGGTCGGCACGGTAGGCAAAACCGGGCGACTTGCCACGCGCGCCATCCACGTTGCCCACCATCCACTTGGCTTCCCAGTCGCCAATGACGTAGGACATGCCAGCGCCGGTGTAGTTGCTGGCGGCGGAGAAATCGAACAGCAGGTTGTGCGTGACCAGCGGGTTCTCGTGCGCGAAAGTGTATTCGTAGCCGCTGAAGTCGGGGATCAGACCGCCGTACAGGCGGGTGGTGCCGTCGGCATTCATGGGCACCGACACCGAGGCCTCGTGCACCAGGCCGCCCGAACTCTTGGGCGTCAGGCGCAGCTTCCACTGCGTGCCTTCTTCCGTTTCCTTGCCGAACTCGATCATGGCCTGGCCAAAAGCGGAGTCGAAGAAATTGAAGCGGTCGTTGTCGCGCATGAGCACAAAATCGGACTCGTTGGCGCGCTGGGTGTGGATGAAGGTGGGATCGACCACGGCCTTCACCGTCAGGCCCTTCATGCCGCTGAGCACGGCGTTGTCGTCGGCCACGTCCAGCTGCTGCTGGATGCGGGTGACGGCCTGCGAATCGCCGGTGGCTTTTTGCTGCACCTGCTCCACCTTGGCCTGCAAGGCCTGGAGCTGGGCCTGCAAGGCCTGGATTTGTTGCAGCAGTTCGGCGTTGCTCTGGGCGTGTGCGCCCAGGCAGGGCATGGCGGCGGCCATGGCGATCAGCAAGGTCTTCTTGTTCATTCTCATGGGCTTCTCCTAGGGTTTTGACGTCAGCGAATTCAGGTCTTCATGGCCGCAGCCATCTCACGCGCGCGCTTGCGCTCCATGCGCGCCATCCACAGGCTGGCGGCCACCACACCGATGCTGACCACCAACACGGTGAGTGTGGCCACCGCGTTCACGGTGGGGTTCAGGCCCAGCCGCGCGCGGCTGAAGATGGCGATGGGCAGGGTGGTGGAGCCCGGCCCCGAGAGGAAGGCCGAGAGCACCACGTCGTCGAGGGACAAGGTGAAAGACAACAACCAGGCCGAGGCCAGCGCCTGCGAAATCAAGGGCAGCGTGACCAGAAAAAACACCTGCCAGGGTTTGGCGCCCAGGTCGAGCGCGGCCTCTTCGAGTTGCGGGTTCATCTCGCGCAGGCGTGAGGTGATGACCACGGTGGCATAGGCCATGCCCAGCAGGGTGTGACCGATCCAGATGGTGAGGGTGCCGCGGTCGGGCCAACCGGTACCAAAGAGGTCCTCGGTCAAACGCTGCAGCGACACCATGGTGAGCAACAGCGACAGACCGATGATGACCTCGGGCATGACCAGCGGCGAATTCACCATGCCGGAGAAAAAGGTGCGACCGGTGAAACGCGGGAACTTGGTCAGCGCCACCGCCGCAAAGGTGCCCAGCAACACCGAGGCGGTGGCCGTCATCAGGGCGATCTTGATGGACAGCACAAAGCCTTCGATGATGACGGTGTCGCGCATCAGCTCGCCGTACCACTTGAAGGAAAAACCGGCCCAGGTGGTGACCAGCGGGCTGGCGTTGAAGCTGAGGATGATCAGCGTGAAGATGGGCAGGTACAGAAAGGCAAAACCACCGATCAGCCAGGCCTTGGAGACACGTTCGCCAGCGGGGTTTCTCATGCGCGGCCTCCGGCAGACTGTTCGGCCTGGTATTTGTTGAACAAGGCCAAGGGCACGATGATCAGCAACACCATCACCACCGCCACACTGGCGGCCATGGGCCAGTCGTTGTTGGCAAAAAACTCGTCCCACAACACGCGGCCGATCATGAGTGTTTGCGGGCCGCCCAGCAGCTCAGGAATCACGAACTCGCCCACACAAGGGATGAAGACCAGCAGCGCGCCGGCCACGATGCCCCCTTTGGACAGCGGCACGGTGATGCGCCAGAACGCCTGCCAGGGCGTCGCGCCAAGGTCGCGCGCGGCTTCGAGCAGACGCAGGTCCATCTTCACCAGATTGGCGTAGAGCGGCAGCACCATGAAGGGCAGGTAGGTGTAGACCATGCCCAGCGTCAGCGAGAAGGGCGTGTGCATCATCTTGATGGGCGCATCGATGAGCCCGAGGGCCAGCGCGATGTTGTTGAACACACCGTTGTCGGCCAGCAGCATCTTCCAGGCGTACACACGCAGCAGGAAGGACGTCCAGAACGGCAACATGACGAGCATCAGCAGACCGGGCCGCACTTCGGCCGGGCTGCGCGCAAGAAAGTAGGCGAACGGGTAGCCGATGAGCAGGCAGATGGCGGTGGTGAGCGCCGCGTATTTGAGCGAAGACAGGTAGGCCTCGATGTAGAGCGAGTCCTCGAACAGGATGTAGAGGTAGTTGCTGAAGCGGACCTTGAGCTGCAAGACGCCTTCGCTCCAGGTCAGCAAATCCACAAAACGCACGCCGTCGCTTTCGGACACGCTGATTTTGAACACCACCAGAAATGGCAGCGCAAACACGGCGAGCAGGAACAACATGGGCACGCCGATGACAAACTTGCGGCCCAGGCGGGCCACCAGTGCATCGAGCCACTGGGCGCTGGAAAGGGTGCGGGTATCGGCACTCATGGCGTCACTGCGTCAAGACGACCACATCGCTGCCCCACCACCACACATGCACGGCGTCGCCCTGCGCCAGGCGCACCTCGTCGTGGCGGGCGTCGTTGGCCTTGGTGATCTTGACCACCATGCCCGATTCAAGCGCCACGTGGTAGGTGGTGGAACTGCCCAGGTAGGCCAGCCCACGTATGGTGCCGCGCGCGCAGTTGAAACCCACCTCGGCCGCGTTGTCGTAATCGGCCGCCGTGGGCGCCTCGACCTGGATGCCAATTTTTTCGGGCCGCACGGCCACATGGGCGTCCATGCCCAGCGTGCCGGTGATGCCGTGGCTCACGTAGTGGCGGCACTCGGGCGAATCGATGACCACGTGGTCGGGCTCGTCCACCGTGAGCTTGCCCTTGAACAGGTTGACGCTGCCGATGAAGTCGGCCACGAACTTGCAGTTGGGTGTTTCGTAGATGTCGCCCGGCCGGCCCACCTGCAGAATCTGGCCCTGGCTCATGACGCCGATGCGCGAGGCCATGGTCATGGCCTCTTCCTGATCGTGGGTGACCATCACGCAAGTCACGCCCACTTGGTGGATGATGTCCACGAGTTCGAGCTGCGTGCGCTCGCGCAGCTTCTTGTCCAATGCGCCCAGAGGCTCGTCCAGCAACAGCAGCTTGGGCTTCTTGGCCAGGCTGCGCGCCAACGCTACGCGCTGCTGTTGACCACCCGAGAGCTGGTGCGGCTTGCGCTTGGCGTAGGGGGTGAGTTGCACCAGTGCCAGCATCTTGTCGACCTGGGCGGCGATGTCGTCCTTGGGCAGACCGTCGCGACGCAGGCCAAAGGCCACGTTGTCCCACACCGTCATGTGCGGGAACAGCGCGTAGCTCTGGAACATCATGTTGACCGGCCGCTCGTTGGGCGGCAGGCGCACCAGGTCTTGCCCCTGGAGCAGGATCTGGCCCGACGTCGGCGTCTCGAACCCCGCCAGCATGCGCAACAAGGTGGACTTGCCACAGCCGGACGAACCCAGCAGCGCAAAGATCTCGCCTTGGGCGATGTCCAGCGACACCCCGTCCACCGCCGTGGCATCGCCGAACTGCTTGACCACCTGCTGGATGCGCAGGAAGGGCTGCCCGTTGGACGCCGCGCTGCCCGCGCCGGCCTTGTGGTTTGCGTTGGTTGCCAAGATGCGTGTTTCCTCTGTTTCGCTGACCGAAGCGGGACCCGCGACGAGCGCCGATCCCTCAAAACCGGGGGCGCCGCCGGGCCGGCTTTGCCGGACGGCTGGCGCCGCCCCCTGGGGGGTGACGGCGCCCTAGCGCCGGCGCAGGGGGGGCTTATCGTCCCGTCTTGAACTGCGTGAAGATGCGGGTTTGCAGGCGACGGATGTCGTTGCCCAGGGCCTTGGGCGCCACCATGGCCTTCATCTGCTCGCTGTTCGGGAACACGGCCGGGTTGTTGCCCACTTCAGGCACCACAAACTTGCGCGACTCCTTGTTGGGGTTGGCGTAGAAGACCTGGTTGGTCAGCGACGCATGCACCTCGGGACGCATGATGAAGTTCATGAAGGCGTGTGCGTTGGCCACGTTGGCGGCATCGGCAGGGATGGCCATGGAGTCAAAGAAAATCAGGCCCCCGGTCTTGGGCACCAAGGCTTCGATTTTCTGACCGGTCTTGGTGTCGATGGCACGCTGACGTGCGATCGAGATGTCACCCGACCAACCCACGGCCAGGCAGACCGATCCATTGACCATGTCGTTGATGTAGCCCGAGGAGCTGAAGAGCGTGACGTGCGGACGCACGGCCTTGAGCACGGCGGCGGCGGCGGTGTAGTCGGCCTGGTTGGTGCTGTAAGCGTCCTTGCCCATGTAGTGCAGCACGGCCGGCAGGATTTCGGAGCCGGCGTCGAGCATGCTCACACCACACGACTTGAGCTTGCTGACGTATTTGGGGTTGAAGGCCAGCTCCCACACGTTGTCGGGCATGGGCTCGCTGCCCAGCGCAGCCTTGACCTTGTCGACGTTGATGCCCACCGTGGTGTAGCCCCACAGCCAGTTGACCATGTGGTCGTTGTTGGGATCGACTTTGGCCAGCTGGGCCTGGATGTCGGGGTCCATGTTCTTGAGGTTGGGCAGCTTGGACTTGTCCAGCTTCTGGAACAGGCCACCGGCGATCTGCAGCGCCGCCCAGTTGGACGAAGGCACCACGATGTCGTAGCCGGTTTTGCCAGCCACCAATTTGGCGTGCAGGATTTCGTTGCTGTCGAAGTTGTCGTAACGGACCTTGATGCCGGTTTCTTTTTCAAAGTTCTTCAGCACGTCGGGGCCGATGTAGTCGGACCTGTTGTAGACGTTGAGCACCTTCGAGTCCTGGGCCAAGGCGGCGCCCGCCAAGCCCACTGCCAACAGACCTGCGGTCACAGCCTTGACCACACCCCACGGTTTGAACGATTTGCGCATGTTGATGCTCCTGCAAGTTGAAGAAACCCGCTGCGTCATGGCCACCTCGGCCATGGGCTTAAGGAAAAGAGAGGGAAACGGGCATGCTAAATGAGTTTTTGCAAGCGCTGGATGGAGCAACTCCTATGCCAGCCATCCCTTGGCACGAACTTCTTCCAGCGTCGCGTCCAGGCAACGCTTGATCAAATCGATCATTTCGTCGATCTGTGCGTGGGTCATCACCAGCGGCGGCGCGATGATCATGCGGTCGCCCACGGCGCGCATGATGAGCCCGTTGCCAAAGCAATGTTTGCGGCACACCATGCCCACCGCCAGGTTGGGGTCGAAGGCGGTTTTGGTGACCTTGTCCTTGACCAGCACCAGGCCGGCCACAAAGCCGCAGGTCTCGGCCACGCCCACCAGCGGGTGGTCGGCCAGCTCGGCAAAACGCTTCGCCAAATAGGGGCCGATGTCGTCTTTCACCCGGCCCACCAGGTTCTCGCGCTCCATCAGCTCGATGTTGGCCAAGGCCACGGCGCACGCAACCGGGTGGCCGCTGTAGGTGTAGCCGTGGTTGAACTCGCCACCCTGTTCGATCAGCACCTTGGCCACGCGGTCGCCCACCATCACGCCGCCCAGCGGCACGTAACCGCTGGTGACGGCCTTGGCGAAGGTGACCAGGTCGGGGCGGTAGCCAAACTTTTCGTAGGCAAACCAGTGGCCCAGGCGGCCAAAGGCACAAATCACCTCGTCGCTGATGAGCAGGATGCCGTACTTGTCGACGATGCGCTGGATTTCGGGCCAGTAGGTGGCCGGCGGGATGATCACGCCACCGGCGCCCTGCACCGGCTCGGCGATGAAGGCGGCCACCTTGTCGGCACCCAGTTCGAGAATCTTGGCCTCCAGGAAACCGGCGGCACGCACGCCGAAGTCGGCCTCGCTTTCACCGGGCAGGGCGTTCTCGAAAAAGTAGGGCTGCTCGACGTGGGTGATGTTGGGGATGGGCAGGTCGCCCTGGGCGTGCATGCCGCTCATGCCACCCAGCGAGGCGCCCGCCATGGTGGAACCGTGGTAGCCGTTGTGGCGCCCGATGATGATCTTGCGCTGCGGCTGGCCCATCAGGTCCCAGTAGCGGCGCACCATGCGCACGTTGGAGTCGTTGCTCTCGCTGCCGCTGCTGGAATAGAAGACGTGCTGGAAGCTGCGCCCACCCACCGCAGGTGCCAGCGACGCCAGCTTAGCGGCCAGCTTGACGGCCGGCACGTTGGTGGTCTGGAAGAAGCTGTTGTAGAAGGGCAGCGTCATCATCTGCGCGTGCGCCGCGTCGGCCAGCTCCTTGCGGCCATAGCCGGCGTTCACACACCACAGGCCGCTCATGGCGTCGAGGATTTTGTTCCCTTCCGAGTCCCACACGTAGATGTTGTCGGCGTGGGTGATCACACGCGCACCGCGCGTGGCCAGGTCGCCGTGGTCGGTGAAAGGGTGGAGGAAGTGGGCGCTGTCCAGCGACTGGATTTCGCGGGTGTTCAGGTGTTCGGACTTGACGGGTGCGTTCATGGCGGTCTCGTGGTCGGCGTGGCTTCAGACGGGCTCAAACGTGGAGCAACAGGTGCTCGCGTTCCCAAGGCGAAATCACCTTCATGAACTCCTCAAACTCCAGTTCCTTGATCTCGGTGTAGATGGTCACGAATTCCTTGCCCAGCACGTCGTGCAGATCGGTCTCGCGGCGCAGCCAGTCCAGCGCCTCGCCCAAACTGCGTGGCAGCGAGTAGGGGGCCAGGTAGGCGTCGCCCTTCATCTCGGGTTTGGGCTTGATCTTGTTTTTCATGCCCAGATAGCCACAGGCCAACGTCATGGCCAGCGCAATGTAGGGGTTGGCGTCGGCACCGATCACGCGGTTTTCCACGCGGCGTGCGGCCGGGCTGGAAATGGGCGAACGTATGCCCACGGTGCGGTTGTCGTGGCCCCACTCGATGTTGATGGGCGCGGCGGTGTTGCGCGAAAGGCGACGGTAGCTGTTCACATACGGGGCCACCAACACCATGGCCGCCGGGATGTAGCGCTGCAAGCCACCGATGTAGTGGTGGAAGGCGTCCGACGGCGAGCCGTCCGGGTTGCTGAAAATGTTCTGGCCCGTGGCCTTGCTCACGATGCTCTGGTGCACGTGCATGGCGCTGCCGGGTTCGCCCGCAATGGGCTTGGCCATGAAGGTGGCGTACATGTCGTGGCGCAGCGCGGCTTCGCGCACGGTGCGCTTGAAGAAAAAGACCTCGTCGGCCAGGCCCAGGGGGTGGGCGTGGAAGAAGTTGATCTCCATCTGCCCGGCGCCGGCCTCGTGAATCAGCGTGTCCACGTTGAGCTCCATCTTTTCGCAGTAGTCGTAGATCTCTTCGAACAGCGGGTCGAACTCGTTGACCGCGTCGATGCTGTACGACTGACGCGACGTCTCCGCCCGGCCGCTGCGGCCAATGGGCGGACGCAGCAGGGTGTTCGGGTCGGTGTTGCGCGCGGTGAGGTAGAACTCCAGCTCGGGCGCGACCACCGGGTCCCAGCCCTCGGCGGCGTAGAGGTCGCAGATCTTGCGCAGCACGCTGCGTGGCGCAAACGGCACCAGCTTGCCGTTGTGGTCAAAGCAGTCGTGGATGACCTGGGCGGTCGGGTCGGTGGCCCAGGGCACGATGCGCACGGTGCTGGGGTCGGGGCGCAACTGCATGTCCTTGTCGGTCGGGTCCACCACGTCGTAGTACGGGCCGCTCTCAGGAAATTCGCCGGTCACGCCCATGCCCACGATGGCCTGGGGCAGCCGCATGCCACGGTCTTCGGTGAACTTTTCGCGCGGCAAAATTTTGCCCCGCGCCACACCAGTGAGGTCGGGCACCAGGCATTCGACTTCGGTCACGCGGCGGTCGTTGAGCCAATGTTCAAGGTCGTTGAAGGAGTTGAGGGTGGTGGCTGCGTTCATGTTCTGGTTCTCGTTGTGTTGTGCGGGTGCTCAGGCCACCGTCATGCCACGGTAGGCAGCCCAAGGCGGTTGGCGCGACGCTCGCGAACGGCGTCGCCGAAGGCGCGAAAAATGGCGCCGTAAAAAGGGTTGTCCCAGCAGCGCCACTCGGGGTGGAACTGCACGGCGTAGGCAAAGCTGCGGGCACCCAGCACCTCGAAGGCCTCGATCTGCCCGTCGGGCGCATGGGCCAAGGCCCGCAAGCCATCGGCCAGGCGGTTCACACCCTGACCATGCAAGGAGTTGACCATCACCGTCTCGGCGCCGGCCCAGCGGGCGAACACGCTGCCCGGCGCCAGGTGGATGGGGTGGCGCGGCGCGTACTGTTCTTCAAAAGGCGCGCCCTTGGGTTCGCGGTGGTCCATGCGGCCGGGCACGTTTTGCACCTGCTGGTACAGGCTGCCCCCCAAGGCCACGTTGATCTCTTGAAAGCCCCGGCACACACCCAGCAAGGGCACGGCGTGCGCCACACAGGCACGCACCAGGGCCAGGGTGAGCGAATCGCGTTCGGGGTCCAGCGGCAAGGCCGGGTCGGTCACGTCTTCGTCGAAGTGAGAAGGGTGGACGTTGGAGGGCGAGCCGGTCAGCATGACGCCGTCGACCAGTGGCAGCAGTTCGTCCACCTGGGCCGCGTCGGCCAACGGGAACATCACGGGTTGGGCCTGCGCCCCCACCTTGACCGCACGGGCGTATTTGTCGCCCAACAGCAGGAAGGGCATCTGATGGCCGTGGTCACCCAACAAGCGGTGGTCGGCGGGCATCCAGACCATGCCTGGGATTGCTGTCATCTGAAAACTCCGAATTTGTGAACCGATTGTGGTGCCAAATTGGATCACAATGGGGGCCAGTTGGGGCAAGGCCATGGTGCCAATTCTCGGGGTAAACCCGGGGCGCCCTGGTCATCTACCGGGTGAGTGGCCATGTTGTCCGAATTCCTTCTCTCTGAAATGACACGTCTGGCGCAGCAGGACGCGCTGCCGCTGCACCGCCAGCTTTACGAGGCGCTGCGCCGCGCCTTGCTGGACGGCAAGCTGGCCGCCGGCGAGCGCCTGCCCTCCAGCCGCGACCTGGCGCAAGACCTGAACCTGTCGCGCAACACGGTGGTGGCCGCCATCAACCAGCTCACGGTCGAGGGCTACCTGGTGAGCCAGGTGGGCAGCGGCACCTATGTTGCCGACAGCGTGCCCAAGGCCACGCCACGCCCTGCGGCGGTGACACAGCAGCAGGCCGGCCAGCTCTCGCGCCGAGGCGAGGCACTGGCAAGCACGTTCTGCGCCAACCAGCTGGAGGTGCAGCCCTTCACGCCGGGCATCGCCGATTTCAGCGCCTTCCCGGTGGCGCTGTGGCAGCGCCTGCAGAACAAACACTGGCGCATGACCTACCCCGACATGCTGGACTACAACGATTCGGGCGGCTATGCCCCGTTGCGCCGCGCCGTGGCCGACTACCTGCGCGTCTTCCGCAGCGTGCAGCTCGACGCCGATCAGGTCATCATCACCAGCGGCACGCAACAATCGCTGGAGCTGTGCGCCCAGCTGCTGGCCGACCACGGCGACACGGTCTGGGTGGAAGACCCGGCATACTGGGGCGCGGTCAAGGCCTTCATGGCCACCGGCCTGAGCATGCACGCGGTGCCGGTGGACCAGCAAGGCATCGCGCCCGGCAGCGACGACGCCCACCCCGTGCCCAAGCTCATCTACGTGACGCCGTCACACCAATACCCCACCGGCGCGGTGATGTCGCTGAGCCGGCGCCACCAGCTGCTGGCCTGTGCGGCGCAGCACAAGGCGTGGATTCTGGAAGACGACTACGACAGCGAATTCCGCTTCAGCGGCCCGCCCATTTCATCGCTCGAAGGCCTGGACAAGGACGGCTGCGTGCTTTACATGGGCACCTTCTCCAAGGTGCTCTACCCCGGCCTCAAGCTGGGCTACCTCGTGGTGCCCAAACCCTTGGTGGGCGCCTTCAAGCAGGCCCACTATGACCTCAACCGCCCCGGCCAGATGCCCCTGCAAGCCGCGCTGGCCGAGTTCATCGAGATGGGCCACTTCAGCAGCGCGTTGCGGCGTGCGCGACAAACGTATGCCGAGCGCCGAGCTGCCCTGGTCAACGCCTTGGCCCCCTGCTTGCAAGACCCGAAGGCCGGCGTGTACGTGGGCGGCGCCGAACAAGGCCTGCACCTGTGCCTGCGCCTGCCCGACCGGGTGGACGACCAGGCCCTGGCGCAACGCCTCGGCCAACAAGGCCTGACCGTGCGCCCGCTGTCGGCGTACTGCCTGCACCGCGAAGACCTGCGCGGTCTGGTGATGGGGTACGGCTACGCGCCGCTGGCCGCCATTGAACGGTACGGCCCCACGGTGGCACGGGCGGTGGTGGCCGCCATCTGAACCGGACGACCCCGAGACGCCGGCACCCCAACTTGCGGCGTTCTGAAGTTCAAACGACAGCGTCTTTCATGCGATGCCACAACATCCCCAACGCCAACGTCGGCGTGCGCAGCAGCGGGCCTCCTGGGAACTCATGGTGTTTGAGTCGCGCGAACACATCAAAACGTTCTGACTGCCCGGCAATGGCATCGGCCACCAGCTGGCCGGCCAGGCCGGTGAGGGCCACGCCGTGGCCGCTGAAGCCCTGCAGGTAATACACCTTGTCGCCCACGCGGCCGAAGTCGGGAGCGCGGTTCATGCTGATGTCCACAAAGCCGCCCCACACGTAGTCAATGGGCACATCGCGCAGCACCGGGAACACCTTGGCCAGGCGTTGCTGCATCACGGCCTTGAGGCCGGCCGGCGTTTTGGTGGTGTAGCTCACGCGGCCGCCGAACAGCATGCGGCGGTCGGCGCTGAAGCGGAAGTAGTCAAGCACGAAATTGTTGTCGCACACCGCCGCATGGCTGGGGATGAGCTGGCGGCACTGGGCCTCGCTCAGTGGCGCGGTGCCGATGATGTAGGTGCCCACCGGCATGATGCGCGGGTGGATTTGCGGCGCCACGTCGGGGCCGTGTTCGGGCAGCATGCAGTTGCCGGCGAGCACGGCGAATGCCGCCTTGACCTTGCCCTGGGCGGTGCGCGCGGTCACGCCGCTGGCGTCTTGTTCCAGCGCGGTGACGGGCGAACCCTCGTGGATGACCACACCCGCTTCACGCGCCGCGCGGGCCAGGCCCAGCGCGTACTTGAGCGGGTGCAGGTGGCCGGAGATGGCCTCGTAACCCGCTGCCTGGTAGATCGGGCTGTCGATCAGGCGCTTGACGTCGGCGCCGGTGGCCACGTCGCACACCAGGCCATAGTCGCGCTGCTGCATCTCCAGATCGGCCAGCAGGGCGCGTGCCTTGCGTGCCGAGTCGGCCACGTAGAGGTAGCCTTTGACGGCGTCGCAGTCGATCTGGTGCTGGGCGATGCGGCGATCGATCAGCGCGATCGCTTCGAGCGACATGTCCCAGGCGCGTTTGGCGTCGGCGCGGCCGAGCTGGCTTTCGAACTCGCCCTGGCCGCTGGCGTAGCCCACGATGAACTGCCCGCCATTTCGGCCGCTGGCCCCGGAGCCGATGCGGTCGGCCTCCAGCAGCACCACGCGCCGGCCACGCTGGGCCAGCTCCAACGCGGTGGACAACCCGGCGAAACCGCCGCCCACCACCAGCACGTCGGCCGTGACCGAACCCAACAAGGGCGGCTCCGGCTCCGGCCGCTGAACGCTGGCCTCGTAATAGCTGAGCTGGTTGAGCTGGGTGTCAGAACGCAGCAGCGAGGTCTTGAACACGGCTCAGCCTCCCCGGTGCTGACCACCGTGCTGGCGCTTGGCCACCTGGCCGGCCAGGTAGGTCCACACGAAAGTGGCAGCGGCGTTGGTGGTGAGTTCGGCGTGATCGTAGGCCGGGGCCACTTCCACGCAGTCCATGCCCACCCAGTTGAGGTCGGCCAGTTCTTCGATGAAGGTCAGCACCTGCGAGCTGGTCATGCCACCGGGCTCGGGCGTGCCGGTGCCGGGCGCGAAGGCCGGGTCCAGGCAGTCGATGTCCAGCGTGAGGTAACAGGGCCGCTGGCCGATGCGCTCGCGGATGGCGGCCACCATGCCGGCCAGGCCTTCGCCATCTTTGCCACGCAACTGGCGGGCGTTGTAGATCAGGCCGCCCTGGTCGGCCACGTACTCGCGCGCGGCGCGTTCGCCGCTGGAGCGTATGCCGATCTGCACCGTG
Organism: Hydrogenophaga atypica; assembly: GCF_042665215.1. Taxonomy (NCBI): domain Bacteria; kingdom Pseudomonadati; phylum Pseudomonadota; class Betaproteobacteria; order Burkholderiales; family Comamonadaceae; genus Hydrogenophaga; species Hydrogenophaga atypica. Next base: position 141,926 of record NZ_JBHTCA010000005.1, read on the forward strand.
TGTGCCGGGCTGGCCAGGCCTTCTTGCAAGGCTTCATACGTCCAGGTGCCGTGGCCAGATGGCTCGCCAAAGTGGTCGCTCCAGGTGTCGCAATGGGCGTCGAAGTGCACCACGGCCAAAGGCTCGCCATTGCCAAAGCGCGCCTGCGCGGCGCGCAGCAGCGACAGGGTGATGGAGTGGTCGCCGCCCAAGAACACGCAGTGGTGGCGCGCCATCAGCGCGGCGGCCTGGGCTTCGATGTGGCGGCGCACCTCGGGCAGGGGCGACGCGTTGGGCAGGCGCATGTCCAACGCGTCTCCCAGATGGTCCAACGGCGACACATTGAAGTGCGGGTGGATGCCGTCACACAGCATCAGGCTGGCCGCGCGGATGGCCTGGGGGCCAAAACGCGCGCCAGGCCGGTTGGTCACCACGCCATCAAAGGGCACGCCCGCAATGGCGAAAGGCTGATCGGCCAGCGGCTCGCAGGCCAGGAAGCGGTTGCTGTTGTTGGCGTAGGCAAATTGACCCATGGCCATGGTGTTGTCCTTGTGAAATCCGGTGGGGAGGAAGTGGCGCCTGAAGGTAGCGCAATGCACAGCTTGCGGGCGGTGCCAATTGTGGGCGGTGTCAAGCGGCCACTGGCGTGCTCAGGCGCTCACCAGTCGAGCGCCCACACCTGGCCGACCAGGTCTTTGCCAAAACTGTGATGGTGGTCTTCCTCAACGAGCCGAAACCCTTCGGCCTCGTAGATGCGGCGGGCCGACACCAGCACGTCGTTGGTCCACAATTCCATGCGGCGGTAGTTGGCGCCGCGCGCAAACGCCAGCGCGTGCGCCACCAGGTGGCGGCCCAACCCCAGGCCCCGCGCACTGCGGTCCACGTACAACATGCGCAGCTTGGCCGTCTCGGCGTTCTGACGCACCACAAACACCGAGCCCACCACCTGGCCGTCGCGTTCGGCCACCCAGCAACGCTCGTGCCCAGGCTGGAAGTTGCGGATGAACTGCGCGGTGATCTCGGCCACCAGCGCTTCGAAGGTCCAGTCCCACCCGTACTCCTGCGCGTACAGGCGGGCCTGGCCACTGACGATTTGCCCCATGTCGCCCGGTTGGGGCGCGCGCAGGGTGAACCCCGACGGATCGGGCGGCAGGCCAGTGTTCATGCGGTTCATTCTAGAACCGCCCCATGGCACACCGGCCTGCGTCAGGCGCTCAGTCGATCTTGATGTTCTTCGCCTTGACGATGCGGCCGTAAATATCGGCATCGCGGCGAATCATGTTGGCCATTTCGGTGCGCGATGCGCCCAGGGGCTCGCTGTTGAGGTCGCGGATGCGCTTGGACACGTCGGCGTCCTTGCTGCCTTCCACAAACACGGCGTTCATGCGGTCGACGATCGCCGCCGGCGTGGCGGCCGACGTCCAGATGCCATGCCACGACATCATGGTCAGGTTGGGCACGGTCTCCGACAGCGTGGGCACGTTGGGCAGGGCGGCAAAACGCGCCGGGCCGGAGTAGGCCAAGGCCTGCACCTTGCCATCCTTGATCAACGGGAAAGCGGTGGCAATGGGCTCCATCACCGTGTCGACCTGGCCGCCCATCACGTCTGGCACCGGGCTGGCGCGGTAGGGCACGTGGACCATGTCGGTGCCCGTCTCTTCCTTGAACCACTCCACGATCAGGTGCGAGGGGCTGCCCGCGCCGTAGGACGCGTGCGAAATGGTGCCCGGTTTGGCCTTGGCGGCGGCCACCAGATCTTTCACCGACTTGGCCTCCATGTTGGGCTTGGTGATCAGCACCAGGCCCTGGCGCATGGTGGTGGCCACCGGCACCAGATCCTTCTGCGGATCAAACGGCAGCTTGCTGTAGATGAAGGGGTTGATGGTGAAGGCGGTGGACAGGTTGTAGAGGAAGGTGTAGCCGTCCGCCGGTGCCTTGGCCACGGTGTCGGTGGCCAGGTTGCCGGCCGCGCCAGGCTTGTTGTCGATGACCACGGGCACGCCCAACTTCTTGGACGCGTAGTCGCCGTACAGGCGCGCAAAGATGTCGGGCGGGGTGCCGGCCGCAAAGCCCACCACGATCTTGATGGGGCGGTTGGGCCAATTGGCTTCTTGCGCGTGCGAGAAGCCAGCGAGGGTGGCCAGGGTGAGTGCGGCCAGCACGTGGCGTCGGATGGTCATGTGAAGTCTCCGGTTGCGAGGGGGTTTCGCTTGTTGATGAAAAATGAAAATCGCCGCTGTGTCAGGCCAGCACACAGGCCTGTTCGAACGCGAGCCGCGGTCCGCGCGCGCGTGGGGCCGGGCCCGCAGGCCAGCCCAGGTTGATCAGAAAGTCCACTTCCCAACGTCCATCGGGGAAAAAGCTGCGGTTCACGCCTGCGGCATCAAAACCGCTCATGGGTCCACAAGCCAGACCCAGGGCGCGCGCGGCCATGAGCAGGTAGGCGCCGCTGAGACTGGCATTGCGCACCGCTGTTTCGCGAGCCAGGGCAGGCTGGCGCTCAAATTTCGCGCGCGCCTCGGCCACATGCCACAGGGTGGGCATGTGTTCATAAAAACGCGTGTCGCGCGCCACGATCACGGTCACCGGCGCCGACTGGACCTTGGGCACGTTGCCGGCCGCCACATGGGGCAACAGACGTTCGCGCCCGGCCTCGGTGGCGACAAACACAAAACGCGCAGGTTGGCAGTTTTGCGAGGTGGGGCCCAGGCTGGCGAGTTGGTACAGCCGCTGCAGCATGGCCGTGGGCAGTGGCGCAGGACCAAATGCCGCGTGGGTGCGGGCGTCGGTGAAGAGGCGCGCCAGCGCCGCGTCATCCAGCGCCTCCACGGGGTGCAACTCGGTGGTGCTCATGGTTGTTCAGTGCGCGTTCAGGTTCAGGCCGTCGGGCAGCACACCGTCGTATTGCAGCTCGCGGGTGGCCTGGTACGACAACGCAAACCCGGCCGGTGTCTCGGCCTCTTCGGCCAGGTGGGCAATGAGGCCGGCGGTGCGCGCCAGGATGGGGACCCCCCGCAGCGAACCCACCGGGAAGCCCACGCCCATCAACACCGCCGGGATGGCGGCCGACACGTTCATGCGCAGGTCCTTGCCCGTGATGCCAGGGATCACGCGCTCGATGGCCTGCGCAATCTCCACGTAGCGCAGGTTGGCACCGGCCTGCGTGGCCACCGCCATCAGGCGGTCCACACGCGGATCGCGCGCTTTGTGCAACGGGTGGCCATAGCCGGGGATGGGGCTGCGGCTGGCCTTGAGTTCGCTGATGGCGGCGTGGGCCGCGTCATCCAGCGACACGCCGCCATCCACCCGCGCGGCCACCTCGGCAAACAGTTTGCCCGCCGTTTCGGAGGCCCCCAGGATGACCGAACCACAGCCCAGGATGCCGGCGGCCACCGCGCCTTGCAGCGCGTCGGGCGCGGCGGCGTAGGTCATGCGGCTGGCCTGCACGCTGGGCACAAAACCGTGCTCGGCAATGGCCACCAGGGTGGCGTTGAGCACGGCGCTGCACGCGGCGTCGGGCTTGTTGCCGGTGAGCAGGAGAAAGAAGTAATCCGCGAAGGAGAGGTGACCGATCAGGTCGTCGCAGAGGTTGAGGCCGCGCACGACGATGGTGTTTTCGTCGGAGGTGCAGATGGCCGTGTGGGGGACGGTGGATTTGCCGATTTTCATGGGGCTCTGCTTTCAGGCGGCTTGGGTGTCGAGGCGGAAGTCGTAGTGCGCGGACCAGTAGGGTTGGGCCTGCTGGCTGCCATCGGGCGCCTGGCCTGCGGCGTGCTGTTCAAAGTCCACGATCAGGCTGGGGCGCACGCCGAACACGGCGTCGGAATCGATGTAGGGGCTGTTGGCCACAAAGAGGTGGGTGGTGAGCTTCACGTGGCCAGGGGCGTAGACCATCATGTGGATGTGGCCCGGGCGGTTGGGGTGGCGGCCCATGCCGTCGAGCATGCGGCCCACCGGGCCGTCCACCGGCACCGGGTAGTAGGTGGGCTTGATGGACCAGAACCAGTAGCGGCCCTGGGCATCGGTCTGGATGCGCGCGCGGGCGGCCATCTCGTCACCGGGCAACTGCATGTCGTAGTTGCCCTCGCCGTCGCCACTCCAGATGTCCAGCGTGGCGCCCGCGATGGGCTGGCCCTGGGTGTTGGTGACGCGGCCACTGTAAAAGGTGGGCTCGCCCTTGACACCGGGCGCGATGTTGGCGCCACAAGGCAGCACGGGCGCGCCTTCCCAGTAGTAGGGGCCTTGCACCGTGGCTTCGGTGGCGGGCGTGGCGCTGTGGGCGGCGCCTTGGGCTTTGGCAGCGGCGCGCAACTGGTCCAGCATCACCACCATCATGGACGCGCCCAGCGTGTCGGACAGCAGGATGAACTCCTGGCGTTTGTCGTCACAGGCCTGGCCCACGGCGGTGAGGAACTGGATGCCGGCCATCCACTCGTCGGGCTTCAAATCCACCTCGCGGATGAAGGCGTGCAGGTGCTTGATCAGCGCGGCCATGATCTCGGCAAACCGCGGGTCTTTGGCGGTGGCCAGGCGGTCGAGCACGGCGCGGGTCAGGTCGTCTTCGGTCATAGGGGTCATGGTCTTGTCTCCTGTTTTTCTGGTGGGAGTCACTCGCCGCGCAAGCGGCGGCGTATGGGTTCGAGGATGGCGTCGTTGTCGGCCCCCAGCACGGGCGGCGCGGTCACGTCCAGCGCGCGCTCGCCGTCAAAACTCACGGGCGAACGCACGGTGCGCCAGGTGCCACCTTCGGGGTGGGGCGCGCTCACCTCCAGTTGCAGGTGGCGCGCCTGCGGGTCGGCCATGGCTTCCTGCGTGTCGTACATGGGGGCGTGGGGCACATCCTGCGCTTCCAGGCGCGCGCACCAGGTGGCGCGGTCGTGCTGGCGGAACAGCCCCCCCAGCAGCGCGATCAGGTCTTCCTGGTGCTGGATGCGGCCTTCGCGGCTGGCAAAACGCGGGTCTTCAAACAGCGTGGGCCGCTCGATGGCATTGGCCAGGCCCTGCCAGAACTTTTCAGGCGAGGACATGTGCAACGCGATCCACTTGCCGTCGCCACATTCGAGCACGTAGGACTGCGACACGCTGGGCCGGCTGAAGGGGCCCATGATCTCGCTCTGCGAGAAGTAGTGGGTGAAGGCGTCGAGGTTGAAGTGGCACATGGCCTCCAGCATCGACACCTCGACCTTGCGGCCCACACCGGTGCGGCCGCGCTCCACCAACGCCCCCAGGATGCCATAGGCCGCGTAAAAGCCGGTCATGGCATCGGCCACGGCCGGGCCCACCACACGTGGGTTGGCCGGGTTGACCAGCAGCTTCAAAAAGCCGCTGGCGGCCTGGGCCACGGTGTCGTAGGCGGGGCGGCCGGCGGCCGGGCCGGTCTGGCCAAAGCCGCTGATGGCGCAGTACACCAGGCGCGGGTTGAGGCCGCGCAGCTTGGCTTCGCCCGCGCCCAGGCGGTCGGCCGCGCCGGGGCGGAAGTTCTGGATGTAAACGTCGGCGTCCTTCACCAGCTCGTCAAACACCGCCGCGTCTGCGGGCAGCTTGGGGTTGAGCGTGACGCTGCGTTTGTTGCGGTTGTAGGTCTGGAAGTGGGTGCTGTAGAGCCCGCCCCGGAAGGCGCGGAAGGGGTCGCCGCTGCCCGGTTGTTCGATCTTGATGACCTCGGCACCGAGATCGGCCAAAAACATGCCGGCCGCCGGACCTGTGATGAACGTGCCTTGCTCCAGCACCTTGATGCCGCTGAGGACTTTGTGCACCGCGTTGTCTCCTGTCGTGTGTCCACCCGGTGGGGTGGGCTGTTGGGAGCGGACTGTAGCGAGCGCCAACGATTTTTAACAATGATGGTTTTTCATGGATACCATCGATGCCGTCGATGATGGAAGGAACCCCACGTGGAACTGCGGCACCTGCGCTACTTCATTGCCCTGGCGGGCTCGCTCAACTTCACCCGCGCGGCCGAGCGCCTGCACGTCACCCAATCCACGCTGTCGCACCAGATCAAGCAGCTGGAAGACGAGCTGGGCCGGCCGCTGTTCGACCGCGTGGGCAAGCGTGTGGCGCTCACCGAAGCCGGCGACGAATTCCTGCACCACGCCACGCGCGCGCTGCAGGAAATCGACCTCGGCCTGGGCGCGTTGCGGCGCGACGGCTCGGACATGGCGGGCGAGCTGCACATCGGTGCCACCCACACCTTCAACCTCGGCTTCATCCCCGACTGCATCGCCGCCTTCCAGCAAAAACACCCACGCGTGAAGGTGGTGGCGGAGGAACTGCCGGCCGACCAGATCGCGGCCCGCCTGCGGCAAGGCACGCTGGACCTGGGCGTGGCCTACCGCCCCAGCGCCCCGGAGGGCCTGCAGTTCGAGCCGCTCTACAACGAGGAGATGGTGCTCATCGTGGCGCAGGGCCACGCCCTGGCGCGGCGCAAACGCGTGCGCATGGTGGAGCTGAACCACCTGCCCATGGCCCTGCTGCCCGGCAGTTTTGCCACCCGCCAGATGCTGGACGAGTGTTTCCGCGCGTGTGGCGCCGAGCCCCAGGTGATGGCCGAAATCAATACGCTGGCGCCCATGATGGAGCTGGTGGCCAAGACCGGGCTGGCCTCCATCGTGGCCGCCAACGTGGTGCCCGCCCACGCCGGCCTGGTGGTGGTGCGCCTGGAAAGCCCCACGCCCGTGCGCACACCGGGCATGTTGTGGTCGCCCACTGCGCGCGAGGTGGCCTCCACCCGGGCGTTTTCGGCCATCGTGCGCAAGCTGGCGTTTCGCAGCAGCTTGCTGGAGGAGGCGCAGCAGAAGCGCGGCTGACCAACGCCACGCGATGGTTCCACTTTGCGCCCGTCGTGACCAACCACTGACCATTGGCACCAGCGGTGCACGCACCCAGGCTTACATTGCGTTGCCATGACCACGCCACCCAACCTGCCTGCCTTGCTGGCCGACGAGCGCCAGCGTTTCCTTGACCAGCACCCGCGCTCGCTCGCGCTGGCGCAGGCCGCACAGCAACACTTTCTGTTCGGTGTGCCCCTGCACTGGATGCGCGACTGGCCCACGCCCGCCACGCTCTTCGTGCGCGAGGCTCGGGGCGTCACGCTCACCTGTGCGGATGATCTGAACCACGCGGATTTTTGCCTGGGCGACACGGGCGCGATGTTCGGCCACAGCCCGGCGCCATTGGCCCAGGCCTTGGCCGAGCAGGCGGCACGCGGCCTGACCTGCATGCTGCCGGCCGAACACACGCCAGAGGTCGGCACCCTGTTGGCCGAGACCTTTGGCCTGCCCATGTGGCAAATGGCATTGACGGCCAGCGACGCCAACCGCTTTGTGCTGCGCTGGGCGCGTGCCATCACCCAACGCCCGCAGCTGCTGGTGTTCGACGGTTGCTACCACGGTGCGGTGGACGACACGCTGGTGGACCGCGACCCCATCAACGGCGCCACGTTGCGGCGGCCCTCGGTGCTGGGCCAGGTGCACAACCACCACGCCTTCACGCGGGTGGTGCCCTTCAACGACCTGGCCGCGCTGGAAGCCGCGCTGAGCGACGGCCAGGTGGCCTGCCTCCTGGCCGAGCCGGCCTTGACCAACTGCGGCCTGGTACCTCCTGCGCCCGGGTTCTGGGAAGCCGCACAGGCCTTGTGCCAGCGTTTTGGGACCCTGCTGGTGATGGACGAAACCCACACCCTGTCCACCGCACGCGGCGGCTACGCCAAGGCCCACGGCCTGGCACCGGATTTTTTTGTGGCCGGCAAAGCGGTGGCCGGTGGCCTGCCGTGTGCGCTCTACGGCTTCACTGCCGAGGTGACCGAACGCATGCGCGTGGCGAAAGACGCCGCGCCCGAAGGCCACAGCGGCATTGGCACCACGCTGGCCGGCAACGCGCTCACGCTGGCGGCGCTGCGGGCCGCGCTGACGCACTTGCACACCGAGGCGAGCTACGGCCACATGCTGGATCTGGCAGGGCGGCTGGAGCAGGGGCTGAACCACCACATCGCCACCCACGGCCTGCCCTGGACGGTGACCCGCCTGGGCGCGCGCATGGAACTGCAGTTCATGCCCCACACGCCGCGCGACGCTCGGGACGTGGTGGACCACGCCCAGCCCGAGCTGGAAAGTTTCACCCACCTGTTCATGCTCAACCGGGGCGTGTTGCTCACACCCTTCCACAGCATGATGCTGCTGTCCCCTTCAACCCAGGTGGCGGATGTGGATCGCTTGCTTGCGGCCTTCGACGCTTTGTGTGTGACGCTCAGCCCAGGCCAATAGGCGCGGGCGCACGCATCACGATGCGGGTGAACAACCGGTCGAATGCTGGATCATGGGCGGGGGCCTCATGGCCAACGTTCTTGTGCATGCTCACCAACGGATCGACATGGCGGGAGAACGCTGCGTCCAGCTCGCGGCGGTCTTCTTCAGTGAGATGGGCTTCGGCCTCGGGAAGAATGACGGTTTCTTCCAGCCGCATGTGCTCCAAGTAGAAGCCGATGTAGCGCTCGACGTCGTCCACAAAGGTTTTGCGCCGGCTTTCGCCCAGCAGCTCCCAGGCCAGCAGTTTGTGCTGCAGATCACGCACCACCGTTTCGCCCTGCATGTGGTCGCGCTCCAACTGCTCGATGGTGGCCATGGTGTGTGGCGCCACCCGCGCCACGCGCGGGAACAGCAGGTTGGATTCCTTGGGGTGGTGCTGTTTTTCGGGAAATTCGTCGATGTAGAACAGCATGGCGCGCACCACATCGAAGAACCGTTCAGGCGCGTCGCCCGGGCCTTGGCGCACCAGGGCCAGCAAGGACTGCAGCATGGCCGACAACGCCGTGTGTTCGTCGCGGATGATGCGGAGGGTTTCGAATTTCATGGCGCGGGTCTCCTCATTGTGGTGACACTGAGCATCGCCGCCACAGCCATTTTTGTCATTGACGCAGGTCAAGTTCAGGTGGGTGGGCGCCAGCGCTTGAGCAACAACGCATTGCCCAACACGCTGACCGAACTCAGCGCCATGGCCGCACCAGCCACCACCGGGCTGAGGTAGCCCAACGCCGCCAGCGGGATACCCGCCACGTTGTAGGCAAAGGCCCAGAACAGGTTTTGCCGGATCTTCATCACCGTGCGGTGCGACACGTCCAGGGCCGCCGCCACCAGACGCGGATCGCCACGCATGAGGGTGATGCCGGCCGCGTGCATGGCCACATCGGAGCCGCCCTGGCCACCTTCGCCCTGGCCGCCCATGGCCATGCCCACGTCGGCCGCCGCCAGCGCAGGCGCATCGTTCACACCATCGCCCACCATGGCCACTGTGTGGCCCTCGGCCTTCAACGCTTGCACCTGCCGCGCCTTGTCGCCCGGCAACACCTCGGACATGACCTCATCCTGCTCAGGCCTCAGGCCGAGGCGCCGAGCCATCGCTTCAGCCGCACCCCGGTTGTCGCCCGAGATCATCACCGCGCGTATGCCACGCGCGTGCAAAGCTTCGATGGACTCGCGCGCGCCGGACTTGGGTTCATCACCAAAGGCCAGCAAGGCGTACACCCGCTCACCCCACGCCAGTGCCGACACCGTGGCACCTTCGTTCTGCAGACGCTGGGCCGCCGGCGCCAGATCGCCCAGCGGCAGGCCCAGTTCGTCCATCCAGCGCAGGCTGCCCACACGCACAGCTTGGCCTTGGGTCATGCCCTCGGTGCCACGGCCGGGCACAGCACGCACGTCGGTGGCGACCAGGGCCACCAGCGCGGGCTGCTCACGCAAGGCACTCACCACGGCATGGGCCAAGGGGTGCTCGCTCTGGGCCTGCAAACCGGCCGCCAAGGCCAGGGCCTGGTCGGCATCCACCCCAGGGGCGGGCAAGAGCTGCAACAACTGCGGCTGGCCGCGTGTGAGGGTGCCGGTCTTGTCAAAGGCCACCACCTTGACGCGGTGGGCGATCTCCAGCGCCTGGGCGTCCTTGATGAGGATGCCGTGTTGGGCGGCCACGCCGGTGCCGGCCATGATGGCGGCGGGCGTGGCCAGGCCCAGCGCACACGGGCAGGCAATGACCAGCACGGCCACCGCGTGGATGAGGGCTTCTTCCGGCAGGGCGCCTTGCCACCACCAAGCCAGGAACGTGATCAACGCGATCACCAGCACCACAGGCACGAACACCGCCGCCACCTGGTCCACCAGCCTCTGCACGGGGGCCTTGGTGGCCTGGGCGTCCTGCACCAGCGCAATGATGTGGTTGAGCACGCTCTGCGCGCCCACGGCCCGCACGCGGATGACCACCGCGCCCTCACCGTTCAGGCTGCCACCGGTCACGCTGTCGCCGGGGCGTTTGTGCACTGGCATGGGTTCGCCGGTCAGCATGGATTCGTTGGCCTGGGTTTCACCCTCGGCCACCTCGGCATCGGCCGGAAAACGCTCGCCAGGGCGCACTTGCAACAGGTCGCCGGGCAGCAATTCGGCCACCGGGACGTCGGTGACTTCGGTGCGTTTGATGCCGTCGGGCAATAGGTGGGCCACGTCGGGCCGCAGGGCCTGCAGCGCGCGTATGGCTTCGGTGGTCTGGCGCTTGGCGCGGGCCTCCAGCCACTTGCCCAACAACACCAGGGTGATGACCACGGCGGAGCCTTCGAAGTACAGGTGCACCATCTCACCCGGTTCTGCGCGCCACCACAGCCAAGTGCTGAGCGCCCAGCCCGCCGTGGTGCCGATGGCCACCAGCAGTTCCATGTTGCCCGTGCGCGCCTTGAGCGCATGCCAGCCGGCTGTGTAGAAACGCGCACCCAGCACAAACTGCACCGGCGTGGCCAGCAGGAACTGCGCCCAGGCCGGCAACATCCAGTGTTGGCTGAACAGGTCGCCCACCATGGGCAGGGCCAGCGGGGCCGACAACAACACGCCCAGCAACACGGGCCAGGCGTCTGCTGGCACACCGAAGAAGCGTCGCACCTGATCTGCATTCGGTGATTCGATGGGCCGGGGTTCGTAGCCCGCATCGCGCACCGCACGCTGGATGCGTGCGGCCATGGTGAGCTGGTCTGAGGTTCCCGTGTCGGCCGCTGCCGACCAACGCACCCGCGCGGTTTCGGTGGCCAGGTTGACGGTGGCTTCGTCCACCCCGGGCAGCTTCTTCAGCGCCCGCTCGACGCGGGAGACACAAGAGGCACAGGTCATGCCGCCAATGCCCAGGTCCAGCTCGCACTGTTCCGGCTCGGGGGTGCCGTTGTTGGGGAGGGTGGTGGTGTTCATGGGCGCAGTGTGAAGCTTTCCACCGTGTCAGGGTCAAGCCCTTTTTGGGGTTGATTGATCCGTGTCAAACACCTGGGGCGCCGAGGTCTCCACAATCGTGCTTGACCTTGCCCCGGTGTCAAGCTTCACACTGAAGCCTCATTCCACACACCCAAGGACACCCCATGAAACAAACCTTCACCGTCACCGGCATGACTTGTGGCCACTGCGAGAAAAGCGTCAAGCAGGCCATCTTGGCATTGGACCCCCAGGCGCAGGTGGTCATCGACCGCAGCCACAACCTGGTGGAAGTGAGCAGCGACCAGCCACGCGACAAGATTGCCGCGTCCATTGCCGAAGAGGGCTACGCGGTCGCGCCATGACACGATCGGACGCCCCTGTGCCCACGGCTTGGCCGGTCAACATCGGCGAAGCTGCCCAGCTGTCTGGCATTTCAGCCAAGATGTTGCGGCACTACGAAGGCCTCGGGCTGCTGGGCACGGTGGCGCGCACCGACAGCGGCTACCGGCTCTACACCCGCAACGATGTGCACACCTTGCAGTTCATCAAGCGGGCGCGGGACTTGGGTTTCTCGATGGCGGACATCGCCGAACTGGTGGGCCTGTGGCTGGACCGGGAACGCTCCAGCGCCAAAGTCAAACAGGTGGCGCAGCGCCACGTGTTGGCCCTGCAAACACGCATTGCCCAACTGCAGGCCATGGAACGCAGCCTCGTGCACCTGACCACTTGCTGCCATGGGGACGACCGGCCGGACTGCCCCATCCTCGACGATCTGGCCGGGCTTCGCTGAACATCGACACTTCTTTACACAACAGGGCTCTCTTCACCAACAAGCCCTTACACGGGCGCTTCAGACTGCAGCCATCCCATCACCGCAAGGAGTCTGAAGATGAAATTCCCCACCAAATCTCTGTTGGCCGCCACCGCCGCGCTGGCCTTGTTGGCCGGCGCACCCGCCATGGCCCAAGGTCAGCACAAAGCCGACGGCCCGCGCCACGAACAGATGGCCAAACGCACGGCGGAGCGGCACACCCAGCTCAAGGCCGCGCTCAAGCTGACACCCGCCCAGGAAGCCGCCTGGGAGCGCTACGTCAGCGCCCACCAGCGGCCGCAGCGCGCCACACCACCCGACCGCGAAGCCTGGGCCAAACTGACCACCCCTCAGCGCCTGGACCAGATGCAGGCCAAAAAAGCCGAGCGTGACGCGCACATGAGCCAGGCCATGGACGCCACCCGTTCCTTGTACGCCGCATTGGATGCCGAACAACAAAAGGTGTTTGACAGCCAGGCACCCATGGCCGGGATGGGCATGGGTGGCAAACACCGCGGCGAACGTGGCATGCACGGCGAACACCGGCACGGTGGCATGCGCCACGGCGGCTGACGCCACCGACCCCCTCACCCCAGCACACAACCCAGTCGGGAAACCGACTGGGTTTTTTTGCGTTTGTCATGGCAGGTGTGTGGCCGTTCACCCACCGTTTGTCGGATGCACGCCACACACCACCGATCGCAGACTGTCCACAACGCTGTGGATAAAAGAATAACAAAGTGCATGTTATTCACAGGCCAGTGGAAAACCAGCGACTTGTCCCCAATCGCGCGCCCACGCAACAGGCCTGGCCACACAAGCTTGTCCCATTTGCAAGCCATTGATTTCAATATGAAAAGTGCGCTTGTCCACTGTTTTTGCTTGCCTCTACTACGACTACGAATTTGATATAGAAGTCCTAGATAAGAAGTCAAGACACACCCTTTTGCTTCGGCAGACCGCTGGAAGCGGGCCCAAGTGCACCGGCTGGTAAGATTTGCCGCTTGTTCCCCCCGATCGCCTGGTTCACCCCGCATGACCGTTGCCCTGGCTGCCAACGCGCCCACCTTGTTTGACATCAAAAGTGCCCAGCTGCCGCTGGTGGCCCTGCGCGTCAAAACGGACCGGCTGGACCAGGTGGCCGATGAATTGGCGGCCCAGTACGCCGACGTGCCCGACTTTTTCGACAACGACGCGCTGCTGATCGACTTTTCCCAACTCGACACCGGGCACAGCACCGACCCCACGCCCATGGCGTTTGAGGCGCTGTTGCAGGCGGCACGCTCGCTGCGGCTGCGGCCGGTGGCGGTGCGGGGTGGTGGAACGGTCCACGCGCAACTTGCCGAGCAGGCGGGTTTGGTGGTGACAGACGAGGTGTTGCCTGCCAAAACAACGGCTATCACACCGACACCTTCGCCCAGCGTGGCTGCGGCACCGGCACCCACGCCGGTTGAGCCACCTGCAGTGGCCCCGTCTGCCTTGGTGATCGACAAACCGCTGCGCTCAGGCCAGCAGGTGTACGCCCGTGGCCGCGATCTGGTGGTGTTGGCCATGGTCAACCCTGGCGCCGAGGTCATTGCCGACGGCCACATCCACGTCTATGCGCCCTTGCGGGGCAAAGCCATCGCCGGCGCGCGTGGCAACACCGAAGCACGCATTTTTGCCTTGGCCATGGAGCCCGAATTGGTGTCCATCGCCGGCATCTACCGCACCAGCGAAGTGCCCTGGCCCGACGAGGTGCTGGGCAAGCCCACCCAGGTGCGCCTGTTTTCAGGCCCCGACGGCGACAAGCTGGTGATGGATGCCATCAAACCCTGACATTTTTGAGAGTGATTCACACATGGCCAAGATAGTGGTGGTGACTTCCGGCAAGGGCGGGGTGGGCAAAACGACCACCAGCGCCAGTTTTTCGTCTGGCCTGGCCCTGGCCGGCCACAAGACCGCCGTGATCGATTTCGACGTTGGCTTGCGCAACCTCGATCTCATCATGGGTTGCGAACGGCGGGTGGTGTACGACCTGGTCAATGTGATCCAGGGTGAAGCCAATCTGCACCAGGCGCTGATCAAGGACAAGCAGTGCGACAACCTGTTTGTGCTGGCGGCCAGCCAGACGCGCGACAAGGACGCCTTGACCAAGGAAGGCGTGGAAAAAATCCTCAACGACCTGGTCGACATGGGCTTTGAGTACATCGTGTGTGATTCGCCCGCCGGCATCGAAACCGGTGCCTTGTTGGCCATGCACTTTGCCGACGAGGCCCTGGTGGTGACCAACCCCGAGGTGTCCTCGGTGCGCGACTCCGACCGCATCCTGGGCATGCTGGGCAGCAAGACCAAACGCGCCATCGAAGGCAAGGAGCCGATCAAGGAACACCTGCTGATCACGCGCTACAACCCCAACCGCGTGCTGGATGGGCAGATGCTGTCGCTGGAGGACATCCAGGACATCCTGCGCATCAAGTTGATCGGTGTGATTCCCGAAAGCGAAAGCGTGCTGCAGGCGTCCAACCAGGGCACACCCGCGGTCCACCTCAAGGGGTCGGACGTGTCTGAGGCCTACAAGGACGTGATCGCCCGTTTCCTGGGTGAGGACAAGCCGCTGCGTTTTGTTGAAGCGCAGAAGGTGGGCTTGCTCAAACGTCTGTTCGGCGGGAGGTGAGCGGCATGTCTTTCCTGTCTTTCCTGTTGGGCGAAAAGAAGAAGACCGCCAGTGTCGCCAAGGAACGCCTGCAGATCATCCTGGCCCACGAGCGCAGCGGCCGCAACGCGGCGGAGCCCGACTACCTGCCGCAACTGCAGCGTGACCTGGTGGCCGTGATCAGCAAATACATCAAGATCAACCCCGACGACATCAAGGTGCACCTGGAACGCCAGGACAACCTGGAGGTGTTGGAGGTCAAGATCGAGTTGCCCGAGCCACGCTGAGCGTTTGGTCGAAAAAAAAACCTGCCTGCCGCACGCCGCGTCAGGCAGGTTTTTTTGTTTGGGCGATTCAGCGACCCAGCTGAGCCAATGCGGCCTGCAGACCCGCCAAACCACCCACACGTTGGTCGTTGATGAAAATTTGTGGCATCTGGCGCACCGACGGGCCGCACTTGGCGTAGAAGGCCAGGCGTTCGGCGTCGTCGTCGATCTTGATTTCTTCAAAATCCAGCGACTTGGTCTTGAGCAGCATCTTGGCCGACTCGCACTGCGGGCAGGCCGATTTGGAATAGACGGTGATGTGGAGTGACATGGCCGTCAGTTTACGGCCTGTGCAGCTTCACACCGTGAGCGCTGGGCAATTCACGCGCGGCTGATCTGCGGAAATGGGATACATGCTGGTCGGAAAGTGGATATCCGACCCGTTCGGTGGCGGCCATGATCTGAACCGCTGCAATTGCGGCGCGTTTTTTCACATTTTTTGCCCCCATGTTCAAGAAGCTCTGGTTTCAGTTTCTCAAGGCATTGGCCATGCTCGCTGGTGTGGTGCTGGCTGTCGACATTTTGCTGATCACCGCCGAGGTGTTGTTTCGCAACCTGGGCTGGCGTGGGCTGGGCTGGGCGTCGGATGTGATCGAGTATTCGTTGTCCTTGTCCACCCTCCTGGTGGCGCCGTGGCTGGTGGCACAAAAAGGGCACGTCAAGCTGGATTTGCTGGTCGAACGCATGGCCTCTGGCCAACGCAATGTGTTGTACCGCTTCACCATGTGGTTGGCCGCTGGGGTGACCGCTGTGCTGGTGTACGCCTCGACCCTGCTGGCGCTGGACACGTACACATCGGGCGCGCTGGTGATGAAAAGCCTGGTGTTTCCGGAATGGTGGGTGATGGCGGCGGTGCCGCCGCTGTTCCTGCTCATAGCCATCGAGTGCCTGCGCAGCGCGCTGGCCGGCGCCGACTGACCGACCCACTGGAGCCTACGCATGATCTGGTGGCAACTCACTCTGCTGATTTTTGGCGCCTTGTCGTTGTTGCTGCTCAGCGGCATCCCGGTCGCCTTTGCCTTCATCACCATCAACATCGCTGGTGGTCTGGTGTACCTAGGTGGCATGGACGGGCTGCCGCAACTGGCGCGCTCGGGCATGAGCGCCATCACCAATTTTTCGCTCACGCCCATCCCGTTTTTTTTGCTGATGGGCGAACTGCTCTTGCACACCGGCGTGGCCATGAAAGCGATCGACGCATTTGACGGCCTCATCTCGCGTGTGCCCGGTCGACTGGCCGTGATTGCGGTGGTGGCCGGCACGGTGTTTTCGGCCATTTCAGGCTCAACGGTGGCCACCACCGCCTTGTTGGGCAGCGTGTTGTTGCCACAGATGTTGGCGCGGGGTTACCACCCCCACATGGGGGTGGGGCCCATCATGGCCATTGGGGGGGTGGACGCATTGATCCCACCTTCGGCCATCACGGTGTTGTTCGGCAGCCTGGCCAGCATCTCGGTCAGTGGCTTGTTGATGGGCGGTGTGGTGCCCGGCATCATGTTGTCGGTGCTGTTCGTGGGTTACATCATCTTCAAGGCATGGCGTCACCCGGAGATGGCGCCGTCGTTCGAAACCCAGCGCTTGCGCGGCTGGCAGCGTTGGCGTCCGGTGGTGGTCTATGTGTCGCCGTTGGTGGGCATCTTCCTGGTTGTCATTGTGGCCATGACCCGGGGCTGGGCCACCCCCACCGAGTCCGCCGCGATAGGCGCACTGGCCACCGTGGCGGTGTGTGCGCTGTACCGCTCGCTCACGCTCAAGAACCTGGCGCAGGCCCTGCTGGGCACGGCGGCGGTGTCGGGCATGATTTTGTTCATCATTTTTGGGGCCACCACGTTTTCGCAGATCCTGGTCTTCACCGGTGCCACCAACGGCATGGTCAATCTCATCCAGGGCCAAGGTTTCAGCGCCGGCACGGTCATCGTGGTGATGATGCTCATCCTCTTGGTGCTGGGCTGCTTCCTTGATCAGGTGGCCATCATGTTGATCACGCTGCCGTTTTTCATGCCCATCGTGCAGCAATACGGCATCGACCCGGTGTGGTTCGGCATCCTGTTCATGATCTGCATGCAGCTGGGTTTGCTCACACCGCCCTTTGGCACTTTGCTCTTCACCATGCGCAGCGTAGCGCCGGCCTCTGTCACCACACTGGACATCTACCGTGCCGTGTTGCCTTACGTGGGTTTTGGCCTGCTGGTGCTGGTGCTGGTGTTTTATTTTCCGGCCCTTGCCACCTGGTTGCCTGCGGCCATGTCCCGCTGAGTTTGCTCAACGCTTTTTCAACCCCCCTCCCCAAGGAGTGCTTTCCATGAACGCCCGTCTTTCCCGCCGCAGCCTGTGCACGGCCGTTGCCCTGACCCTGGGCCTGGCCGCCTCTGTTTCTGCCTCGGCCCAGGAGGTCACGCTCAAGGCCGTCAACGCCTTCCAGGAGGGCACCTACTTCGCCAAGAACTTCGAGCGTTTCATCAAGAAGGTGAACGACGAAGGCAAAGGTGTGGTGCAGATCAACTACATCGGTGGTCCCAAGGCCATTCCCACCTTTGACCAGGGCGCTGCCTTGCGCAATGGTGTGGTGGACCTGTCCAACACCTCGGCTTCCTTCACCGCCAGCCTGGTGCCCGAAGGCCTGGCGTTGAACTACACGCACATGACCATGGCCGAGCTGCGCAAGAACGGGGGTCTGGAACAGCTCAACAAGGCTTACCTCGACAAAGGTCTGTACTACTTCGCCCGCACCGGCGAAAACATCCCGTACCACATCTACAGCAACAAGAAGATCGACAAGGCCGACCTCAATGGCCTGAAGCTGCGCATCGCACCCATCTACCGCGATTTCTTCCAGAAGCTGGGCGCCACCGTCACCACCATCCCGCCGGGTGACGTGTACACCGCGCTGGAGCGTGGCGTGGTGGACGGTTATGGCTGGCCGCTGCTGGGCATTTTCGACATGGGCTGGCAGGAAAAAACCAAGTACCGCCTGGACCCCGGCTTCTACACCATCGAATTGGGTGTGGTCTTCAGCGCCAACGCCTGGAAGAAGCTCACGCCGGCCCAGCGCGCCTTTATGGAAAAACAGGGCGCTTGGCTGGAAAGCCTCAACGCCGAGGACGCCGCCCGCGACGTGCCCGCTGAGCTGAAGAAGCAGGAGGCCGCTGGCATCCAGGCCGTCAAGCTCGATCCGGCGCAGGCCGCCGTGTTCCTCAAGACCGCCTCGGACGCGGCCTGGGATGGCATCGTGCGCACCAGTCCCACGTATGGGCAGACCCTGCGCAACCTGATGGCGCCGAAATAAGGCACTGGACCGATGAGCTCGCCCTTGTCCGCCGCGTCCATCCGTGACCTGGTCCGTGCGGACCAGGTGCACAAGGACCTGTACCTGAGCCCCGAGCTGTTCGTGCTGGAACAGCGCGAGTTTTTTGGCAACACGTGGCAGTACGCAGGCCATGTGAGCCAGATACCCAACGCGCTGGACTACATCACGGTGGACATTGCCGGCCAGTCGCTGTTGATCCTGCGTGACAACGAGGGCGCGGTGCGGGCCTTGCACAACCGCTGCGCCCACAAGGGCGTGCGGCTGTACACGGCCGAATCGGGTCAGCTGGGCGCGCGTTTTCTGCGTTGCCCCTACCACGCGTGGAGCTACCGGTTGGATGGCGCGCTCGCGTCGTACCCGCTGCGCGCCGGGTACGAAGGCACGGGCATGTGCGAGTCCGCCAACGGCCAGGGGCTGGCACCGGTCAGTGGCCTGAAGGTGTACCGGGGTTTCATCTTCGTCCGTGTCAACCTCGAAGGCCCGAGTTTCGAGGACTACTTCGGCGAGGCCGTGGCCGCGCTGGACCAGATGGTGGACCGTTCGCCCAGTGGTGAGCTGGTGATCGAAGGCGGTGTCCTGCGCAACACCATCCACTGCAACTGGAAGTTCTATCTGGAGAACATCAACGATACGGTGCATCCGGTCAGCACCCACGAGTCGGCGGTGCGTGCGGCGCAGTCGCAGTGGACCGAGACCGACCCCAATGCACCCAAGCCGCTTGCCATCGAGCAGATCTTGCCCTTTGGTCAGCCCTACGCCTTTTTTGAAGGCATGGGCGGGCGCGTGTTGCCCCACGGGCACAGCATCTCGGGCACGCGGGCCAGCGTGCATTCGGGCTATGGCGAACTGGGCGACTACGTGAAGGCATTGGCCGCCGCACATGGGGAAGAGCGCGCCAAGGCCATTCTGGAACACTCGCCACAGAACGTGGTGCTTTACCCCAGCCTGGCGGTCAAGGGCTCGCCCCAGACCATCCGAGTGATCCGCCCGGTGGCGGTGGACCGCACGGTGATCGAGGCCTGGAACTTCCGCACCGTGGGCGGGCCCGACCTGCTGTTTGACCGCGCGCTCAACTACAGCCGCCTGGTGTTTTCGCCCATGTCCATCGTGGCGCACGACGACGTCCATCTCTTTGAGCAGCAGCAGCAGGGCTTGCGCTCAGGCCCCAACGATTGGGTCAGCCTGCACCGCGACTTCAACGCGGCCGAGCTGGACACGCTGCCCATGGACACCAACGGCAGCAGCGAGCTGCTGATCCGCAACCAGTACCGGGCCTGGGCAGCGCACATGACCCGCCGTATCGCTTGAGGTTCGCCATGTTGCCCACCCTGCAAGACTTCATTTACGACGAGGCCCGTCTGATCGACTCGGCCGATTACGAGGCCTGGTTGGCGCTGTTTGCCGAGGACGGCCGCTACTGGGTGCCGCTCAAGGGCCAGGCGCAAACCGAAGACGAGCGCCACAACGCCATCGCCGACGAAAGCCCTCTGCTCTTGCGCCTGCGTGTGGCCCGGCTGCGCGGCGACCGCGCCCATTCACAACAGCAACGCAGCCAGTGCCAGCACGTGTTGCAAACGCCGCGCCTGTTGTCTTCCGATGCCGGCGTGCACACACTGCACACGCCTTTCACCTACGCGGAAAGTCGGGGCGAAGAGATGGTGGTGTTGCACGGCCACTGTGTGCACCGTTTGCGTGAGACGCCTGATGGCTTGTGCATCGCGCTCAAGCGCGTGAACCTGGTCAACGCACACAGCCGGCTGCCCATGATCCAGCTGTTCCCCTGAGGAAACTCAGCCGCCTTTGAGCGTTTGTGTGGGCGTGTTGCCGAAGCGCTTTTTGTAGTAGCCGGCAAAACGGCCCATGTGGGTGAAGCCGTTTTCCATTGCAATGTCGGTGACCTGCACGCCACGTTGTGTCAGGTGGGCCTTGCGCAGGCTGTCGTGCACGCGGTCCAGCTGCACGCCACGCACATAGGCCAATGGCGACTGGTCGTAGCGGCGGCGGAAAGCCGCCTCCAGGGTGCGCGGGCTCACGCACGCGGCGTTGGCGATGTCGGCCACGGTGAGGCGGTCGCTGGCATGGGCCTGGATGTAGTCGATGGCCCGCGAAAGTGCCCGGTGGCTGTTGGCGGACAAGGGCAACGTGGCCACCGGCAGGCGCTCGGGCTCGTTGAACAACATGCGCAGGCCGGCCACCAGAAAACCTTCCATGGCCTGCTGCATGCCCGGCTGTGCCAGCCACTGGTCGCCAAAGTGGTGCAGGCTGTGGGTCATGTCCAGCACCGATTGCCACCACGCCGCCACAGAAGGTGTGGCCCGCGGCAAGGCCAGGGTGAGGCCACCGTCTTCGGTGTGTGGGGCTTGGCCCACCACGTCTTCCAGCACCCGGCGCGGCACTTCCAGCAGCACCATCTCGCAGTCGGGGCTCCAGTTCATGCGGGTGAGTTGGCGGGGGTGCAACACGCCCATGGTGCCGGCATCGAGGGTGGCGCTGCGGCCGGTGCATTCGGTGATGGCCTGGCCTTGCAAGGGCAAGAGCAGCATGTAGAAGTCGCCGCGTTCACCCGGATCGATCTCGACTTCGGCCCCGTAGGTGAGCACATTGATGCCGAGCTGGCTCAGCCGCACCCGGTTGTGCCGCAACTGCAAATCGCAGGTTTGTCCGCGCATGGCCAGGCGGTGGGGCGAGAACACGTTGCCCATCAGCGCGCTGGCCTCGTCGGCCGAGCGCGAGCGGAACAGGGGAAAACGGTCAAGAAGGTGGGACTCGCTGCTCGTGTGCATAAGGCCTTGGTCGGTGTACCGGTCGGACTGTCGCTGCGCCATGGGCGCAGGACACCGATCCATTCATGCTAACTGTTTTAGAACTAAACAATGATGGGGAAATCCCAGGGCTGGGCACCGGATTGATCGCGCAAATCGGATGCTGTGAAGCGGAAAGTGGATTGTGGGCGGGCCATGCCTGGCGGACACTGTCCCATGCCCTTTTGCACAGCGCGTGTGTTGTCGTCAGCAAGTTCCATTCCAGCGCTGGGCCGGGGCCAACCACATGGAACTGAGTTCTCACACCGAAACGTCGTTCGAAACATCGCCTGACAGCGGCGCCCTCAGCGGCACCGACGAACGGCAGGCGGTGCGCCTGTGGCTGCGCCTGCTGGGTTGCACCCACCGTCTGGAACAGGCCCTGGGGCAGCGATTGCGGCGCGGCTTTGGCACCAGCCTGGCGCGTTTCGACTACCTGGCCCAGCTGCAGCATTACCCCGACGGACTGCGCATGAAAACCCTGTCGCGCCGTTTGATGGTGACCGGGGGCAACATCACCGGCCTGACCGATCAGTTGCTGGCCGACGGTTTTGTCACGCGTGAGGTGGACGTCAAGGACCGCCGCTCACACATCGTGCGCATCACCCCCTTGGGCTTGGCCACGTTTGAGTGCATGGCCGTGGCGCACCGGCAGTGGGTGGGCAGCCTGCTGGCCGGCGTGCCAGAGGGTGACCGCCGTTTGCTGCACCACCTGCTGGGTGGTTTGGCCCAGTCGCTTGACAACCTGCCTGCGGAGTGAGCCCCGCTGGGCGGCCGGGCTATCATTGCCCATGCTGTCTTTCTCGCTTTGTTGGCCGGTTGCCGGTCGCAGGCGCTGCCCCCATGGTTGACACCCTGCCCGACGAGCTCGATCCCCTGCCTTTTGTGGACGACTACCTGCCGGCCTTGCTGGCCCAGGCCAGCAAACTCATTTCCAGTGAGTTCCACGAGGTGGTGCAGTCGGCCGGGTTTTCCGTCACCGAGTGGCGCATCCTGGCGACCTTGGCCAGCAAGCCCGGCTTGAGCATTGGCGGGTTGGCCGACATCACGGTGAGCAAACAACCCACGGTCACACGCCTGCTGGACCGCATGGAAGCCAAGGGGCTGGTGCAGCGCTATCCCCACGACACCGACCGGCGGGTCACCATGGTCCGCATCACGCCCCAAGGCCGCACCATCGTGGCCGATTTGATGGAACAGGCCAAGGAACACGAACACCGCGTGTTGCAGCCCTTTGGCCTCAAACGCGCCGAGAGCCTGAAGGTGACCCTGCGGCGCATCATCGAGCTGCACCGCGGCAGCGCCTGAGCGCCTGCTGGCGCTTTACAGGGCCAGGCTGCCCACGCTGGTGCCGCCACACACGTACAGCACCTGCCCGGTGACGAAGCTGTTGGCCGGGTCGGCGAAGAACGTGACGGCACGTGCCACGTCGGCCGATTCGCCCAGGCGGCGCACCGGCACCGATGCGGCCAAGGCCTTTTCCTTGTCGCTGCCCTGCTGCACCACGTCGTAGAACATGTCGGTGCGGATGGGGCCGGGCGCCACCACGTTGACGGTGATGCCTTCGGGCGCCAGCTCCAGCGCCCAGGTGCGCGCCATGCCCAGCATGCCGGCCTTGGTGGCCGAGTAGCTGGTGCGCGTTTGCAGGCCCAGCGCGGCGCGCGAGGACAGCAGGACCACACGGCCGAAATGCCTTGCGCGCATGGCCGGCAGCGCGGCTTGCACCATCTGGATGGCGCAGCCCAGGTGCAGGTCCACCAGGGCATCGAGGTCGCTCAGTTTCACCTCGGACAATAGCGCGGCGCGGATCACGCCAGCGTTGTGCACCACCGTGGTCACCTCGTGCTGTTTCACCATCGCGGCAACGGCTTCGGCGGTGGCCGCGCGGTCGGTCAGATCGACCTCGATGTTGTGCAGCTTGGGGTGCTGGATGTCGGCGCTGCGGCGCGACAGCGAGATCACCTCGTAGCCCTGTTCAAGCAACTGTTCGCAGATCACCTTGCCGATGCCGGCGCTGCCACCAGTGACAGCCGCGATTTTGTTGGGTTGGGACGCCATCATTTGTTTTCCTCCACCAGTGCCATCACCCGCAGCGGGCTGCCGCTGCCGTTTTCAATCTTCAACGGCGCCGCCACCACCAGCGCGCCGGTGGGCGGCAACTGGTCGAGGTTGGTCAGGCACTGCAGGCCGTACTTGCCGGCGCCGTGCATCAGCGAGTGGCAGGGGTAGGGCGGGCGCAGGTGGTAGCCCTGGCCGGCGTCGGTGCCGATGGCTTCCGAGCCAAAGCCCAACACGTCGCGTTCCTCCACCAGGAAGCGCACGGCCTCGGTGCTGGGGCCGGGCGTGTGCTGGCCGGTTTCGTCGAAGTTCTGGTAGGCCTCGCCGTCACGTGCTTTGGACCAGCGGGCCGACCAGTCGGTGCGCATCAGCACCCAGCTGCCCGCCGGGATGCGGCCGTGCGCGGCCTCGAAGGCTTCGATGTCGGCCACGGTCATCAGGTAGTCGGGGTCGGCGGCGCTTTGGGCGCTGCAGTCGATCACGCAGGCCGGCGCCATGAAGTGTTGCGCGGGGATGGTGTCCACCGAGTTGTTGGGCAGGTCGCGGCCCGAGATCCAGTGGATGGGCGCATCGAAGTGTGTGCCCGTGTGTTCGCCACACGAGAAGTTGTTCCAGTACCAGCCGGGGCCACGCTCGTCGTAGGCGGAGACCTGCTCGATGCGGAAAGGCTGGCACTGGCCCATTTCGGGCGGCAGTGCGATGGCGGGGAAATCGGGGCTGAGGGTCTGCGTCAGGTCCACGATGCGGATGCGGCCACTCATGAGGGCCAGGGCCAGGCTGCCAAGCAGGCCGGTGGTGTTGGTTGCGTTCATGTCACATGCCTCCTGCGGCCAGTTCGCGTTCGAGGACCTTGGGGTTGTCGCGCCAGCGCTGCAGCCACTCCTGCGCCACGTCGCCGGGGTAGACGTCTTCCACCCCATCGCGCAACGCCTTGACGATGGCGTTGGCCAGGGCCGAAGGCGCCACCTTGGGCGGCGGCAGGTTCTGGTTCCATTCCTCGTCGATGGGGCCCGGGAAGACGTTGATCACACGGATGCCGGCCGGGCGCATGTCGGCGCGCAGGTTCTGCGACAGCGACAGTGCCGCCGCCTTGGACGCCGAAAAGGTGCCCTGCGCGGGGAAGTTGCTCAAGGCGAAGATGGACAGCAGGTTGACCCAGGCGGTGGCGTGGGTCACGCCGTCGGCCGATCGGCCCTTGAGTGCCGGTCCGAAGGCCTGGGCCAGGCGCAGCAAACCGAAGTAGTTGACCTCCATCTCGGCTTTGGCCACGTCGGTGCCACGCCGGGCCGAGATGCCAAAGGCACGGTGGTACTCGGCGGTGTTGACGACGATGTCCACCTTGCCGCCGATCTCGCCGGCCAGCTCGCGCACCGAACGTTCGTCGGTCAGGTCCAGCGGCACCAGCGTGACCTGCGGCAGGGCCGCGATCTCGGGCAGGCCGGGCAGCTTTTTCCAGGGCTCGGCATGGCCCACCCACACGATGTCGGCACCGGCTTTCACCAAGGCCTTGACCACCGCCTGGCCCACGGCGCTTTTGCCGTCGGTGACCAGCACCTTGCGGTGTTTGGGGTCGCTGCCCATTTCGCGCAGCATCTTGTCTTGCTCCATGCTTTCGCTCGCTTTCTCGGGGAAGCCGATCAACACGGCCTGGCCGGCGCGGTCCAGGCGCACGCCCACCCGCACGCGGCAGGGTGCTGGCCCGACCTCGCCGTGCAGGTGCACCATCACACTGGGGCCGGCGTCCAACTGCACCATGCCCAGTGGCCAGGGCAGGCGCTCGCGGAAGTACAGGTCGTTGCTGTGGTCCAGGGTGGTGGTGGCCAGCAGCTGGCCGGCACCACTTTGTGGTTGCCAGCGCAGGTCGTCCGACACACAGCGGTGGCAGGCTTCGCGCGGCGGGTACTGCACCGCGCCGCAGCACCCGCACACCTGCAGGTCGAACCGGCCCTCGGCGGCGCCCGCCGCCAGGCCCAGGGCCACGCGGCCGCGCGCACTGGGCGGCAGGTTCATCTGCTGGGTGCGCAGGACGGGGTTTTTGCGCGGGGGTTTCATCATTGGGATGCTCATGCGGATTTCCCCAGGATGACCGCGCCCGTGCACAGGCAACGGTCGTAGGTGACCATGCCGAAGCCACCGACGAGACCAAGCTGGGCATCTGCCACCGCGCGTTCGCCGGCCTGGCCGGTGAGCTGCCGCAGGGTTTCGGTGAGGCCCAGGAAACCGCCCGCCGCGCCGGCCTGCCCGGCAGAGAGCTGGCCGCCACTGGTGTTGTTGGGGAAGTCGCCGTCGTGGGTCATGCGGCGCTCGCGCACAAAGGCCGGGCCTTCGCCTTTGTCGCAAAAACCCAGGTCTTCAAACTGCATCATCACGATGACGGGGTAGTCGTCGTAGGTCTGGATCAGGTCGATGTCGGCGGGCTGGGCATCGGCCATGGCATAGAGCTCGTCGCGGTCCACGCGCCAGCCGCCGCGCACCATCACCGGGTCGTCGGCGTAGGCGTTGTGGCGCTCGATGGCGCCGCGCAGCAGAGCGTGGGGCAGGCCCAGTTCGCGCGCCTTGGCCTCGCTCATCACCAGGAAGGCTTCGGCGCCCGCGCAGGGCATGACGCAGTCGAACAGGTGGATGGGGTTGGAAATGGCCTTGGCCTGGAGGTATTCGTCCAGCGTCAGCGGCTTCTTGAACAGGGCGTTGGGGTTTTTGAGCGCGTTGCTGCGTTGGTCCACCGCGATGCGGCCGAAGTCGGCGCGGGTGGCGCCGTACTGGCGCATGTAGTGGTCGGTGATGAAGGCGAACATCGAGTTCGGCCCACCCGCACCGTAGGGGTAGGTGGCGTCGCGTGCGAAGTCGCTGAAGGCGCCCAGCGTCTGGCGGAAGGAGTCGACATGGTTGGTGTCGCCGGCCAGGCAGGCCACGATGTTGGCGTCGCCACACTGCACGGCGCGCGCAGCGCGGCGCAGCGCCATCACGCCCGAGGCGCCACCGGTGGGTATGTGGTCCAGCCAGCGCGGCGACAGGCCCAGGTGCTGGGTCACGCCCACGGCGGTGTCGGGCACGAGCGAAAAGCTGCTGACGGTCAGGCCATCGATCTGCGCTTTCTCCAGCCCCGATTGCTGCAGCAGCGCGTGCAGCGCCTGGCCCAGGAACCAGTGTGCGCCGCGCGTGGAATAACGTTCGTAAGGCACGGTGACCGGGACGGCCAACGCCACCCCTTCGTAGCCTTTGCGTGTGTGGAAATGGGACATGGGGTGGGTTCAGCGTTTGAGCTGGTAACCGGCCGCCTCGCGGTCCCAGGTCTGGGGGGTCACGCCGCGCTCGCGCAGCTTGAACTTCTGGATCTTGCCGTTTTCGGTGGCGGGCAATTGCGGCAGGAATTCCACGTAGCGTGGCACGGCGAAATAGGACAGGCGCGGTTCGCAGAACTGCATGAGTTCGATCTCGCCCAGCGTGGCGCCTTCGCGCAGCACGATGGCGGTCATGACTTCGTCCTCCGCCATCTCGCTCTTGACCGGGAACACCGCGGCCACCTCCACCGCCGGGTGGCTGAGCAGCACCTGTTCGACCTCGTAGGACGAGATGTTTTCGCCACGCCGCCGGATCGCGTCTTTGAGCCGGTCCATGAAAGTGAAGTAGCCGTCGGCGTCGCGCACCACGCGGTCGCCGGTGTGGAACCACAGGTTGCGCCAGGCCTCCACCGTTTTTTCGGGCATGCCGAAGTAGCCGGTGGCAAAGGCGTAGGGCTCGCTGGCGCGCAGCATCAGCTCGCCGGGGGTGCCGGCAGGCACTTCGTTGTCGTCGTCGTCCACCACGCGCGCATCGAAGCCGGGGCGCACCTTGCCCATGGTGCCGGGGCGTTGTTCGCTGATGTCGGCGCCGATGACGAAGTTGGTTTCGGTGGAGCCGTAGCCATCGAGCAAGGCCAGGCCAAAACGCGCGGTGAAATCGGCGTGGAACTGTGGCGGCACGCCGGGCGCCAACGCGATGCGCACGCGGTGGGCCTTGTCGTCGGGCGTCGCATCCTTGGACAGCAGGATGGGCACCATGGCGCCCAACACGTAGGTGACGGTGGCCTGGTGGCGCACCAGCGAGGCCCAGAAGGCCGAAGCCGAGAACCGTTTTTCCACCACCAGCGTGGCGCCCCGCATCAGGGCCTGGAAAAACGCGTTCATGGCGTTGGTGTGGAACAGGGGCAGGGTGGTCAGCAACACGTCGCCTTCGACCAGGCCCAGCAGGGTGGCGGTGTGGGCGCCCCACCAGAAGAACTGCCCGTGGGGGCAACACACGCCCTTGGACAGGCCGGTGGTGCCCGAGGTGTAGAGGATGGCCAGGGTGTCGCCGGGGCGCACCGGCGCGGGGTCGGCGCGCTCCGTGCCGGGCGTGCTGGGGTAGGGCTGGCAGCGTGGGTCGGTGCCGATGGGCTGGTCCAGCACCCAGATGGTTTCCAGGGGCAGCGGCCCACCTTCTTGCTGGTCCAGCGCCTGCACCACCTGCAGGCCGTCGCCCTCGGTGACCAGCAGGCGCGCGCCGGAGTTGGTGAGGATGTGGCGCAGCTGCGCGCCGCGCGAGGCGGTGTTGATGGGCACGGCCACCGCGCCGATCCAGGCGCAGCCCAGCAGCACCTGCATGAACTCCGCGCGGTTGGAACACAGCAGGGCCACGCGGTCGCCGGTGCGCAGGCCGGCGCGCTGCAGCACGGCGCCGTAGGCCTGGGCCTGGTCCAGGGCCTGGGCAAAACTCCAGCGCACCTCACCGGCCACAAACAGGGGGCGGTCAGCGTGGCGCTGGGCCTGGCGGCGCAGCAGCTCGGGCACGGTGCGCCGCTCGGGCGCGAAATCTTGGGCAAAGGTGGTCAGCAGGTCCATGGCGGTCAGGTTGCGTATTGGCAAGGTGAAGTGTCCGCCAGGGCCGGCGGCGGCTCAATCCGGTTTGCGACCACCGGTGTCCGTAAACCGCAGATCGGGGTCTGCGGCGAAGTCACATGAAAAGCTGGATGTTGCCAAAGGCGGCGTCGCAGTTGACCAGGTCCACGCGTTTGAGCTGGATGCGCAGGGCGTCGCCTTGCCACACCAGGGTGTGGGTGGCCCAGCCGGCGTAGAGGGTCTGGGTGTCGCGCCGGCTTTCGACGTAGTGGAAGGCGGTGCGGCAGGTGTAGGTGCCTGCCACATCGTCGCGCGCGGTGACCACAGGTTGCTGCAGCAGGTGGTGGCAGCGGCTGGTGGGCTGTTGCGAGAAGGTGCGCGCACCGTGCAGGCGTTCGATGCGCACCTTGAGCAACAGCTTGTCCTCAAACATCAGCGAGGCGTGCAGGCGCGGGTCGGTCTGGCCGTGGGCCAGAGGCATCCAGTAGCGACCGTCTTCGGTGAACAAGGCCAGCCAGTCGTCGAAGCGCAGTTCGTCGAGCAGGTTGGCCTCGGCCACGACGAAGTCGATGAGTTGCTGGTTCGTGGGCGTGCTCATTGGGCGGCCTCCGTGGGCATGGTGGCGGTCATGAACTTGACCCAGGCGCGCATCTGGCTGCGCATCTGCATTTCGTTGGTGCCGTTGGTGATGACGTTGGTTTGGTTCACCTCGGCCGGGTCGTACAGGCGGGCCACGTTGATCCACTGCGAGCCGCGCGAGTGCAGCGCGGTCTGGGCGCGTTCGTACATTTCCAGGTCGTCGTGCCCCACCACCGAAGTGGGTGCGTTGATGAGGCGGTTGTACATGAGGGTGCGTTCCAGCAGCAGGTCGGGCGCGCCCACGAGGCGAAAGGTCCAACTCTCCACCAGCGTTTTGTCTGCCGCGATGGGTTTGAACAGGCGCAGGGTCTGGATGGGGCCCTTGACCATGATGTTGGGGAAGTAGACGGTGTTGTGCCGCACGTCGCCCAGGATGGCCTTGGCGCGTTCTTCGCCGTAGGCGGCCACCATCTGCTCCATGTAGCCGGGCACGGCCGAGTAGTCGGCGTGGATGGAGTCGCTCACACCGGTGTGGCCGTGGCCGTTGTCCCACACGCGTATGCCCATGTTCTCGAAGAACTCGTAGGGACTCACGAAGGGCGCGAACAGCTCCACCGCCATGGGCTTGGGCGTGCCAGGTGGCGCGTTGTTCCAGACCTGTACGGCGGTGCCGGCCGACGACTCGTGCGCCACCATGGGGTGGCAGGTGTCGGTCTGGTTGTCCACCAGCATCTTCCAGTTGCAGTGGTGCATGTAGCGCATCACGCCACCGGCCACCTCCAGCTTGCCTTCGGGCGAGCGGTCCACCATGTTGTCCAGCGTGCTGAGCGACTCGCCGAAGAATTCATCGAAGCCAATGCCCTCGGGGTTGAGGCGGCAGAACACGAAGTCACGGTACACCTGCACCGCGCCGACGGGCACCATGCCATGTGAGGCTTCACAGCTCTCCAGGCCGGTGTTGTCGTAGCCTTTTTTCAGCGGGATGGACAGCAACTTGCCGTCGGTGCGGAAGGTCCAGGCGTGGTAGGGGCAACGGAAGAACTTGCCGGTGTTGCCACAGCCATCGGGGGCCACCTGCACGCCCTTGTGGGGACAGCGGTTGTAGAGCACACGCACGCTCTGGTCGGTGTGGCGCGCCATCACCACGGGCTGGGTGCCCACGGTGGTGGTGTAGAAGTCGCCCACTTTGGGCACTTGGCTGGCATGGCCCACATAGACCCAGGTGTTGGCAAAGAGGTGCGCCATTTCCAGGTCGAAGATCTCGTCGTCGATGTAGCAGTCCTTGTGCACCTCGGTGTCGCGCACCAATGCCGCCACCGCTTGTGCGCGGTTGTGGTAATTCGCCATGCCAGTCTCCTCTGCTTGCGTGCTCAGTCGAGCTTGATGTTGGCTTCGCGGATCACCTTGCCCCAGCGCTCGCGCTCTTTGGCGGCGAAGCTGGCGGCTTGGGCGGCGGTGGTGGGCATGGGCTCGATGCCCAGCACCTGCATGCGGGCTTTGACCTCGGTGGCGTTCAGTGCGTCGTTGAGGTGTTTGTTGAGCTTTTGCACCGATGCGGGGCTGGCTGCGGTGGGCACCACCAGGGCCTGCCAGGCGTAGGCTTCAAAGTCCTTCAGGCCTTGTTCGGCGAGGGTCGGAATCTCGGGCATGGACTTCATGCGCTGCAGGCTGGCCACGCCAATGGGGCGCACCTTGCCGGAGGTGAGAAAGGCGCCACCGCTGGAGGTGTCCACAAACATGAAGGGCAGTTGACCGCCCACCACGTCGGCCATGGCGGGCGCGGCACCGCGGTAGGCGATGTGGGTCAGTGGTGTGCCGATCTGGGTGCGGAAGTACTCGGTCACCAGGTGGTGCGGGCTGCCCGCGCCCGGGCTGCCGTAGGCGGCCAGTTTGGGGTCGCTTTTGATCCAGACCAGAAACTCCTTGAGGTTCTTGGGCGGCGCGCTGGGGTTGACCACCAGCACCAGCGGGAAGCGGGCGATCATGCCCACGGGGGCGAAGTCCTTTTCGGCGCTGTAGTTGAGCTTGCTGAACAGGAAGGGGTTGGCGCCCAGGACGGCCGAGTCGGCGGTGAAGAGGGTGTTGTCCACGTCGCGCACCTTGGCCACGTAGTCGGCCGCGATGTTGGAGCCGGCACCCGGTTTGTTGGTGACGATGACGGTGTGGTTGATCGATTTGCCCATGGCATCGGCCAGCATGCGGGCCACCACGTCGGAGCCACCGCCGGCGGCGTAGCCGACCACCCACTCGATGGGTTTGTTGTTGTCAAAAGCCATGGCCGACAAGGGCATCACGGCCAGTAGGACACGCGCGAGCAGTTTGGAAATCATGGACGGTTCCTTCGGAGGGTTGGGGATCAAAGGTCGAGCACCAGGCGCGGCCCCCGGGCGCGCGAGATGCAGATCTGGATGACGTTGCCGGCCGCTTTTTCGGACGCGCTCAACACGTAGTCGCGGTGGTCGATGTCGCCTTCGATCACCGGCACCGCACACACGCCACATTCGCCGCGCTTGCAGTCGAACAATGGGTCGCAGCCGTGTTCGATCAGGCAGTCGAGGATGGACTGGTCGGCGGCCACGCGGTGGGTCACACCGCTTTGCGCCAGCACCACGTCGAAGGCCTGGTCGCCGGCCTCGGGCGCGGCGGCGGTGAAGAGTTCAAAGTGCACGCGCCCCGGTGCCCAGCCACGCGCGTGGGCGGCGGTCAGCACCGCGTCCAGCATGGGTTTGGGGCCACACATGTAGACCTGCTCGTCGCTGGCGCAGCCGTCGAGCAACGCCGCGATGTCTAGCGGCGTGCCGGCCTCGTCGTCGGCGTGCACGTGCAGGGCATCGCCCAGCAGTGCTTGCAAGGCGGGCAAGAAGGCCAGCAACGACCGGCTGCGCCCGGCGTACACCATGCGCACCGGCCGTTGTGCGGCGCGCAGTTCGGCCGCCATGCTCAGCAAGGGCGTCACACCAATGCCACCGGCCACCAACAGCACGGGTGCGTGGCCACCATGCAGCGGGAAGTCGTTTTTGGGCGGCTCGATCACCAGGCGGTCGCCCACCTGCAGCCCGTGCATGAAGCGCGAACCGCCCCGGCCTTCGTCTTCACGGCGCACGGCGATGTCGTAGTGTGTGGGCGCGCTGGTGGCACCGGCCTCCGGCAGGGGGTTGATGAGCGAATAGTGGCGCCAATCCTGCTGCTCACCGGGCAGCGACACCTGCACCCGCACATGGGCGCCCGCCTTGAACGCGGGCAGGGCCTGCCCTGCCGGGGCTTGCAGGCGCAGTCGCCGGATCAGCGGGTTGAGCGCTTCGGCTTCGGCGACCCGAACTTCGATGGAAGACGACATGGCGGGGGTTCCATTCCAATGATTTCGGATGTATTCTGGAGCACAACACTTCAAAAGTAAATCAATTCATTTTCATGGTTTTCCCTAGGGCGGATTCGGTGCACGAAATCACCGCTTCGGTGCGAAGATGTCTCGACACGGTGCAAAAAACGTTGGAAAAAACACAGTCATGAACACGATCAAACACCACACGGTCACGACCACATCGGGCCCGGTGCACGTGGCCCGTTGTGGGCAGGGGCAGCCCCTGTTGCTGCTGCACCAAACGCCCCGCTCCTGGCGCGAGTACGAGCACGTGTTGCCGCTGTTGGGGCGCGGCTTTGACGTCATCGCCATGGACACGGTGGGTTACGGCGACACGCCGCCGTTCGCCGATGGCGACCCCAGCATCGCGCGTTGGGCCGCCACCGCGTTGGCGCTGATGGACGCCCTGGGGTTCGCGGCGTTTGGGGTGGTGGGCCACCACACGGGCGCGGTGATCGCGATGGAAATGGCCGCACAGGCGCCCACACGGGTGCGGGCGCTGGTGTTGTCGTCGTGCCCGTATGTGGACGCCGAGCGCCGCGCGCGCCACGGGCAACACGCGGTGGTGGACGGGGTGACGCACCGCGCCGACGGGGGGCACCTGCTGGACCTATGGCGGGGCCGGCAAGCGTTCTATCCGGAGGGCGATGTGGCGCTGCTGGAACGCTTTGTGGCCGACGCG
Organism: Hydrogenophaga atypica; assembly: GCF_042665215.1. Lineage (NCBI taxonomy): Bacteria > Pseudomonadati > Pseudomonadota > Betaproteobacteria > Burkholderiales > Comamonadaceae > Hydrogenophaga > Hydrogenophaga atypica. The sequence continues at coordinate 174,534 of NZ_JBHTCA010000005.1, forward strand.
CTGCGTGCCGATGGCCGCGCGGCGCAAGGGCATCTCACGGTCAACCGCTATCGCATGGAAGACCGCATTGGTCTGGTGCGTTGCCCCACGCTGTTGATCGGTGCCACGGCCGATCCACACGCCTACCCCGCCGTGCCGCGCCTGGCCCAGGCCATGCCTCACGCACAACGTGTGGACATCGAGGGCGGCATGGTGCCGCTGCCCGAACAGATGCCACAGCAGTTCGCCGATGTGGTGGGTGGCTTCCTGGTGGGCTTGCCTGACTGAGCCCACGCCATCCCACGGAAGTCGGCGGAAAACGGACAGCGCCGCGCCGTTTCGGGATAGCGCATCACGGTTCCCGTCGGCACCATCACAAGCTACCGACTTTGTGCCATGAAAGGATGACCATGACCGCTTCTTTGACCGACTTCGCCCAGGACATCGCCACCGGCAAGCTGCGCGTGATCGACCTCACCCAGACCCTCTCCGAGTCTTTCCCGCCGCTGCAGCTGCCGCCGCAATTTGGCCAGGTGTGGGCTTTCAAGAAGGAGCGCATCTCGCAGTACGACGAGGCGGGTCCGGGCTGGTACTGGAACAACTTTTCGTGTGGCGAACACACGGGCACCCACTTTGACGCGCCGGCCCACTGGGTCACCGGCAAGGACCACGCCCAGAACACGGTGGACACCATTGACCCGGCCAAGTTTGTGGCCCCCGCCGTGGTGGTGGATGCCAGCGCGGAAGTGGCTGCCAACGCCGACTGGCTGCTCACCGTGGAATTCCTGCAGGCCTGGGAAGCGAAACACGGCACCATCCCCGCCGGCGCCTGGCTGCTGTTCCGCACCGATTGGAGCAAGCGCATCAGCGACCCGGCCAGTTTCGTCAACATGAGGGAAGACGGCGCCCACACGCCCGGCCCCACACAAGCGGCGGTGGAGTGGCTCATCGACGAACGCAAGGTGCTGGGCTTTGGTGTGGAGACCATCAACACCGACGCCGGTCAGTCGTATGCGTGGCCGGTGGCCTACCCCTGCCACACCTTGATGCACGGGGCCAACAAGTACGGCCTGCAGTGCCTCAAGAACCTGGACCAGTTGCCGCCCAAGGGCGCGGTCATCCTGGCCGCGCCGCTCAAGATCGAAGGTGGTTCGGGCAGCCCTTTGCGTGTGTTGGCATTGGTGAGCGGAGACTGAACGATGGCAGAGCGTTCGTTTGCCGCCGAGGTGCGGCAGCTGGAGGTGCCGGCCGGCACCGAATTCCACGGCGAGGGCATCCTGGCCGTCACCAAGGCCTTGCTCGAATGTGGGGTGGGCTATGTGACGGGCTACCAAGGGTCGCCCATCTCGCACCTGATGGACGTGCTGGCCGATGCGCAGCCGATTCTTGAGAAGCTGGGCGTGTATTTCGAGCCTGCGGCCAGCGAGGCGGCCGCCGCCTCGGCGCTGTCGGCGTCGGTGAGTTACCCGGTGCGTGGGGCCGTGACCTGGAAGTCCACCGTGGGCACCAACGTGGCCTCGGACGCGCTGGCCAACCTGGCCTCGGGCGGCGTCACCGGCGGCTCGCTCATCATCGTGGGCGAAGACTACGGCGAGGGCTCCAGCATCATGCAGGAGCGCACCCACGCCTTCGCCATGAAGTCGCAGATGTGGCTGCTTGATCCGCGCCCACACCTGCCCTCCATCGTCAAGGCGGTGCACGATGGCTTCGCGCTGTCCGAGGCCTCCAACACGCCGGTGATGCTGCAGTTGCGCATCCGTTCTTGCCACCTGCACGGCAGCTTCATCACCAAAGAAAACCAGCGCCCCAAGTTCACGCTCAACGAGGCGCTGGAAGCGCCGGTGCGCGACGTCAACCGCATCGTCTTGCCGCCCGCCTCCTTCCTGCACGAGAAGGAAAAGATCGAGAACCGCTGGCCGGCGGCGGTGAAGTACATCCAGGAACACCAGCTCAATGAATTTATCGATGGCGACATCGAGCACCTCGGCATCATCACCCTGGGTGGCCTGACCAACAACGTGCAGCGCGCGCTGCAGTTGCTCGAACTCGGTGACCTGTGGGGCGAGACGCGGGTGCCGATGTACGTGCTCAACGTGGCCTACCCGCTGGTGGAAGAAGAGGTGCTGCGTTTCTGCCAGGGCAAGAAGGCCGTGCTGGTGGTGGAGGAAGGCCAGCCCGACTACCACGAGCAGCACCTCAACACCATCCTGCGCCGCCATGGCGTCGGCACCGCCATCCACGGCAAGGACCTGTTGCCCATGGCCGGCGACTACACCGTGGCTGCGCTGCGCAGCGGCATCCGTGGTTTTGTCGAGAAGCACCACCCGGCTGCGTTCGCCAAACCGGTGTCGCTGGGCATGCCGACGATGCCCGTGGCCTCTCCCAAGCCTGCACCGGTGATCCCCAGCAGCGGCAACGACATCCAGCTGCCACCGCGTCCGCCTGGGCTGTGTGTGGGTTGCCCTGAGCGCCCCATCTTTTCGTCGCTGAAGCTCGCCATGCAGGAGCACGGCCAGCACCACATTTCGTCCGACATCGGCTGCCACCTTTTTTCCAGCCAGGCGCCTTTTGACATGGGTGCGACCACCATGGGCTATGGCCTGGGCGCGTCCAGCGCTTCGGCTTTCAATGCAGGCAAACTGTTCGGCTCGTCCAAGCGGGCGATTGCCATGATGGGCGACGGTGGCTTCTGGCACAACGGCCTGGCCACCGGCATCGGCAACGCGGTGTTCAACAAACACGACAACGTGTTCCTGATCATCGACAACAACTACTCGGCGGCCACCGGCGGGCAGGACATCCTGTCCTCGCGCGCCGACAACGAACACCGCAGCACCCGCCACCCGATCGAGAACGCGGTGCGTGGCGTGGGCGTGGAGTGGGTGCGTTTTGTCTCGCGTACCTACGACGTCAACGCCATGCGTGATGCGATCAGCGAGGCCATGACCACCGAGTACGACGGCCCCAAGGTCATCATTGCGCAGAGCGAGTGCATGCTCAACCGCCAGCGCCGCGAGAAACCCAAGGTGGCCGCCGCCATCAAGGGTGGCGAGCGGGTGGTGAAGGAGCGCTTTGGCGTCGACGCCGCCGTCTGCTCGGGCGACCACGCCTGCATGCGCGTCTCCGGCTGCCCCAGCCTCACGCTGGCGCCCAGTGGTGACGCCCTCAAGCCCGATCCGGTGGCCCACGTGGACGAAGCCTGCGTGGCCTGTGGCCACTGCGGCGAGGTGGCCGATTCGGCCGTGTTGTGCCCGTCGTTCTACAAGGTCGAACGGGTGCACAACGCCAGCGGCGGCGACCGCTGGATCAGCGGCCTGCGCCACAAGGTGCTGGGCTGGTGGCACCGCCGCACCCACGCCGCCCGCGCCCAGCGCGCCCTGTTCCCCCTGGAAAACCTGTCATGAGCCTGAGCAAAGCCCGTTCTATCAACATCGCCATCCTGGCCCTGGGTGGGCAGGGCGGCGGCGTGCTGGTCGACTGGATTGTGGGCATGGCCGAACACGAGGGCTGGACCGCCCAGGCCACCTCGGTGGCCGGCGTCGCCCAACGCACCGGCGCCACCATCTACTACGTTGAGCTGGTGTCCAAGCAGGACAGACCCCGCCCCGATGTCCAGCCGGTGCTGGCCCTGATGGCCGTGCCCGGCGACGTGGACGTGGTCATTGCGGCCGAGCTGATGGAGGCCGGCCGCGCGGTGCAGCGTGGCCTGGTCACGCCCGACCGCACCACGCTGATCGCCAGCAGCCACCGCATTTATTCGGTGTTGGAGAAGACCACGCCCGGCAACGGCCTGGCCGACAGCGAACCGGTGGCGCAGCTCCTCAAGGACAACGCCCGCCAGCTGGTGTTGGACGACATGCAGGCGCTGGCGGTGAAGAATGGCAGCGTCATCTCTGCCAGCCTGTTTGGCGCCCTGGCCGGCAGCGGTGCGCTGCCCTTCCCGCAATCCGCTTTTGAGGGCGTGGTGGAGCGCAACGGTGTGGGGGTCAAGACCAGCCTGGCCGCCTTGCGCGCCGCCGCCGACCTGGCCCGCCAGCCCATCGCCCAGCCCAAGGTGGCCGCCTCGGGCATGGAAACCACGGCCCGCGCCTTGCCCGATCGGGCCGCCGCCCCGGCCGTGCAGCCCTTGCTCGATCGCATCCGCGCCGACTTCCCTGCGCCCGCCTGGAACATGCTGGGTGAAGGCCTGGCACGCGTCATGGACTACCAGGACCTGGCCTACGGCCGCGAGTACCTGGACCGCGTGGCTGCCTTTGTGCGCTTTGGTGACGCCACCATGGTGGCCGAGGCCGCGCACTGGATCGCGGTGGCCATGAGCTACGACGACGTGATCCGGGTGGCCGACCTCAAGACCCGGCCCGAACGCTGGGCGCGCGTGCGCCGCGAGGTGGGTGCAGGTGCCGATGAGGTGGTGGGCACCGAGGAGTTTTTCCACCCCCGCCTGCCCGAGATCCTGGGCCTGCTGCCCGTGGGCCTGGCGCGCCGGGTGCAGGCCAATGCCGGTCTCAGCGGCTGGCTGGCGGCCCGCTTCGACAAGGGCCGGCGCATCCGCGCCTTCAGCTTGCGCGGTCACCTGCAACTGCGTTTTGTGGCCGGCCTGCGCCGCTGGCGCCGGGGCAACCTGCGCCATGCCGAAGAGATGTTGCACATCCAGCAATGGTTGGACGCCGTCCTGGCCATCGCGCCGCAGGACCTGGCCCTGGCCACCGAGCTGCTGCGCTGCCGCCGCCTCGTCAAAGGCTACAGCGACACCCACGCGCGCGGCAGCAGCCGGTTTGATCGCTTGATGCAAGCCGCACAGATGTTGCGTGACCGCGAAGGCGCTGCCGCCGACCTGGCCGCGCTGCGCGAAGCGGCCCTGCGCGACGCCGAAGGCAAGGCGCTGAACCTGCGCTGGGGCGCGCTGCAACTGCCGGCAGTGGCTTGACTCGGTGCTGGCGTGCGCGCGGAGCAGGGTGATGGCATCATGCGCCCGCCCACCCGTTAGATCTTGACCACCACGCACACGCTCACTACGTCCACCTGGCTTGAACAGCTGGGTTTCGACTGGGGCGACCTGGTCCGCGGGCGCCGCTTGCGGGCGCTGTCTAAGAACGATTGCCTCTACGCCCAAGGCCAGGCCGATCCCCATGTTTACATCATTCATGCGGGGCGCATCCGGCTGACCCTGCACGACAGCCAGGGCCGCGAGTTGCATGTGGCCATCGTGGGGCGCAGCGGTCTGTTGGGCGACACCGGCGCCAGTGCATTCGGCCGGCACCTGTGCTCGGCCTATGCCTCAGCCCAGTCCAGTGTGTACGTGGTGCCACGCGAGGCGCTGCTTGTGGGCATGGCCACCCAACCACTGTGGTTGCAGCAGGCGCGCTCCATGGCCGACCACCTGACGCAGTTGAGCCTGCAGCACCACTGGCTGCTGGGTGGCCTGGGCGCGCGCCAGCGGGTGTGCCACCACCTGCTGGGTCTGCTCGCCAGCTTCGGCCAGCCTCACCCGCGCGGGCAGCGGCTTAGCATTGTTTTTTCGCAGCAGGAGATGGCCGATCTGTGTTGCATTTCCCGCGTCAGCGTCTCCCACGTGTGGCGCGAACTCGAAGGGGATGGCGTGATCGCGCGGGAAGGCCGGCAGCTGGTGGTTCTGGACGCGCAGGCGCTGAGGAACAAAGCCAACTGAGCGTTTGTTGGCAAACACGGCAAAGCGTAAAGCGCTTTACAGACGCGGTTGTTGCACCGGCCTAGCATGGCCTGTCCTCAACGCCACAGCCTTGCCCATGACCGATTTTCCTTTCGCCCAAGAGCGCGAGTTGTTTCCTATACTGCGCCACAAGGTGCAGTTGTCCAGCTGTTCGCAAAGCGCGCTGAGCCTTCCCGTGGCGCAGGCCATGGCCGCGTACCAAGATGGTTGGTTGCGGCAAGGCATGGACTGGAGCGGCTGGATGGCGGGGGTGGCGCAAGCCAAGAGCGAGTTTGCCCGCCTCATTGGCGCCGACGCCGACGAGATTGCCGTCATGTCCTCGGTGTCTGACATCGCCTCCTCCGTTGTCGGCGCGCTGGACTTCAGTACCGAGCGCGCGCGCATCGTCGCCACCGCGCTGGACTTTCCTTCTACCGGTCACGTGTGGCTGGCCCAGCAGCGGCGCGGTGCGCAGGTGCATTTCGTTGAAGAAGGTGCCGAAGGTGGCATCGAGGAAGCGGCTTTGCTGGCTGCCATCGACGAGCGCACCCGCCTGGTGGCGCTGTCGCAGGTGTCCTACTACGGTGGTCATCTGATCGATGTCGCTCGGGTGGCCGAGCGCGCCCGCGAGGTGGGTGCCTTGTTGTGGGTGGACGCCTACCAGTCCGCTGGGACTTTGCCTATCGATGTGCGGCGCGACGGCATCGACATGCTCGCCAGCGGTGCACAGAAGTACTTGCTGGGTTGCCCCGGCATCGCCTTTGTTTACATCCGGCGTGGGTTGGCGCAGACGCTGCAACCGCTCAACACTGGCTGGTTTGGCCGGGTGAATCCGTTTGCCTTCGACATCCGGGGCCTTGACTGGGCCGATGGCGCGCGGCGTCTGGACACGGGCACCCCGCCCATGCTCAACGGCTGCGTTGCCGCGGCTGGCCTGGCGCTGCTCAATCGCTTGGATATGGTGGCTGTGCGCGACCACCTGCGTGCGCTTTCGGAAGTGGCACTGGAGACCGTGCGTGAGCAAGGCCTGGCGACCGCCAGCCCGCTGGACCCGGCGCACAAGGGCAGCAACACCGCAGTGTGTGTGGCCGATGCTGCCGCCCTGGAGCAGCGCATGGCCGAGGCGGGCTACATCGTGTCGGCGCGCGGCGGCGTGATCCGCGTGGCGCCCCACTTCTACAACACCGCAGACGAGGTGCGCGATGCCATCCGCACACTGGCCAGCCTGGCCAGGGCATGAACAGGCACGAACCGGTGAGCTAAACCATGAACGCACCGACCGAACACATTGCCCGCGCCGAGTGCGCGGTGTCCGCCGCCGACGCGCTGGCCTTCCTGGCCGACGGCCTGCGCCTGGGTCGCTGGGGCCTGGGGTCCATGGACACCGTGGTGGTTGCGCCTGGCGTGGTGCGTGGCACCTCATTGTTTGACGGCAGCCAGAGCTACATCCGCCCCGTGGCCGATGCTGCCGCCGGCACGGTGACCTACTTTGTTGGCAGCGACCCGGTGCGCTTGACGCCCCGCATACAAGCCTGTGTGACGCCCACCCAGGCGGGTTGCGTCGTGGCGCTGCACGCGCAGCGAGGCGTTGACATGGACGATGCGCGGTGGCTGCGTTTGATGCGCTGCCACGACGTCGAAATTTTGCTGATACAGGCCCAGGTGGCTGCCGCTGTGCTGTCCTGCCCCCCTTGCGTTTCCACTCCCCCTCCCACCCCCGACTGAAGGAATTTCGCCATGGTCACCTCCCTTGCCCGCCGATCTGTACTGCGCCACCTGGGCGCGCTTGCCACCGCCGCCACGGTGCCCGGCTTGTCTTTTGCACAGTCCAGCGGCGTGCCGCTGCGCATCGTCGTCGGCTTTCCGCCCGGTGGTGCCACCGACACGGTGGCGCGCATCTTGGTCGAGCGCTTGCGCGAGGCCCTGGGCGGACAAACGATCATTGTTGACAACAAGGCCGGCGCCGGGGGCCAGATCGCGGCGCAGGCCCTCAAAACGGCCGCCCCCGATGGCCACACGCTGATGCTGTCCATTGACCACACGCAAGTCATAGTTCCATTGACCATGAACACCGCCGGTTACGACGCCGTGCAAGACTTCACGCCCGTGGCTGGTGTGGCGCAGTACTTCAACGCGCTTGCAGTGAACAGCAGCATCGGCGTGCGCTCGGTGTCCGAGCTGGCGGCCTGGCTCAAGGCCAACCCCTCACAGCAGAACTACGGTATCCCCGCACCAGGCAGCGTGCCCCAATTCGCCGGTTTCATCCTGGGCAAGTCCATGGGCCTGCCGCTCAACCCCATTCCCTACAAGGGCGGCGCACCGTTGATCGCCGACCTGCTGGGCGCCCAAGTGCCCATGGGTTTTGCCTCCCTCACGGAGCTCATTGAGCACCACCGCAGTGGCAAGTTGCGTGTCTTGGCCACCACCGGCACGCAGCGCAGCAAAACGGCGCCCGACATCCCGACCTTCCAGGAACTGGGTCTCAAAGGCCTGGACAAAAACCCCTGGTTGGGATTCTTCGGTCCGCGCGGGCTGCCGCCCGCCACCGTCGAGCGTTTCAATGCCGCCGTGCGCAAGGCACTGGGCGATGCCGATGTGCGCGAGAAGCTGGCCAAACTGGGCAACGAGGCCATGCCCAGCACCGCCGCCGAACTGGGCCATTGGGTGGCTGACGCGCACGCGCACTGGTCGGGCGTGATTCGCGAATCGGGTTTCACGCCCGGTTGAGGCTTCACCGCCGCGCTTGCGGCATCATGGTGGGCGATGTTTTTCAAGCTCACCATGACCCCTTGTTTTGAGCCCGCTCACCTGTCTGCCGTTGCTGCGTTGCTGCGTGAGGTTGCGGCCGTTGAAATCATGCCCCGCTTCGGTCGCCTCCAGCGCGACCAGATCCACGAAAAGACGTCGGCCTTCGACGTGGTGACCGAGGCGGACGAGGCGGCCGAACGCGCGATTGCCGCCGGCTTGCGCGCGGCCTTCCCGGGGGCCGACGTGGTGGGCGAGGAGGCCACCGGGCGCGACCCCGCCTTGCTGGACCTGCTGGGCAGCAGCGCGCTGGTGTTCGTGGTGGACCCACTGGACGGCACCAAAAACTTTGCCTCGGGCCTGCCGCTGTTCGGCGTGATGGTGGCGGTGGTGCAGCGCGGCGAGGTGGTGGCTGGCGTGATCCACGACCCGGTGGGCCAGACCACCGCCTGTGCCTTGCGTGGCCAGGGCGCGTGGTTGCTGGCGCCCGACGGGCAGCGCACGCCCTTGCGCGTGGCGGCCCCCCAAGCCGTGAAGCAGATGCACGGCATCGTCAGCACCAACTTTGTGCCGGAGCCCTTGCGTACCCAGGTCAACGCACGCCTGTCCAGCCTGGCCACCACCAACTGGTTCCGCTGTGCCGCCCACGAATACCGGCTGGCCGCCGCCGGCCACGTGGACGTGCTGTTCTACAACAAGCTGATGCCGTGGGACCACGCGGCCGGTTGGCTGCTGCACCAGGAGGCGGGTGGCTACAGCGCCCATTTTGATGGTTCGCCGTACCGGCCCACCCACACCACCGGCGGCCTGCTGTGTGCGCCGGACCGCGCCAGCTGGGCCGCTGTGCACCGGGCTTTGTTGGGTGATGCGTCGCCTTCTTGACATTGCTTGACCTAGGTCAAGGGGTGCGGTGGGGGCACGGGGACAATCCCGCATCCCCACGAACCTACCCATGAGCGACCAGCCGCCTGCGCGGCAGCCGCACCGAAGCCATTGGCTTCACCGAGCTGCCTTTTTGTTGACCGTTGCCGCCGTGGTGTTGGGCCTGGCCGGCTTCACGCTCTACCGCGACCAGCAGCGGTTGCGCGAGCGTGCCAGCACCAGCACCCAAAACATCGCGGCCCTGCTGGACCAATCCATCGCCTCGGCCTTTGACAAGGTGGACAGCGTGTTGCTGAGCACCGAACAGCTGTACCTGCGGCGCGGTCCGGGTGGTGTGCCCACGGCGCTGCCCCCGTCCGACGTGAACGCACAGCTGCGGCTGCTGGCGGCGCATGTGCCTGAGGTGTTTGCCATCCGCATCCTGGACCGCAACGGGGTGCTGCGCTACGGCAGCGACGAGTTGCCGGCCCAGCGCATGAGCTACGCCGATCGTGGCTTTTTCACCCGGCTGCGCGACAACCCCGGCCAGGGCCGCGTGGTGGATGGGCCTTTGCTGGGGCGCCAGCACACGCAGTGGATTGTGGTGCTGGCCCGCCCGCTGCTGGACAAGGAGGGGCGTTTTGCCGGCGTGGTGTACGCCAACTTCCGCACCGCCTTTTTCGAGCGCATCCTGTCGGCGCCGGTGCTCGGCCCGCAGGGCGCGGCCACGGTGCGCACCACCGATCTGGCGTTGGTGCACCGTTTTCCGGACACCCAGGGTGCGGTCGGCAGCCGCAACGTGTCCAGGGAACTGGCGGCTGCCATCGGGGCCCACCCGCAGGCGGGCGAATACATCGCCGCCACAGCGTTGGACGGCATCGAGCGCAGCAACGCCTACCGGCGCGTGAGCGGCCTGCCGTTTTACGTGATTGTGGGCACCGCCACACTCAACGACACCCGCCACCTGTTGCGGTATGGGTCGGTGTTGTTTGCGCTGGCTGCGTGTGCGTTGGGTCTGGCAGCGGTGGTGGTGTGGGTCAACGTGCGCAACGAGCGCCGGCTCCGGGCCGACATCAGCGCCCGCAAGGACATCAATGCCGCTTTGCAGCGCGAGGTGGATGAGCGCCGCCGTGCCGAGGCGCAGGCGACCCAGGCCTTGCGCTATGCGCGCGGTCTGATCGAAGGCAGCCTGGACCCCCTGGTGGTGTTGGACCGTGAGGGGCTGATCACCGATGGCAACCAGGCCTTCGAGAGCTTTGTGGGCCAGCCCAAGGAGGCCTTGATCGGGCAGGCGTATGCGGCTTGGTGTGTGTTGCCAGAAGCCGCCCGGCTCACGGTGGCGGCGGTGTTTCACCACGGCAGCGTGCACCGCCAGCCCTTGGACATGCGGCTGGCGGCCGGCGAGGTCAAGCACACCTTGTTCAGCGCCCGCCTGTACCGAGGCCCCGACGACGAGGTGGCGGGCCTGGTGGCCACGGTGCACGACACCACCGAACAACGCCGGGCCGAGCAGTACATGCGGGTGGCGGCGGCGGCCTTTGAAGCGCAGGAAGGCATGATGGTCACCGATGCGCAGCATGTGATTCTGCGGGTCAACAAGGCCTTCACCCGCATCACCGGCTACAGCGCCGACGAGGCCGTGGGCCAGACGCCGCGCCTGCTGAGTTCGGGGCACCACACGCAGGACTTCTACACCGCCATGTACCAGAGCCTGGCCGAAACCAACGCGTGGCAGGGCGAGGTGTGGAACCGGCGCAAAAACGGGCAGATCTACCCGCAGTGGCTGACCATCACCGCCGTGCGCGACGCCGACGGCCACCTCGACAACTACGTCTCCACCCTCTCCGACATCACCTTCCGAAAAGAGGCCGAGGACAAGATCAAGGTGCTGGCCTACTTCGACGCCCTCACTGGCCTGGCCAACCGGCGCATGCTGATGGACCGCCTGGGCCACGCGCTGGCCAGCAGCAACCGCTCGGGGCAGTATGGCGCGCTGTTGTTCATCGACCTGGACCGCTTCAAGAACGTCAACGACACCCTGGGCCACGACTACGGCGACCTGCTGCTGCAGCAAGTCGCCCAGCGCATCACCGCCCAGGTGCGCGAGAACGACACGGTGGCACGCCTGGGTGGCGACGAGTTTGTGGTGATGCTGGACGCGCTCACCGACCGCGCCGACACCTCCGCCGACCACGCCCGTCTGGTGGGCGAAAAACTGCTGGCCACCATTGGCGAGCCTTACCACATCAAAGGCCTGGAGTGCCGCAGTTCGCCCAGCATAGGCATCACCCTCTTCATGGACCACCACCACACGGCGGAGGAGGTGCTGCGCCAGGCCGACCTGGCCATGTACCAGGCCAAAGGCAACGGGCGCAACGGCCTGCGCTTTTTTGACCCGGCCATGGACGCCGAGGTGGCGCGCCGCGCTGCGTTGGAGCACGACCTGCGCAGCGCCATCGAACACCACCAACTGGAGCTGCACTACCAGGCGCAGGTGAACGGGCGTGGCGACACCGTGGGCGCCGAGGCGCTGGTGCGTTGGTCACATCCCGCGCGTGGGCGCGTCTCGCCAGCCGAGTTCATTCCCATCGCCGAAGAGTCCGGGCTGATCCTGCCGCTGGGCGCCTGGGTGCTGGACGAGGCATGCCGGCAACTGGCCACCTGGGCCGCACACCCCCAACTGCAGCGCATCACGGTGGCGGTCAACATCAGCGCGCGGCAGATCCAGCAAGAGGACTTTGTGCAACAGGTGCGCACCGTGGTGCGGCGGCACGGCATCGAGCCCCGGCGCCTGAAATTGGAGCTGACCGAAAGTGTGCTGATCTCCGACATCCAGGGCATTGCCGACAAGATGGTGGCGCTGCAGCTCGATGGCATCCGTTTTGCGCTGGACGACTTTGGCACCGGCTTCTCATCGCTGAGCTACCTCAAGCGTTTGCCGCTGGACCAGCTCAAGATCGACAGCAGCTTTGTGCGCGACATCCTGATCGACCCCAGCGACAAGGCGATTGCGCGCATGGTCATCTCGCTGGGCCACAGCCTGGAGCTGGAGGTGATCGCCGAAGGCGTGGAAACCGAGGCACAAAGCAGCATGTTGGCCTCGTTGGGTTGCCACCGCTACCAGGGTTATTTGTATGGCAAAGCCTGCGCCGCTCCCGCGTTCGAGGCCTTGGCGCTGGGCGCGGCAGCCGCACCTGCGTGACGGTGGTGTGTGTTGGTCGCGCGCGGCGGTTTTGTATAGTGGCGCTCCACATTTGACCGCCGCAACGCCATCCACCGCGATGTCCTCAGCCTTCATTGAATGGGTCGGTTTTCTCGCCGCCGCGCTCACCACCCTGAGTTTTGTGCCCCAGGCCTGGCTCACGTTCAAAACGCGCGATGTCAGCGGCATTTCGCTCGGCATGTACAGCGCCTTCACCCTGGGCGTGGCCTTGTGGCTGGTGTACGGCTTTGCGCTGGGCGCCTGGCCTTTGATCGCAGCCAACTCGGTCACCTTGTCGCTGGCCTTGGCGATTCTGGTGATGCGGTTGCGTTTTGGGGGCAAGCGCTCGGGCGCCTGATCAGGCTGCCGCGCGTTGCAGCCGGTCGCGCACGCCGTCCCATTCGGGCGCGGGTGGGGGCGTTTCGATCCAGATCAGTTTGACGCCGGCGTCGTCGAAAGCGCGCAGCACGGCGAACAATTCCTGCGCGCAGGCAGCGGCGTCGTCGGGCATGGCGCGTTGCACCAGGTGTTTGCTGGCACTGTTCACCCGACTGCGGGTGTAGACGGCGATGTGGCGGGCGTCGGTGCCGAGCACGTCCAACGCGCTCTGGATCTGCTGGGCGTCCATCAACCGCACCTTGGCCTGGGGTGCGTAGTGCGATTCGAGCGTGCCTGAAGCGCGGGGGGCTTGTTCGTCGCGGGCACGCAGGGGTTGGCCACACACGGCTTCGATGTGCGCGGCCGTGAGCATGCCGGGGCGCAGCAGCACGGGGTGGCCCCGGCTGGCGTCCACGATGGTGGATTCGATGCCCACGTCGCAGGGGCCGCCGTCGAGCACACACAGTTCGGTGTCGCTCAGCACACCCTCGAATTCCGACACCACGTGTGCCGCCGTGGTGGGGCTGACGCGGCCGAAGCGGTTGGCGCTGGGCGCGGCCACGCCCCACACGCCGAGGGGTCGCGCGGCGTGCAGCACGGCCTGCGCCACGGGGTGCGAGGGGCAACGCAGCCCAATGGAGTTTTGCCCGCCGGCGGCCACGGCCCCCACCACCTCACGGCGCGGCAGGATGAGGGTGAGCGGGCCGGGCCAGAAGGCGCGCATGAGGCGCAGCGCGAAGTCGGGCACGTCGGTGGCGTAGTGTTGCACCGCCGGCCACCATTCGGCCTCGGTGGCGCCGGCCACGTGCACGATCAGCGGGTGGTTGCTGGGGCGGCCTTTGGCGCTGAAGATGCGCGCCACCGCGCTGGCGTTGTCGGCGTCGGCGCCGAGGCCATACACGGTTTCGGTGGGCAGGCCGAGCAGGCGGCCATCGGCCAGGGCCTGTGCGGCCTGCGCGATGGCGGTGGCTTGTCTGCCGTCCAGCGGGGTGTTCATGGCAGGGCGGGCAGGCCCAACATCGCCGCTGCTTGAGTGGCGGTGGCTTTCACCTCGGCCACGGTGGTGCCGGTGATGTTGAGGTGGCCCATCTTGCGGCCAGGGCGGGCGTCGAGCTTGCCGTAGAGGTGCAGGTGGGTGCCGGGCAAGGCCAGCACGCGGTCCCAGGCGGGCGAGCGCGCGGTCTTGTCGGCGCCCTCGGGGAACCACAGGTCGCCCAGGATGTTGAGCATGATGGCCGGGCTGTGCTGGCGCACCTCGCGCAGCGGCAGGCCGGCCATGGCGCGCACCTGCTGCTCGAACTGCGACACGTCGCAGGCGTTTTGTGTGTAGTGGCCGCTGTTGTGTGGGCGCGGGGCCATTTCGTTGACCACCAGGGCGCCGTCGGCGCTGCCGTCGTCGATGACGAAATACTCCACACACAACACGCCCACGTACTGAAGCTGGTGGGCGATGGCGATGGTGGCGGCGCGCGCCTTGTCGCACAGGGCGGCGGGCAGGGCGCCTTCATACACCTCGGTCACGGCCAGGATGCCGTCAACGTGGGTGTTGCGCTGCACCGGGTAGCTCACCGCCTGGCCGTTGGCACCGCGCGCGACGATGACCGAACACTCGGCCTTGAGCGGCAGCATTTTTTCCAGCACGCAGGGCACGCGCTTGAGCTGGTCCCAGGCGGCGGCCAGCTCGGCGCGGTCTTTCACGCGGATCTGGCCCTTGCCGTCGTAGCCCAGCCGCGCGGTCTTGAGGATGCCGGGCAGCAGGTCGGCCGGCACGGCGGCCAGCAAGGCCTCGGATTCGATGGCGGCGTAAGGCGCCGGGCCGATGCCGCTGGTGGGCAAGCTGGCCACGAAGTGGGCTTTTTCCTGGATGCGGTCTTGCGCCACGGCCACCGCGTGGGCGCCGGGGGCCACCGGGCGGTGGGCGCCCAGGGTGATGAGCGCGGGCGCTGGCACGTTCTCGAATTCGGTGGTGATGGCGTCGCAGCGTTGCATCAACTGCGCCAGGCCTTGTTCGTCCTCGTAGCCGGTCTGGATGTGCCAATGCGCGACACGGCCGGCCGGGCTGGCCGGATCGGGGTCGAGCACCGCCGTGAAATAGCCCATGGCCTGGGCGGCGTGCACGAACATGCGGCCCAACTGGCCGCCGCCCATCACGCCCAGCGTCAGTTGCTGGCCGGTGGCGCCTGTGGTGCCGGGAAGCAGGGTCTTGAGGGTCATGGTGTTCAGGCGACCGGTGGCAGGGTCATGGCGCGCGCGGCTTCGGTTTGCGCGGCGCGGAAGGCGTTGAGCTTTTCGCGCAGCGCGGGGTTGCCGTTGGCCAGCATGGCCACGGCAAACAGGGCCGCGTTGGCCGCGCCGGCCGCACCAATGGCAAACGTGGCCACCGGCACGCCCTTGGGCATTTGCACGATGCTGTGCAGCGAATCGACGCCTTGCAGGTGTTTGCTGGCCACAGGCACCCCCAACACGGGCACGGGGGTCTTGGCCGCCAGCATGCCGGGCAGGTGGGCGGCGCCACCGGCACCGGCGATGATGGCTGTGAGCCCGCGCGCGGTGGCGGCCTCGGCGTAGGCGAACATGTCGTCGGGCATGCGGTGGGCCGAGACCACGCGCGCCTCGTGCGCCACACCAAACTGCTCCAGAATCTGAACCGCGTGTTGCATGGTGTCCCAGTCGCTGCTGGAACCCATCACCACCCCGACTTGAACGTCCGCCATGCTTGCTCCGTTAAAGTTGGGATTTTACGGTTCGGCCCCACATGGGCCTTGTTTCCACCGCTTGCAGGCCCATAGCCCATGATCGACGTCACCATCCAAAACTTTGAAGCCGAGGTCATCGAGGCCTCCATGACCACGCCGGTGCTGGTCGATTTCTGGGCGCCCTGGTGCGGGCCCTGCAAATCGCTCGGGCCCATCTTGGAAAAGGTGGAAGAAGCCTACGCCGGGCGCTTCAAGCTGGTCAAGATCAACTCCGATGACGAGCAGCAACTGGCCGGCGCTTTTGGCATCCGCAGCATCCCCACCTGTGTGTTGTTGATGGGCGGCCAGCCTGTGGACGGTTTCATGGGCGCGCTCCCCGAAAGCCAGGTCAAGGCCTTCCTGGACAAGCATTTGCCGCCCGCTGACGAGCTGCCGCCCGAAGTTGTGGAAGAAGCCGCAGCGCCCGAGCCCGTGGCCGCGCCCGGCAGCGACGACGCCATCGCCGCGCTGGCCCAGGCCGTGGCCGACAAGCCCGACGACGACAACGCGCGTTTCGACTTCATCAAGGCTTTGCTGCTGCTGGGCCGCACCGACGACGCCAAGGTGGCCTTTGCGCCCGTGATCGCCAAGGCCATGGCGGTGCGCAAGCTCGAGGCGCTGCAGCACTGGATGAACGCGTTGGACGTGGTGGAGAACGCCTACGAGCCGGCCGACGCCGCGCTGGCCGCGCGCATCGCCGCCAACAAACGCGATTTTGACGCCCGTTATGAATTGGCCCAGCACCACATGGCCGCCCAGCGCTGGACGGCCGCGATGGACGAGTTGCTCGAAATCCTGATGCGCGACAAGGCCTGGAACAGCGACCTGGCGCGCAAGACCTACGTGGCCATCCTGGAAATCATCGACGTGCCCAAGCCCAAGGTGGCCGAAGGCCAGATCCCGCCCGAAGACCCCACCGTGGCCACCTACCGCCGCCGCCTGAGCAGCGTGGTGCTGAGCTGAGCCACGCGTGGCGGTTCACTGCTCTGTATTCATTGCCACCAGCCTCGACGGTTTTATTGCCCGCGAGGATGGGGGCCTGGATTGGTTGGACCAGGCCAACGCCGGGGTGCCACCGGGCGAGGATTGTGGCTACGGCGCGTTCATGGCGTCGGTGGATGCGCTGGTGATGGGCCGACACACCTTTGAGAAGGTGTTGGGTTTTCCCGAGTGGCCCTATGCCGACAAACCGGTGTGGGTGCTCAGCAGAACGCTGCAGACCTTGCCAACGGGCCTGCCGCCTTCGGTGAGGCTGCTCAGCGCCACGCCGGCCGAGGTGTGTGACCAGGCAACTGCTCTGGGCTGGACGCGGCTGTATGTGGACGGCGGCCTCACGTTTCAGGCCTTTCTGGCGGCGGGTTGTGTGAGCGATCTGACCATCACCGTCGTACCCACGTTGTTGGGGTGTGGCCGCCCCCTGTTTGGGGACGCCGGTCGCGATGTGGCTCTGACCCACGTGGCGACAAAGGCCTACCCTTTTGGGTTTGTACAGAGCCGATACGAAGTGGTGGCGCCGCTGTAGTCTGGGCGTCTCAGCGCAGGCGTGTGTGGGCGGTGCGGTAGACGGCGTTGTCTTCCCGCTTGCCCACGGCGACCACGGTGACCGTGACGGTGTGGTCGTTCATCTCGTAGACGAGGCGAAAGCCCGTGGCGCGCAGCTTGATTTTGTAAGCGTTGGGCAGACC
This sequence comes from Hydrogenophaga atypica, assembly GCF_042665215.1. Classification (NCBI taxonomy): domain Bacteria; kingdom Pseudomonadati; phylum Pseudomonadota; class Betaproteobacteria; order Burkholderiales; family Comamonadaceae; genus Hydrogenophaga; species Hydrogenophaga atypica. The sequence goes on from NZ_JBHTCA010000005.1 coordinate 191,787, forward strand.
CGCCAGCTTGGCCGATGGCACATGGGGTTGCTGCAGGTGCTCGGCCAGCTTCTTCTTGAACTGGGTCTGCACGGCTTTGTCCAGCCGCTGCCATTCCTTGAGCGCGCTGGTCTTGAAGGCCAGCGCGTACACAGCAGTCACAAATCGTCCAGACGCACGGCCACGCTGGCTTCGTCTTGGCGCGACTTGACGATTTCGGCCAGGGCCTGATCGTCGATGTGTTCCATCATGGCTTCAAAGGACGCCACCGGCACCAGGTAGGCGGCCGGCTTGTTGTGGTTGAGCACAGCCACCGGTTGTCCCATGGCCGCTTCGATCACGGCGCTGGGGTTCTTTTTCAGTTCGCTGATGCTGACGGAGGCGCTGGCCAGAAGGTGTTCCATGCGGCAATTATGACCAAAATTGTGGTCTGAATCCAGGCTCACGTCTTGTAGCCCGGGTCCAGCCGTTCCACCTTGCGCAGCAGCGCCGGCCAGGCCAGGTTCGCGCCCTGGCCGGCGGTGGCGGTTTTCATGACCGCGCCCATGTCGCTGATGATGCGCGGGTCGACGTGCACCAGTTCGCTGCCACCGGCCAGCGCGTCGATCTGGATGCGGCAGGTGTTCTCCAGGATGTACATGGACAAAAAGGCGTCGGCGATGCTGCGGCCCAAGGTCAGCAGTCCATGGTTGCGCAAGACGAGGTGATTGGCTTGCCCCAGGTCGGCCTGCAGGCGCGGTTTCTCGTCGGGGCGGAAGGCCACGCCTTCGTAGTCGTGGTAGGCCAGCGAGGCCAGCACAAAGGTGGATTGCTGGCTCAGCGGCAGGATGCCGTGCTTCTGCGTGCTCACGCCCACGCCGGCGCGGGTGTGGGTGTGCAGCACACAGACCGCTTCAGGCCGGGCCTCGTGCACGGCGCTGTGGATGACAAAACCGGCCGGGTTGACCGGGAAAGGGGAGTCGTGCAGCTTGTTGCAGGCCATGTCCACCTTGACCAGGCTGCTGGCTGTGATCTCGTCGAACATCAGCCCGTAGGGGTTGATGAGGAACTGGTGCTCGCCGCCGGTGACGCTGTCGGGCAGCTTGGCGCTGATGTGGGTGAAGACCAGGTCGCTCCAGCCGTAGGCGGCCACCAGGCGGTAGCAGGCCGCCAGATCGCAACGCAGCGCCCATTCTTCAGCGCTGACCTGTTCTTTCAATGAGGGGATGTGCATGGCGACCACCGGGCGTTGGAAAAACGCCGATGGTGCGCCAGCCAGTTACACGCGCGCTGTCGCTGCCAGGACAGCGCAGGCGTTCAGTCGGCCTTCTTCACAGAACATGTGTTGAAGCCAAACATCGCATAGGGCGGGCACCAGCCCATCAAACCCGTGGCGAGGGGCACCAGGCCGATGTAGCCCCACAAGCCCACCGTGCCGGTGGCGGCGGCGGCGATGAGGGCCAGGCCGATGACGATGCGCAGGGTGCGGTCGATGCCGCCAACGTTTTTGGTCATGTGAGTCGCTCCGTGGTTGAACAATGGGGCGAGTGTGCACGTGGCGTTGCGGTCTGTCTGTGACCGAGGTCACGCAGTGCTGGCGGTGCCGTTGGCCAAGGCCCGCAGGGCGGTTGGGTCGCGTACGTCGATGCTCTCGCGCGACAGCGCCAGCCAGCCTTCGCGCTCGAAGCGGTGCAGCAAGCGGGTGACAATTTCGCGCACCGTGCCCAGTTCGTCGGCCAGGGCTTGGTGGGTGGTTTTGATGGGGCTGCCGTGGCCCAGGAGGGCGGCGGCCAGGCGTTGGTCCAGCCGCTGAAAAGCGACGGCCTCGATCAAGGCGGTGAGGTCGGCCATGCGTTCCGCAAACAGGCCGAGCACGAAGTCGCGGAACGCCGTGTCGGCCAGGGCGTGGCGGAAGGCTGCGGGGGGCAGCAGGGCCAACTGGGTGTCACGTGTGGTGACGCCCTGCGCCGACAGCGCCGTTTGTGCAAACAAGGCCGAGGAGGACACCAAGCACAACTCACCGGGCACGACGCGGTACAGCTCCAGGGTCCGGCCCTGCGAGGTGTTGCGCGACACGCGCACCTCGCCTTGCAGCAGCAAGGGGAAGCCGGCGCAGGCCTCGTGTTCACGGAACAGGGTGGTGCCGGCGGGTACTTCGTGCAGTGGCAAGCCGCTCAGGGTGTCGGCCAGCGCGGTCAGAGCGGGGTAGGTCGCGATCAGGGTGGTCATGTTCGAGGGACAAAGTTCCTCAAAAAATTTGAATGAAAACGACAAGGCAATTGAAAAGCTTTGACGATGGAATCTCTAGACTCGCCCCACTGTGCTGCGCCGCAGCAACGATTGGAGGGAGCTGCCCATGTCCGACATTCAACCGGTTGCCCGTTATAGCCGAGTTGCCGTGCTGCTGCACTGGGTGTTGGGCCTTGCCTTGATCGCCATGTTTGGCATGGGCCTGTACATGGCCGACCTGCCGTTTTCGCCGCAGCGCCTCAAGCTCTACAACTGGCACAAGTGGGCGGGTGTGGGCATTTTGCTGCTGTCTGCGTTGCGCCTGGCCTGGCGCCTCACGCACCGCCCGCCGGAGCTGCCCGAGGCCGTGGCCGGCCGCATGCCGGTGTGGCAGCGTGTGGCCCACCACGCCACCCACCACGCGCTGTACCTGCTGTTTTTTGCCGTGCCGCTGTTGGGCTGGGCGTACAGCTCGGCCGCCGGTTTTCCCATCGTGTGGTTCGGCGCGGTGCAGTTGCCGGACTTTGTGCCGGTGAGCGAATCGTTGGCCGAGGTGCTCAAGCCGCTACACAAGTTCAGCGCCTTTGCCATGGCCGCGCTGGTGTTGATGCACATCGGCGCCGCGCTCAAGCACCAATGGCTGGACCGCGACGGCTTGTTGACCCGCATGTTGCCCGGCCGCACCTGACTTTTTCGGAGAACCCCATGTCTTTTGCTCGCATTTCGTTTTCTGTGGCCGCTTTGGCCTTGATGTCCCTGCCCGCGCTGGCGCAACAAAAATTGCTGCCCGAGCAAAGCGAGATCGCCTTTGTGGCGCGCCAGATGGGCGTGCCGCTGGAAGGCAAGTTCCGCAAGTTCGATGCACAGATCGGCTTCGATGTGGCCAAGCCACAGATCAGCAAAATCGCCTTCACGGTGGACGTGGGCAGCGCCACGCTGGGCTCGCGCGAGACCGATGCCGAACTGCCCAAGGCGCCCTGGTTCAACGTGCCCAAATTCCCCCAGGCCACGTTTCAGTCGAGCAGCGTCAAGGCGCTGGGCGGTGGCAAATTTGAGGTGGCTGGTCAGCTGACCATCAAAGGCACCGCCCGCGACGTGGTGGTGCCGGTGGCATTGACCCAAAGCGGCACTGTCACCACCGCCACGGGCACCCTGCCCCTCAAGCGTCTGGCCTTCAAGATCGGCGAAAACGAGTGGGCCGACACGTCCATGGTGGCCGACGACGTGCAAGTCAAGTTCAAGCTCGCGCTTTCGGGCGTGGGCAAGCTGTGAGTTTTTTTCCTTCCAACCTTCAGGAGTTTTTCATGCGCAACACCCTCATCGCCCTGGCCGCTGTGGCCTCCCTGTCCGCCGGTGTGGCCCACGCCGCCGACTACGCCATCGACCCGACCCACACCTTCGTGACCTTCGAGATCGACCACTTTGGCACCACCACCAACCGCGGCCGTTTTGACAAGAAGGAAGGCACGGTGCAGTTTGACCGCGCGGCCAAGACCGGCAAGGTGGACATCAGCATCGACGTGGCCTCGGTGAACACCGGCACCGCAGCATTCGACAAGCACCTGCAGAGCGCTGACTTGCTGGATGCGGCCAAGCACCCGAAAGCGCGCTTTGTGTCCGACAAGTTCGCCTTCAACGGCGACAAGGTGAGCGAGGTCAGCGGCCACTTCACCCTGCTGGGCAAAACCGTGCCGGTGACCCTGAAAGCCAACAAGTTCAACTGCTACGACAACCCCATGCTCAAGCGTGAGGTGTGTGGCGGCGACTTTGAAGCGACCATCGACCGCAGCGCCCACGGCCTGAACTATGGCGTGGACTGGGGCTTCGCCAAGAACGTGCGCCTGGTGGTGCAGGTCGAGGCTGTGAAGCAGTAAGTCAGGCGGTGAGCTTGCGGGCCGTGTGGAGCACCTGCTCCACCACGCCCACCACACTGGCCTGTTGCGTGGCGTCACGCAGCAGGCCTTTGTCGTCAAAGGCCGTTGCGGCTTGCCCCAGGGCGAATTGTTTGGGGGCCACCCAGCATTGCAGCTGGCGCATCAGCGGCGCCAGCTGGCCCAGGCCACGCACGCCGCCCAGCGCACCGTTGGAAGCGGCCAGCAGGCCCACCACCTTGTTGTTGAAGGGTTTGGTGCCCACGGCCCAGTCGGCGTCGCCCGCGATGGGGCGGACAGCCAGTCCAGCGTGTTCTTGAGCAGGCCCGTGTAGCTGGCGTTGTACTCGGGCGAGCAGATGATCCAGGCCGGGTGGGCGTGCACGATGGCCTTCAGCTCCCGCACCTTGTCGGGCGTGCCTTGTGCTTCCAGGTCGCCGTTGTAGAGCGGCAGTTCGAAATCGGCGAGTTCCAGCAGGGTGACGTCGGCGCCTTGGTCACGGGCGGCTTGGGCGGCCACGGCGGCCAGGCGGCGGTTGAAGGACTGTTGGCGGGTGCTGCCGGCAAAAACCAGTGTTTTCATGAGGGTTGGGGTCCAGGTTGGGTGGCGTGTTCGAGGGTGTGCAGAAAGTGCAGGGCCTGCCAGCGGTCGTCACCGCACATGGCGGGTTCGGGCGCGAGCGAACTGCAGACGGCCGGGCGTTCGGGTTGGCCGAACAGGCGGCAGCGCAGGTCCTCGTCCAGGTGCGGGCAGGGCACACCCGCCGGCTTGCCTTGGGGCAGACCGGGCAGGGGGCTGGTGATGGACGGGGCGATGCAGCAGGCGGCGCAGCCAGGACGGCAGGCAAGACTCATGGCGGCTGATTGTCCTTGATGCCCCAAGGCCGGGTGGCGCGTGGGGTGGTCGAAAAATAGGCAGGCCCGTAAAATCGAGGGTTCCCCAGCATTTGCGCGCGCCCCACCATGTTGTACCCCCAGGAATTTGACGTCATTGTTGTTGGTGGCGGCCACGCCGGCACCGAGGCCGCGTTGGCCGCGGCCCGCATGGGCTGCGCCACGCTGCTGCTCACGCACAACATCGAAACCCTGGGGCAGATGAGCTGCAACCCGTCCATCGGCGGCATTGGCAAGGGGCACCTGGTGAAGGAGGTGGACGCGCTGGGCGGTGCCATGGCGCTGGCCACCGACGAGGGCGGCATCCAGTTCCGCATCCTCAACAGCAGCAAGGGGCCAGCCGTTCGCGCCACCCGGGCCCAGGCCGACCGCATTCTGTACAAGGCCGCCATCCGTCGCATGCTGGAGAACCAGCCGAATCTGCTGATCTTCCAGCAGGCGGTGGACGACCTGATGGTGGAAGGTGACCGGGTGGTGGGCGCTGTGACCCAGGTGGGCATCCGTTTTCGCAGCCGCACGGTGGTGTTGACGGCCGGCACCTTTCTGGACGGCAAGATCCATGTGGGCCTGCAAAACTACAGCGCCGGCCGCGCGGGCGACCCGCCGGCGGTGTCGCTGTCGGCCCGGTTGAAGGAATTGAAGCTGCCGCAGGGGCGCCTCAAGACCGGCACGCCGCCGCGCCTGGACGGCAAAACCATCGACTACAGCAAGTGCACCGAACAGCCGGGCGACGGCATGCCGGGCTCGGACACCGCCGATCGCCCGGTGCCGGTGTTCAGCTTCATGGGCAAGGCCAGCATGCACCCGCAGCAGTTGCCCTGCTGGATCACCCACACCAACGAACGCACGCACGAGATCATCCGCAGCGGTTTTGACCGCAGCCCCATGTTCACCGGCAAGATCGAAGGGGTGGGGCCGCGTTACTGCCCCAGCGTGGAAGACAAGATCAACCGTTTTGCCGACAAGGACAGCCACCAGATCTTTCTGGAGCCTGAGGGCCTGACCACCCACGAGGTCTACCCCAACGGCATTTCCACCAGCTTGCCCTTTGACATCCAGTACGCGCTGGTGCGCAGCATGCCGGGGCTGGAGAACGTCCACATCCTGCGTCCGGGCTACGCCATCGAGTACGACTACTTCGATCCGCGCTCGCTCAAGAGCAGCTTCGAGACTCGGCAGATCCAGGGTCTGTTCTTCGCCGGTCAGATCAACGGCACCACCGGCTACGAGGAAGCGGCCGCCCAGGGTCTGTTCGCTGGCATCAATGCCGCGCTGCAGTGCCGGGGCGAGGGTGCCTGGCTGCCCGGCCGCGACCAGGCCTACCTGGGCGTGCTGGTGGACGACCTGATCACCAAGGGGGTGACAGAACCCTACCGCATGTTCACCAGCCGCGCCGAGTTCCGCCTGCAGCTGCGCGAGGACAACGCCGACATGCGACTCACCGAAGTGGGACGCCAGATGGGGCTGGTGGACGATGCCCGCTGGGACGCCTTCAACCGCAAACGTGATGCGGTTTCACGTGAAACAGAACGCCTCAAGGCGACGTGGGTCAATCCGCGCAACCTGCCGGCAGAAGAATCAGCGCGTGTGCTGGGCAAGTCCATTGAGCGCGAGTACAACCTGGGCGACTTGTTGCGCCGGCCCGATGTGAGCTACGCGGCCTTGATGGGCATGGATGGCGGCAAGTACGGCGTCGACACCCTGGTTTCACGTGAAACACTGGGTGATTTGTTTGATGACTTGCATGAGCCGGTGGTGGAGCAGATTGAAATCGCCGCCAAATACTCGGGCTACATCGACCGGCAAAAGGGTGAGGTGGAGCGCGCTGCCCACTACGAAAACCTCAGGCTGCCCGCTGAGCTGGACTACATGGCCGTGCCGGCGCTGTCCATCGAGGTGCGGCAAAAGCTCAACAAACACAGGCCGGAAACCCTGGGTCAGGCTTCGCGTGTGTCGGGCGTGACGCCCGCTGCCATTTCCTTGTTGCTTATCCACCTCAAGCGCGGCAAGTTCAAAGGTTTTGCCAACGAGGCCGAGGTAGAGGCGGCATGACGGTGCACGCGCAGGAAGCCGCGCTGCGCGCGGGTGTGACGGCGCTGGGTCTGGCGCTGAGCGAGGCGCAGATCGGCCAGTTGTTGTCCTACCTGGACTGGATCGCCAAATGGAACCGCGTCTACAACCTCACGGCCGTGCGCGAGCCCGCCGAGATGTTGACCCACCACCTGCTGGACAGCCTGGCCGTCATTGCGCCGCTGAACCACCAGCGTGCCGGGCGTGCCATCCGTTTGCTGGATGTGGGCTCGGGTGCCGGCTTGCCCGGCGTGGTCATCGCCATCTGCTGCCCTGATGTGCGGGTGGATTGTGTGGACACCGTGGGCAAGAAGGCCGCCTTCATTCAACAAGTGGCGGTGGCTTTGCGCTTGCCGAACCTGCGCGGTGTGCACGCGCGGGTGGAGTCGCTCACCGAACCGTACGACGTGGTGTCGTCACGTGCGTTCGCATCGCTGGTGGATTTCACCAACTGGTCGCGCCAGGTGCTGGGGCAGGGCGGGGTGTGGATGGCGCTCAAGGGCAAACACCCGGGCGATGAGATGGCTGCTTTGCCTCCTGATGTGGAGGCGTTTCACGTGGAACCGCTGGTGGTGCCAGGGTTGGATGCTGAGCGGTGCATTGTTTGGATGCGTGCGGGTTGATTTGATGCGGTGACCTCGCGCTGTGCCTGTGGCGGCATGCGCGTTCTCCGGCCCACTCGCGGGTGTCTGATTGGGTGCGCAAGCACCGTTTCGTCAACGCCGTGTTTGGCGCGCACCCTCTGTGGCAACCGCAAATAGGGCCTGCGCCCGCGCACACCGCCACAGGCCCGAGAGTTCGAAGTTGGCGCACCACCGGCGGTTGGCCAGTGCTGCTTCTGCGGTGGATGGGGTGGGTGTCCGGGCGGCGAGACGATTCGCGGTTGCCACAGAGGGCGCGTGTCAATCGCGGTGTTGACGAAGTGGCGTGGTTCGGCCTGAGCAGGCGCCCGCGCGCGGACCAGAGCCCGGACACCCACCCCATCCGCCCTGCCCGTACCGTCGAGCGAAACATCTCAAGCGCAACGGTGTTTCACGTGAAACCACAAACAGCCCACCTCACAACCTCACGTAAACTCAAGCGCATTCCCGCTCAAGAAAAGAAAGCCCCCCATGTTCGGCATCGCTGATTACGGCGCCTTTGTCGCCGCCATCGTTCTGTTTCTCGCCATTCCCGGCCCGGGCAACCTGGCGCTCATCACCTCCACCGGCAAGGGTGGCCTGCGTGGCGGGCTGGCGGCCACTTTTGGGGTGATGGCGGGTGACCAAGTGCTGATGTGGGCGGCCGTCGCTGGTGTGGCTGCGTTGCTGACCGCTTACCCGGCGGCTTTTGCTGCGGTGCAGTGGCTGGGCGCCGCCTACCTGGCTTGGCTGGGCTGGAAGATGTTGACCGCCAAACCAGGTGATGCGCCTGTGCTCAACATCCGCCCCCAGCAATACTTTCAGCAGGCCTTCACCATCACGCTGCTCAACCCCAAGGCCATCGTCTTCTACATGGCCTTCTTCCCGTTGTTTGTGGACCCGGCCCGACACCAAGGTCTGATCACTTTTGGTGCGATGGCGGCCACGGTGGCGGTACTGACCTTCTTGTACGGGTTGGTGGCTGTCCTGCTCACCTACTTTCTGGCCGCTCGCATGCGCGCCAACCCGGTCATCGCCCGCACGCTGGAAAAGCTGGCCGGCGTGTTCCTCATCGGCTTCGGCGTCAAGCTGGCCTTGAGCAAGTAAGCCCCAGATGGCCAAAATTTTCTGCATCGCCAACCAGAAGGGCGGGGTGGGCAAAACCACCACCACGGTCAACCTCGCGGCCGGCCTGGCCAAGGTGGGCCAGCGTGTGCTGATGGTGGACCTGGACCCGCAGGGCAACGCCACCATGGGCTCCGGCGTCAACAAACGCGAACTGGCGCTCACCGTGTACGACGTGCTGCTTGAGTCGGCCAGCGTGGCCGAGGCGGCGGTGTTCTCGGACAAATGTGGCTACCACGTGCTGGGCGCCAACCGCGAACTGGCCGGCGCCGAGGTGGAACTGGTGGAGCTGGAGCGGCGCGAAAAACGCCTCAAGACCGCACTGGCGGTCGCCGATGCCGACTTCGATTTTGTGCTCATCGATTGCCCGCCCAGTCTGTCCATGCTCACGCTCAACGGCTTGTGCGCCGCCCACGGTGTCATCGTGCCCATGCAGTGCGAGTACTTTGCGCTGGAAGGGCTGAGCGATCTGGTCAACACCATCAAGCAGGTGCACGCCAACCTCAACCCCGAGCTGGAAATCATCGGGTTGCTGCGCGTCATGTTCGACCCCCGCATCACCCTGCAACAGCAGGTCAGCGAGCAGCTCAAGGGCCACTTTGGCGACAAGGTGTTCAACACCCTCATCCCGCGCAACGTCCGCCTGGCCGAGGCCCCCAGCTACGGCCTGCCCGGTGTGGTGTTCGATCCCTCGGCCCGCGGCAGCCAGGCCTTTGTGGCCTTTGCGCAGGAGATGGTGGACCGCCTCGGGACCATGAAGCCATGACGCCGCGTGTGCTGGTGCTGCCCGGCTGGCTGGGCAGCGGCCCCGACCATTGGCAGAGCCGCTGGGAAGTGCTGTACGGCGACCAGCGCGTGGAGCAGCACGACTGGGAGACCCCGCGTCGGGGCGACTGGATGGCCCGGCTCGAAGAGGTGCTGTTGCAGGACAACCGCCCGGCCTTGCTGGTGGCCCACAGCCTGGGTTGCATCCTCACGGCCGCCTGGGCCGCGCATTCGCAGAACACGGCCCGTGTGTTGGGTGCCCTGTTGGTGGCACCCGGCGACACCGAAGACCCCGACCTGGGCCCGCAGTTGCCCAGCTGGGCGCCCATCGTGCGCCAGCCATTGCCTTTTTCCAGCATCCTGGTGGGCAGCCGCAACGATCCCTACTGCCGTTTTGACAAGGCCCGCGAACTGGCGACCACCTGGGGCAGCCGCTTCGTGGATCTGGGCGAACGGGGGCACATCAATGCCGAATCGGGCCTGGGCGACTGGCGTGCCGGCCGCGACCTGCTTGACGAACTGATTTTGAAAGCCTGACGACGATGGTCACCAAAAAACCCAAAGGCCTCGGACGCGGCCTCGAAGCCCTGCTCGGCCCCAAGGTGGACGACGCTGCACCTGCCGCACCGGCGCCCGAGGGTGCGCCTTCCACCCTGACACTGGACCAACTCGTGCCCGGCCAGTACCAGCCGCGCACCCACATGGACGAAGGCGCGCTGTACGAACTGGCCGAGTCCATCAAGGCCCAGGGGGTGATGCAACCCATCCTGGTGCGTCGCCTGGCCGACGGCGACCACGCGGGCAAGTACGAGATCATCGCCGGCGAACGGCGCTTCCGGGCTTCCCGCCTGGCCGGGCTGGACACGGTGCCGGTGCTGGTGCGCGAGGTGCCCAACGAGGCCGCCGCCGCCATGGCGCTGATCGAGAACATCCAGCGCGAGGACCTCAACCCGCTGGAAGAAGCCCAGGGTTTACATCGTCTCATCAAAGAGTTTGGGCTCACTCACGAGCAGGCGGCGCAGGCCGTCGGCCGTTCGCGCAGCGCGGCCAGCAACCTGTTGCGCCTGCTCAACCTGGCCGACCCGGTGCAGACCATGCTGATGGCCGGTGACATCGACATGGGCCACGCGCGGGCGCTGCTGGCGCTGGACCGCGCGGCGCAGATCACCGCCGGGAACCAGATTTCGGCCAAAAAGATGTCGGTGCGCGAGGCCGAAAGCCTGGTCAAGAAGTTGGCGGCCGAGTTTGCGCTCACGCCCCAGAAACCCAAAAAAGAAAAGTCGCGCGACATCCGCCGGGTGGAAGACGAATTGGCCGATCTGCTGACCGCTGCGGTGGAAGTGCGGGTGAAGAAGCGCGTCAAGCGCCATGGCCGTTTTGAAGACCAGGGTGAAATCGCGATTTCGTTTGGTTCGCTCGATGAACTCAACGGTCTGATTGACCGCTTGCGTGGGAACCACGGCTCGGTGAACTGAGCAGGTGCTTGGCTGGATGACCGGCATGAAGGGGGCCAACGTGTTGCGCCGAAACGCTGGGCCTCAAGCTGGCGACCCGGAGCGCTTTGGCTCTACAGGAACCGTCACGTGAACCACACCCCCTTGCACTGGCCCTGGCCGCTGCCCGCGCTCTTGACCTGGGCCGCCGCGTGGGGGGGATTCAAACTGGCGGGCTGGGTTGGCATGCCTGTGGCCGTGCCTTTGCTGGTGGGTGCCACCACCGGCGTGGTGTTCAGCACCATGGGTAGCACACTGACCCGCAAATTGGTGATGGCGCTGGGGTTTCCGCTCTCGTGGTGGTTGCTCACAGGCTTGCCCATGGGGGCCCACCTGGCCTGGGCCTGGTTGTTGCCACTGGGCCTGTTTCTGGCGGTGTACCCCCCGTCGAGCTGGAAGGATGCCCCGCTGTTTCCCACGCCGCCAGGCGTTTTGCAAGGCTTGCGGCAGGTTGCACCGTTGCCTTTGGCTGGCCGTGTGCTGGACGCCGGTTGTGGCCTGGGAGATGGCCTGATCGAGCTGGAACGGGAGTACCCGGATGTGCACCTGGCGGGCATAGAACGCAGCCTCCCGCTGCGCCTGTTGTGTGCCTTGCGCTGTCGCTGGGCGCGGGTGGCGGGCGGCGACATGTGGGCCGCCGACTGGTCGCCGTACGACATGGTCTACCTGTTCCAGCGGCCTGAAAGCATGGCCCGCGCCATGGACAAGGCGACGCGCGAACTGCACCCAGGCGCCTGGCTGGTGAGCCTGGAGTTCGCCGCCGACGGGTGGGTGGCGAACGCCTGTCTGCAGGACGAAGACGAGCGGCCGGTGTGGCTTTACCAGGTGCCGTTTCAGGCCGCCGAGGCGCCGTCAGACCGGGTGCCCGACCACGTGGCCAGCACCTCCGCAGCGGGCGCTGGGCGGCCGAACAGATAACCCTGGTGAATCACGTTGGCGCGTTGGTTCAGGAAGTCGGCCTGTTCCTGCGTTTCCACGCCCTCGGCCACCACCTTCAGGCGCAGGTGGCCGGCCACCGACAGGATGGCCTCGACCAAAGCGGCGTCGCTCGGGTCGTGTGGCGCGTCTTGAACAAAACTCTTGTCGATCTTCAGTTCGTGGATGGGCAGGCGTTTGAGGTAGGCCAGCGATGAATAGCCGGTGCCGAAGTCGTCGATGGAAAACCGCACGCCACGCTGGGTGAGCTGGCTCATTTTGCGCACCACCGTGTCCACCTGCTCGATCACGACTCCTTCGGTGATTTCCAGCACCAGATCTTCCGGCTGCGCGCCCGCCTGCTCCAGCGCGTGCAACACGCCGGGCACAAAGTCTGCCTTGTGGAACTGGCGCGGGCTCACGTTGACCGCGATAGGCAGGCGGCGGCCTTGCGTGTGCAACTGGCCCAGGTGGGCACAGACCTGGGCCAGCACCCAGTCGCCCACCTCGGTAATCAGGTCGCTTTCTTCTGCCACACCGATGAAGGTGCCGGGCGGCACCAGGCCTTTGTCGGGGTGTTGCCAGCGCACCAGCGCTTCGGCGCTGACCATGTGGCCCTGGCGGTTGACCTGGGGTTGCAGGTACAGGCGAAGCTCTTGCGCAGCCAGGCCACGGCGCAAATCCTGCTCCACCGCAAAACGCTCGCTCACCACCTGGCCCATGGCGGCATCGAAAAAGGCCGACTGCTGCCCGCCGCCCGCCTTGGCGCGGTGCAGCGCGGTGTCGGCGCGGCGCAGCACATCACCGGGGGTGTCGGTGGCGTCGTGTGGCAGCAGGGCCACGCCCACACTGGCGGTGACGTTGATCGTTTCGCCCGACTCCAGCGCAAATGGCGCCACCAGGGCGGCGTGCACCGCCTGCGCCGTGCGCAGTGCGGTGGCCGATGTGGCGGCCGCTTGCTGTTCCTGTGCGTGCTGCAACAACGCGAATTCGTCGGCACCCAGGCGCGCGAGCATGTCGCCAGGCGCCTGCAACTGGCCCAGGCGCTGCGTCAGCTGGCGCAACAAGGCGTCGCCGGCCGCGTGGCCCAGGGCTTCATTGACGGTTTTGAAGCGGTCGAGGTTGATCAACACGATGGCGCTGTGGCCGCCCTGGCGCCGGTCTGCCGCCAGGCTGTTGGCCAGTTCGGTCAGCAGACGGTGGCGGTTGGGCAGGCCGGTCAGCGGGTCAAACCAGGCCAGGCGGTGGGCGGTGGCTTCGGCCTCGCGCTGGGCGGTCACGTCCAGCTGCACCGAGAGGTAGCGCTCGATGGCGCCGGTGTCGCCGCGCACCGGGGCAATGGTCACGCTTTGCACGGTGAGCGTGCCATCCCGACGGCGGTTGATCACCTCGCCGTCCCAGTGGTCGCCCGCCCGCAGCGCCTTCCACATCGTTTTGTAGGTGCCGCTCGGCGTCTGGCCGGATTGCAGGAAACGCGGGTTGCGGCCCACCACATCCTGGCGCGTGTAGCCGGTGTTGCGTTCGAAGGCGGCGTTCACGTACTCGATCTCGCCGCGCAGGTTGGTGATGATCACGCTGGCGGGGCTTTGTTCGGTGGCCTGCGAAAGTTGGGTGATCTTCGTCTGGGCGGCCTTGCGTGCCGTGACGTCGCGGCTCACGCCCTGCAACTGCAGCACCTGTTGCTGACCGTTGGTCACGAAGGTGGTCAACAGCTCCACACACACCAGGTGGCCATCCTTGTGGCGGTGCATCAGCTCATCGACGCTGCTCATGGCCTCGGTGTCGCCCTGCGCGAGGGCCTGTTGACGCGCGTGCAGGCGCCCGACGGCGAATGTCTGGGCTTCGGGCGTCAGCAACAGGGTCAGGGCGTCGTGTCCCACCAGCTCGTCGGGCCGGTAGCCGAGCATCTTTTCCACCGAGGGGCTGATGTAGACCATTTGGCTGCGCTGCAGGTCGTACAGCCACACCACATCGACGCTGTTTTCGGCCAGCAGGCGGTAGCGGGCTTCGCTGTTGCCCAGCTCCGCTTGCATGTGCTGCAGCGTGGTGTAGCTGTGTGCCATGTCCTGCAGGTGCCTGCGTTGCGTCAGCAGATAGACCAAGGCAGACGCGCTGAGCAGACTCAGCAGGCCCAGCAGCATGAGCCACAGCGAGCGCAACACGGCGTCTCCCATGAGCTCTACCCTGTCCTGCTTGGCCAGCAGCCACCAGTCGGTCCCTTCGATGGCGCGCACCACACCCAGCGCCGCCATGCCCCGGTAGTCGAGACCGTCCAGCACGGTGTTGGGCTGGGCGTCGCCTCGCAGCACCCGGGCGGTGAACAGCTCGGGCGTGTTCAGGGGCAGGTGGTGTTCGTGGCTGTCGGCGGTGATGAACTTGCGTGCCGAGAGGAAGCGCACCTGGTCGGCTTCCTGCGTGAACAGAAAGGCCTCGGCGGTTTCTTGGGGCAGAGGCCACTGTGCCAGCGCGGGATGCAGGTGGGGCGGCGGGTCCAGGTGCAGCACCACCACCGCAGGGGACTCGCTGTCGGCCGCCACGGGGGCCAGAAAGGCCAGGCGGAGCTGCCCGCTGCTGTCTGTCCAGGGGCCGACCCGCTCCGTGCTGTTGAGTTGCAACGCGCGGGCCAGGCCAGCTTTGATTTCGGGTTCTTGGGCGTGTGTGGGCCCGCCGGAGTGCCACACCACGGTGCCGTCGGGGCGCAACAGGCTGGCGCGCCGAAAATGACCGTCGTTGAGGTGACCCGCCAGGTGCTGCCCCAAGGCGTCCAACGCACTGGGTGCACGCGTGTGGAGCCAGATCAGCCAGTTGACCTGGAGGTCTTTGTCGGCTTGCAGCCAATGTGCATCGTGCTGGCGCTCGCTGTACCACAGCGCCACCTCTCGGGCTTTGCTTTCCGAAATGGCCAGCAGCTGTTTGCCGGCTTGCTCACGTTCGCCACGCCACACGCCGTTGATGGCCAGGCCGGTGGCGGCCAGCACCAGCAGCAGCAGCCCGGCCAGGCCCCACCAGGGCAGGGAGCGCACGGGCGCGGGTGTGTCGGGCGTGTGGCGCTCGCGCCGCAACAGCAGCACAAACACCAGGGCCGTGGTCACGCCCACAAACAGCCAGCCTTTGGTGGTGCTGGCCAGCAGCACCAGGGCCGGGTCTTTGAACAGCCAGCCCACGGCGCGGTCGGACAGCAAAATCCACAGCGACGCCAGCACGCCGTAGATCAGGGCCACCGACAGGGGCTGGAAATGGCCCTGCAAGCGCGAGCGAAAACGCAGCGGCAGGCTCATGCGGCGGTACGCCGGGGTGCGAGGGCGGCGTGTCTCACCACGCGAAGATCTTGCCTGGGTTCATGATGTTGTCGGGGTCCAGCGCACGTTTGATGGTGCGCATCATCTGCACCGCGCCATCACCGGCCTCATGGCGCAGAAAGTCCATCTTGTGCAGGCCCACGCCGTGTTCGCCGGTGCAAGTGCCTTCCAGCGACAGCGCCCGCGCCACCAGTTTGTGGTTGAGGTCCTCGGCCAGCCGACGTTCGTCGGCGTTGTCCGGGTCGATCAGGTAGCCGAAGTGGAAGTTGCCGTCGCCCACGTGGCCGACCAGGAAGTAGGGCAGGCCCGAGGCGTCGGCCTCGGCCACCGAGTCGAGCAGGCAGTCGGCCAAGCGGCTGATGGGCACACAGGTGTCGGTGCTGATGGCGCGGCAGCCCGGTTTGCTCTGCACGGCAGCAAAGTAGGCGTTGTGGCGCGCGGTCCACAGGCGGGTGCGGTCTTCGGGTGTGGTGGCCCAGGCAAAGGCTTGGCCGCCAAATTCGTCGGCGATGGCCTGCACCGTTTCGGCCTGTTCCTGCACGCTGGCGGGCGAGCCGTGGAACTCCATCAGCAACATGGTTTCCTCGCGCAGATTCAGCTTGCTGTGGGCGTTGACCATGCGGATGGTGCCGGCGTCGATCAGTTCGCAGCGCGCGATCGGGATGCCCATCTGGATCACCTGGATGGTGGTGCGCACGGCGGCTTCGATGCTGGGGAACGAGCAGGTCGCGGCCGACACCGCCTCGGGCAGCGGGTAGAGCTTGAGCGTCACTTCGGTGATCACGCCCAGCGTGCCTTCGCTGCCCACCATCAGGCGGGTGAGGTCGTAGCCGGCGCTGCTTTTTTTGGCGCGGGTGCCGGTGCGGATGACCTCGCCCTGGGCGGTCACCACCTCCAGCGCCAGCACGTTTTCGCGCATGGTGCCGTAGCGAACGGCGTTGGTGCCGCTGGCGCGGGTGGCGGCCATGCCACCAATCGACGCATCGGCGCCGGGGTCGATGGGGAAAAACAGGCCTTCGCTCTTGACCGCTTCGTTCACCGCCTTGCGTGTCACACCGGGCTGCACGGTCACCGTCAGGTCTTCGGCGTTGACCGACAGCACCTGGGCCATGCGGCTCACGTCGATGCTGATGCCACCTTGCACGGCCAACAAATGGCCTTCGAGCGAGGAGCCCACCCCAAAAGGAATGACCGGCACGCGGTGTTGTGCGGCCAGCTTGACCGCATCGGCCACGTCGGCGGTGGATTCGGCAAACACCACGGCCGAGGGCGGCGGCACGGTGGTGAAGGCCGACTCGTCGCGGCCGTGTTGCTCGCGCACGGCCAGGGCGGTGGAGCAACGGTCGCCAAACCGCGCTTTCAGCGCATCGATCAGGGCGGCGGGCACCTCGCGCTGGTGGATTTCAGGCAGCAGGTGGCTGGGCAGGGGGGTGTTCATAAAAGGTCTCCAACCCGGCAGACCAAGGCCAGTGTGGCTGCCGGCTTTGCATTATCGACACATTGTGGGTGTTGTGCCCTGGGGCGGCACTGGTGCCAGAGAAAGAGGCAAGTCATCACATGACGCACCCGAGGTTCAGCGGCTGATTCCAGGTTCTGGGGTATTCGCCCCGCGTTTGACGGGTTGGCTGTGGTGGTACAGCTCAATTCAATCCCAAAAAATTGTGAAACAAAAGGGAAAACCCCTAATTTCAGCGCATTTTTGGGCGGCATTCCGAGCGGGTGTTTACGTATGATGTCTAACAACAAAAGCGTTTGAACAAACCCCTGCGCGTTGCTGGGTGGGGGTTTGAACAAGGGAGGCGCCGGTGCCTGTGGGCAGCGGTGTGTGTGAGGCGCAATGCACGTGAGCGTGCATCAGGGAGACTGAAAAATGAAACAACGCAACTGGGCGGTGGTGCCCGGCGTGCTGGTGGCCGCGTGTTTGCACGTCGGGGTGGCGCAGGCCCAATCCAGCGTGGCCGTGTATGGCCGCATCGATCTGGGCGTGCGCCACGGACCGATGGACCTGAGCAAAAGCGAGGACAGCGTCAGCTACATGGACGACAGCTCGCGTGCCCGCCTGGGTTTCACGGGCAAGGAAGATTTGGGCAATGGCAACAGCGCCTTCTTCCAGTTGGAGCACCGCTTCAACGGCACCGACGGCAACGTCGATGGCCCGGTCTACTGGAAGGACAAGGCCTGGGTGGGGTTGGCGAACAATGCCATCGGCCAGGTGCGCTTGGGGCGCATGAGTTCGCCGCAGGACTGGAAGGGCGTCAACGGCCGTTTTGAAGCGTTTGGGGGCGACTCCTACGCCTCCAACGGCAGCCGTGGGGCCCGTTCCGCCGCCAAATGGGACCACACCGTTTACTACGAAACGCCCTCGCTGGGCGGCTTCAGTGTGGGTTTGGCCGCTGCTGCCCCCGCCAACGACATCAAAGCGGCCCGCGGTTTCCACCTGGACTACGCGGGCGGCCCGTTGACCCTGGCCACCACCTACCAGACGGAACAGGATCCGCTGTCGGGCGCCAGTTCGAGCGATGGCATCAAAACGCTGACCTTCGGCGGCTCCTACGACCTGGGGTTCATCAAACCCCTGTTCACCTGGGCCCGCACCGACGACCTGGGTGCCAGCGACAGCGGGCGGCAAACGGTGGTGACGCTGGGTGCACGCATTCCGGCCGGGCCGGGCGAGGTCCGCGTGTCCTACCGCCGCCTCAAGGACGACATGGCCAACGGTTCGTCGCGCGCCTCTGACCGCGAAGGCGCCCGTCTGGGCCTGGGCTACCACTACCCCTTGAGCAAACGCACCTCGGTGAACCTGTCGCTGGTGCGCGATCAGCTCAAGGCCTTCGAGGCCGATGGCACGCTGAAATACAAGCGCGCCGGCACCGGCTACGAAGTGGCGTTGCGGCACAACTTCTGAGTGACCCCATGGCCGAGACCCTCCGCCGCCATCACCCGCCGTGCCGGCGCTCGCCCTCAGGCGGGCGTGGCACTGGCGCGGCGCATGCGTTCGCGGCTGCTGCTCAGGTGCACCAGCATGGCCGCCCGCGCACCCATCACGTCGCGTTGCGCGATGCGCTCAAACAGGCCCTCGTGCTCGTGGGCGGTCATGGCCTTGCCCGGCAACAACGTGGCCACTTCCGCGCCAAACTGCGTGGGCGAGGCCGCGTCCTGATCGGCCACCGCCTGGGGCTCGCCGCGCCGGTGGGCGCCACCCGACATGGTGGCGTGCCCCAGGTTGTGCAGCACCTGCTCGAAGTAGGGGTTGTGTGTGGCCTGGGCGATGAGCCGGTGGAAATCGAAGTCGGCCGACAGCGTGCTGCGGCCCTCGCGCAAGGCGGTGTCGAAGTCCAACAAGGCGCGCCGCATGCCGGCGAGCTGGGCGTCGGTGCGGCGCATGGCGGCCAGCGCAGCGGCTTCGGTTTCCACGCCGATGCGCAGCTCCAGCATGGCCAGCACCTGGTGTGTTCCGCTCAGGCCCTCGGCGTGCAACAGCAAGCCGTGGTCGGCGGTGGGCGCCAGCACAAAGGTGCCCACCCCACGGCGCACCTCCACCATGCCCATGGCCTGCAGGCGTTGCACCGATTCGCGCACCACGGTGCGGCTCACGCCAAAACGTTGTGCCAGCTCAGGCTCGATGGGCAGCTTGTCGCCAGGGCGCAGCACGTTGTTGCGGATGTCGGCGCTGAGTTCGGCCACCAGCAGGTGGGACAAAGCGCGGTGGGGCTGTGGGCGAGAAGCGGGCATGGCGGCAGCGTGAACACAAAACGCAGGACCGTGACCACCCGTGGTGGGGCGAGGCATCTCCCTGCAGTGGGCTTATTACATCACCGAACCCCGGCCGCGCGCGCCGGAGACTGGGTCAACCATGTATGAAAACAAACGCATCGGCTTTCTGTTTGTGCTGCCCTTTGTGTTGGGCGTGCTGCTGTTCAAGCTGTTCCCCTTTGTGATGAGTTTTGTGCTGAGCTTCACGCAATACGACGTCATCAACCCGCCCGAGTACATCGGCCTGGACAACTACCGGGAGATGTTCACCACCGATCCGCTGTTCCACAAGTCGCTCGGCGTCACGCTGCTGTTCGTGGCCATCTCGGTGCCGCTGCGGGTGGGCTTCGCGTTGTTCATCGCCCACGTGCTGAACTTCAAACTGCGTGGCATCAACTTCTTCCGCTCGGCCTTCTACCTGCCCTCCATCCTGGGCGGCTCCATCGCAGCGGCGGTGATGTGGCGCTTCATCTTTTCGCAGAACGGGCTGGTCAACATCGTGCTGGCCAAGTTCGGTTTGGAACCCATCGCCTGGCTGGCCGACGAGCACTATTCCATCTGGACCGTGATCCTGTTGTTCACCTGGCAGTTCGGCTCGGCCATGGTGATCTTTCTGGCCGCGCTGCAGAACGTGCCCACGTCTTTGTACGAGGCCGCTGAAATCGACGGTGCCAGCAAGACACAACAGTTCTTCCGCATCACGGTGCCGCTGATCACGCCGGTGATCTTCTTCAACCTGATCATGCAGATGGTGCACGCCTTCCAGGAGTTCAACGGCCCCTACATGATCACCGAGGGCGGCCCGCTGCACTCCACCTACGTGCTCTCGCTCTACATCTACGACCAAAGCTTCAAGTATTTCAACCTGGGCTACGGCAGCGCGCTGTCGTGGGTGTTGTTCGCGTTGGTGGGCAGTCTCAGCGCGTTCTCCTTTTTCACCTCCAAGTACTGGGTCTTTTATTCCGGCGAGAAGGACAGCAAGCGATGAACACGCTCACCACCAACAACGCCGCAGCAACGTCTGTGGCCGACCACGAAGCCGCCGTGTCGCAACGGCGCGAACGCCTCAACGCCCTCATGCGCTACGTGGTGTTGGGCCTGGTCGGCCTGGTCATGCTCTATCCCATGATCTGGCTGGTCGGTGCGTCCTTCAAGACCAACACCGAAATCTTCACCGAGATGGGTTTCTGGCCCTCCAGTTTTGATTTCACCGCCTACGTCAAGGGCTGGAAGACCAGCACCGAATACACCTTCGCCACCTACTTCCTCAACTCCTTCATCATCACGGTGCCGCGCATCATCGTCACGGTGATCTCGTGTGTGCTGGTGGCCTACGCTTTCGCGCGTTTCGAGTTCTGGGGCAAGAAGACGCTGTTCGGCATCATGGTTGGCACCATGATGCTGCCGCTCATCATCCTGCGCCTGCCGCAGTACCTGATGTTCAAAGAGTTCGGCTGGCTCGACAGCTACCTGCCGCTGATCGTGCCTTCGGCTTTCGCCACCGACACCTTCTTCGTCTTCATGCTGGTGCAGTTCCTGCGCGGCATCCCGCGCGACATGGAGGAGGCCGCACAGATCGACGGCTGCAACCCACTGCAGCTGCTGTGGCACATCATCGTGCCCCTGCTCAAGCCGGCCATCATCAGCGTCATCGTGTTCCAGTTCATCTGGACCATGAACGACTTCATGGGCCCGCTGATCTACCTCTCCACCGTGGAGAAGTACCCGGTGTCGCTGGCCTTGAAGATGAGCATCGGCGCCACCGAAGAGGTCGAATGGGCCAGCGTGCTGGCCATCTCGGTGGTGGCCCTGCTGCCGTCCATCCTCGTGTTCTTCGCCGCCCAGCGCCACTTCATCGAAGGCGCCTCCAGCAGCGGCATCAAGGGCTAAGGCCCACCCACGCATTCCAGGGAGACCACACCATGGCACAAGTCCATCTCAAAAAAATCCAGAAAACCTACGCCAATGGGTTCACCGCCGTGCATGGCGTTGACCTCGACATCCACGACGGTGAGTTCATGGTGTTTGTCGGCCCGTCGGGCTGCGCCAAAAGCACGCTGCTGCGCATGGTCGCGGGGCTGGAGACCATCAGCGGTGGTGAGCTGCGCATCGGCGGCAAGGTGGTCAACAACCTCGCGCCCAAACAACGTGGCATCGCCATGGTGTTCCAGAACTATGCGCTGTACCCACACATGAAGGTCTACGAGAACCTGGCCTTTGGCCTCAAGCTCGCGGGCACACCCAAGGCCGAGGTGGACAACCGCGTGCGCGACGCCGCCAAGCTGCTGGAGATGGACCACCTGCTGGACCGCTACCCCAAGCAGCTTTCGGGTGGCCAGGCGCAGCGTGTGGCCGTGGGCCGCGCCATCGTGAAGAAGCCCGAGGTGTTTTTGTTCGACGAACCGCTGTCCAACCTCGACGCCAAACTGCGCGCGTCCATGCGGGTGCGCCTGACCGAGCTGCACCGCACGCTGCGCGAAGCCGGCCGACCGTCCACCGTGATCTATGTCACCCACGACCAGACCGAGGCCATGACCATGGGCGAGCGCATCTGCGTGCTCAAGGAAGGCACCATCCAGCAGGTGGACCGGCCCACCACGCTGTACGAACGCCCGGCGAATGCCTTTGTGGCCAGCTTCATCGGCTCGCCCGAAATGAACATCCGGCCGGCCAAGGTGAGTGCCGCAGGTGCCGGCCTGGGCATCGAGTTGGGCGGCGCCACCTTGCCTCTGCCCGCTGACCGCGAGGCCAAGCTGCGCGCGCTGGTGGGCCGGCCCATCCGCTTTGGCATCCGTCCCGAGCACGTCACCGCTGGCGCCGAACAAGACGGCGTGCATCGGGTGGAAGGCCGTCTGCGTTTCATGGAGCACATGGGCAGCGAGGTGTTTGTGCACTTCGACATCGGCGACGTGCCGCTGACCTGCCGCGTGCCGCCCGAACAGCTCCAGGGCCTGGAGCACAAGCAGCGTGGCGACAAGCACACCTTCGGTTTCCACATGCACCAGTGCCACGCTTTTGCCCACGAAGGCGATGGCCGCAACTTGTTCCTCTGATCCGCTTTCCAACACAACAACACAGGGAGATCCACATGCAACGCCGCACCATCCTCACCGCCGCCGCACTTGCCGCGCTGGCCAGCACCGCCCCCGTTCACGCACAGGACGCCACCTTGCGCTTTTCGTGGTGGGGCGGCGGCGAACGCCACGAAACCACACTCAAGGCCATCGCCGCTTTTGAGGCCAAAAACCCGGGCGTCAAAATCAAGGGCGAGTACATGGGCTTCAACGGCTACCAGGAGCGCCTGTCCACGCAGATCGCTGGGGGTTCCGAGGCCGACATCGTGCAGCTCAACTGGGCGTGGTTGTCCAGCTACTCCAAGAGCGGTACGGGCTTCCTGGACCTGGGCGCCCACAAGAACCTGCTGGCGCTGGACCAGTTCGCGCCCGCCGACCTCAAGATGGGCACCTTGGGCGGCAAGCTCAATGCGCTGCCCGCGGCCTACACCGCGCGGGTGTTTGTGTGGAACCAGGCGGCCATTGAACGCGCCGGCCTGAAGCTGCCCACCACTTGGGACGAGCTGTTCGCGGCCGGCAAGGCCTTCCAGGCCAAAAACGGCGACAAGGCCTACCTGCTCGACGGTGAGCCTTACGACGTGCTGTTGTTGTCGCACGCCTACGTGCAGCAGAAACACGGCAAACCCTATGTGGACCCCAACGAGCCCAAGGTGGCCATGAGCCAGGAAGCGGTGCTGGAGTGGGTGCAGATGTACAAGAAGCTGGTGGACAGCAAGGTGGCCACTCCGCTGCCCTACCGCGCCAGCCTGGGCGGTGCCGAAAAGCCCACCGAACAGCAGCAGGACTGGACCAACGGCAACTGGGCCGGCAACTACACCTGGGACTCGGTGGTGCGCCTGCGCGAAAGCACGCTGGACAAAAACCAGAAGCTGGCCATTGGCCCCTTCCTCACCTTGCCGGGCGCCAAACACAGCGGCATGTTCGGGCGGCCTTCGCTGATGTTTGCGGTGAGCAAACGCACCAAACACCCAGAGGTTGCGGTCAAGTTCCTGAACTTCCTGCTGACCGACCCGCAGGCCGCACAAATCCTCGGCCTGTCGCGTGGCGTGCCCTCGGCCAGCGGCGCGCTGCACGCCTTGCTCAAGGACAACCGCATTGGCCCGCTGGAGCAGGCGGCCTACCAGCAGATCAAGCTGCAGAAGGAGGCCGGTGGCATCGACCTGCCTTCACCGCTGTTCGAGAACCAGCGTTTCAGCAAGTTCATGCGCGAGGTCTTCGAGACCGTGGCCTATGGCAAGGCCACCGAGCAGGAGGCCGCACGTCGTTTGTACGAGGAAGGCAACACCCTGCTCAAGCGCATCAAGTGAAGGGGGCACACATGTTCAGCTTGCACAACGCTGCGCGCCGCCGTCTGGTCCTGGGTTTGTCGGCGGCGGGTGCTGGCATGGCCCTGTTGCCCGGCTGTTCCAGCACCGGCCCCGTGGCCAGCAGCCACCCGTGGGAGCGCCAGGTGCTGGCCGCCAACGATGGTTGGGCAGCGGCCGAAGGTGGCACGCGGGGTGGTGCCGACGCCTTGCCCTCCATGGTGTTCGACGTGCGCAACCGCGTCGAACTGGTGGCGGCTTTGGCTGCCGGCGCAGCCGGTGCGCCCCGCATCGTGCGCGTCCACGGCCGCATCGATCTGTGTGTGGACGCGCAGAACCGCCCCGTGGGGGCCGCGGCCTTCCGCGACCCGGCCTTTGATTTCGAGGCCTACCTGCGCGCCTACGCACCCGCGGTGTGGGGTAAACAGCCGCTCAAGGGACCGTTGGAAGAAGCCCGCCAGCGCTCGGCGGATCGCCAGCAGGCCACGGTGGTGGTGCCGGTGCCTGGGCGCACCACCGTCATCGGCATGGGGCCCGACGCGGGCTTCAAGCACGGCACGCTGTTGATCAAAGACGTGGACAACGTCATCCTGCGCAACCTGCGCTTCAGCGACGCCTACGACTTTTTCCCTGCCTGGGACCCCAAGGACAACGCCAGCGGCGAGTGGAACGCGGAGTACGACAACCTCTCGCTGAGCAACGCCACCCACGTGTGGGTGGACCACTGCACCTTCGACGACGGCGCGCGCCCCGACCACAGCGCCCGCACGGCGTTGGGCCGGCCCATGCAGCACCACGATGGCCTGCTCGACATCACCACCCGCTCCAACTGGGTCACGGTGTCGTACTGCCACTTTCGCGACCACGACAAAACCAACCTCGTGGGCAACAGCGACAAGGCCAATGACGGTGACCGCCTCAAGGTGACCTTCCACCACAACTGGTGGGAGCGTTGTGGCGAACGCGCACCGCGCGTGCGTTTTGGTCAGGTCCATGTCTACAACAACCTCTACACCGGCAGCGACCAGGGCCCGTACCCGCTGGGTTATTCGATTGGCGTGGGCGTGCAGTCGCGCCTGGTGGTGCAGAACAACGTGTGGGAAACGCCGGCCCACCTGCCCACCACAAAACTGGTCAAGCTCTGGCGAGGCCAGGCACTGGCCGCCCAGGGCAACTGGCACAACGGCCAACCGGTGGACTTGTTGGCCGCGCTCAGGCAGGCCAACTCCGGTGCCACCCTGGGCGCCGATGTGGGCTGGACGCCCACCTTGCACGGGACCATCGATCCCACCGCCGAGGTCGCGCGCAAGGTGCGCGCCCAGGCCGGTGCCACACGGATGTGATGGCCCCCCTTTTGTTGATCAGGACGTTTGAATGAAGATCGAAAAAATTGACGGACAGGTGTTCACCTACCCCACCCGCCGCAGTGTGGACAGCGCGGGCCACTCGCACCCGGGCGAACTGGGTCAGGCCAAACAGGTGCTGTTGAGCATCACCTGCGACGATGGCAGCACCGGCCACTGTTTTGCCCCTTGCGAAGTGATCCGCCCCCACGTGCTGGACAGCTTTGTGCGCAAGGTGCTGATCGGTCGCGACCCCATGCACCGCGAAGCGCTGTGGCACGAGCTGGAGCACTGGCAGCGCGGCAGCGCCGGCCAGCTCACCGACCGCGCTTTGGCTGCGGTGGACACCGCGTTGTGGGATCTGGCCGGTCGTTCGCTGGGCGAGCCCGTCTACAAGCTGTTGGGCGGTTACCGCGACAAGGTGCCAGCCTACGGCAGCACCATGTGTGGCGACGAGACGCCGGGCGGCCTCTCCACCCCCGACGAATACGCCGCCTTCGCCGTCAAGCTGGTGGCGCGGGGCTACCGTGGCATCAAGCTGCACACCTGGATGCCGCCGGTGTCCTTCGCGCCTGACGTGGACATGGACATCCGCGCCTGCGCCGCCGTGCGCGAAGCCGTGGGGCCCAACGTGCCGCTGATGCTCGACGGCTACCACAGCTACAGCCGCACCGACGCCCTGCGCATCGGCCACGCCCTGCAGCGCCTGGACTTCACCTGGTTCGAAGAGATGATGAACGAGCAGAGCATGGCCTCCTACGTGTGGCTGGCCGAGCAACTCGACATCCCCATCCTCGGGCCCGAGAGCCTGTCCGGCAAACACCACAGCCGTGCCGACTGGATCAAGGCCGGCGCCAGCGACATCCTGCGCGCCGGCGTCACCGGCGTGGGTGGCATCTCGCCGGCGCTGAAAGTGGCCCACATGGCCGAAGGTTTTGGCATGAACTGCGAGGTGCACGGCAACGGCGCCGCCAACCTGGCCGTGTGTGCGGCCGTGCGCAACTGCCGCTGGTACGAGCGTGGCCTGCTGCACCCCTTCCTCGACTACGACGAGGTGCCCGCCTACCTGCACCGCCTGCCCGACCCCATGGACGCGCAGGGCTATGTGCACCTGTCGCAAGCGCCGGGCCTGGGCGAGGACATCCACTTCGAGTACATCGAGGCCCACACGGTCGCGCGGTTCTGAGCGTCGCATGGGACTGAGGGCCCATGCGTCAAAATCGGTGGCTCCTTCACCGACACAGGAACGCGCATGGGCAACCGACTCACTCAAATCGCCACCCGCACCGGCGACAACGGCACCACCGGCCTGGGCGACAACACCCGGGTCTCCAAGAACAGCCTGCGTGTGCACGCCATGGGCGAGGTGGATGAACTCAATTCGCACATCGGCGTGCTCTTGTGCGAAGACGTGCCGGACGATGTGCGCCAGACCCTGGTCGAGGTGCAGCACCAGTTGTTCAACCTTGGGGGCGAACTCTCCATACCGGGGTTTGAGCTGCTCAAGCCCGAAGCCGTGCTGGCGTTGGACGAAGCCCTGGCCACCCACAACGAGCGTTTGCCCCGCTTGCAGGAGTTCATCCTCCCGGCCGGCAGCCGTGCCGCCGCCTTGTCGCACGTGTGCCGCACCGTGGCCCGCCGCGCCGAACGCGCCGTGGTGGCGCTGGGCAATGAGGAGGCGATCAAGGACACCCCGCGCCAGTATCTCAACCGCCTGAGTGACCTGATGTTCGTTTTCGCCCGTGTGTTCAACCGCATGAACGGTGGCGACGACGTGTACTGGAAAAGTGAGCGCCTGAAGCAGGCCGCCGATTGAGCCAGCCAGCACGCAGCCGGCGCGGCGCGGGGGAAGCATCCACCCAAAAAAAATCCTGGCCAGGGGCCAGGATTGGGAAGCCTCTTTGCTTTGACACATCGAGGCGCCCGCTCAGGGAGGAAAAGCGGGGAGCCATCAAAGACGGCCCACGCAAATTCTAAGCGAAAATTTGTAGAAATTTGACAAACGAAGATGCCACCCGTGGTATCCGTCTGTATCAGACAACAACCGGATTCCAAGTGACAGAAGTGCTCACGCCGAGCGCGGCCAGGCGCTTGCGCATGCGGGTGATGTGGTGGTCTTTGCTCAACAGCTGGGCCCGGTGGGCCAGTGCCAGATCGATGAATTTCTGATCGTCCGCGTCCGTGCAGGTGACGGGCGCTTTGGGCGCATCGGCCACCTGATCGCACAGCCCATCCATGGCCGCCAGCACCGTGCTCGTGTCGCATTGGTGGAAGGCGATGCGCGCGGCCAGTTTGGGATAACCCAGCACACGTTCCAGTTCATCGCGCATGGCACGTGTCGCAATCCAGCGCACCCGACCGGTTTGCAGCGCATCCCACAGCGCTGTGGTGGATGCGTCTTTGAACACCAACAGATCGAGCGCGACGTTGGTGTCGATGACGAGCGGAGCCCCCACGCGCCCCACTGCGTGTGGCCGCTGCCCCCCAAGGGGGCTGACGCCGCCTTGGGGCGGCCCGGCGGCGGCGTCGGCCGGCAGCGCGTCAGCCGGCATCGGAGGGCGCAGCCGGCTTGGTGTTGCGGCCCGCCACCAGATCGAAGCGGAACAGGCGGCATTCGATGGGGCCGTTCCACAGCGGCACACGCCGGCTTTCCTTGAAGCGCATCTTGCCCGGCAACTTCAGGTCGGGCGTGAGCAGCCAGGCGCTCCAGCCGCTGTAGTGTTTTTTCCAGTGGCTGGCCAAGCGTTCGAAGAAGGCGTCCACTTCGCTGCCGTCGGCGTTCTGGGCGTGCTCGCGCGCGCGCACGGCGGCTTTTTGGCCCGCCACACCCGCCGCAGCGATGCGCTCACCGTAGGGCGGGTTGAGCAGCATCACGCCGGGGTGCTCGCTGGGCGGCAAACGTTGCAGCGCGTCGCCACCGCGCAGTTCGATGGCGTGTGCCACGCCAGCGCGCTGCGCGTTGCGCTGCGCGAAGTCCACCATGCGGAAGGCCACGTCGCTGCCAAAGATGAAGGGCTTTTGCCCTTCGGGCCAGGGCTTTTGTGCGGCCTGTGCCTGGGCCTTGATGCCCTGCCACACGTGAGACTGGAAGGGCAGCAGTTTTTCGAAGGCAAAGCGGCGTGTGCTGCCGGGCGCGATGTTCAGCGCCATCTGCGCGGCCTCGATGAGCACGGTGCCGCTGCCGCAGCAGGGGTCGTACAGGGGCAGGGCGGCGCCCTGGCTGCCGTCCCAGCCGGTGGCCGCGATCATGGCGGCGGCCAGGGTTTCTTTCAGCGGCGCGTCGCCTTTGTCCTCGCGCCAGCCGCGTTTGAACAGCGGCTCGCCCGAGGTGTCGATGTAGACGGAGCACTGGCCTTCGGTCAGGTGGGCAAACACCCGCACATCGGGCCAGGTGGTGTCGATGCTGGGGCGTTCGCCGGTTTTGTGGCGCAGGCGGTCGCAGACCGCGTCCTTCACCCGCAGGGCGGCAAAGTTCAGGCTCTTGAGCGGGCTGTGTTGCGCGGTGATCTCCACCTTGAGCGTGTGCCGGGGCGTCATCCAGATTTCCCAGGCCACACCGCAGGCGATCTCGTAGATGTCGTCTTCGCTGCGGTACGGCTCGTAGGCCAGCTCCACCAACACGCGCTGCGCCAGGCGGCTGTGCAGGTTGAGCAGCATGGCGTCGCGCCAGCTGGCCTTGAGCAACACACCGCCGCGCGAGCGTGACATGTCGCCATCGGCCACGCCCACGATGCGCTTGACCTCAGCGGCCAGAAAGTCCTCCACGCCAGCGGCGCAGGGCAGGAAAAGGGTGAGTTGGTTCATGGTGATGACGGAATGACCTCGTGGCTGCGCCACTGGTAGGACGGCGCGTTGCGCCATGACGGGACCCATTCATGCGGCGAGAGCCACGTCATGGCTGGCGCGGGCGCCGCCGTCATTGTGTCATTTCAACGTTTGCGCAAGTTGGCCGGTGCGATACGAAGGGCTTCGCGGTACTTGGCCACCGTGCGGCGTGCACACTCAATGCCTTGTTCCTTGAGCATTTCCGACAGCTGGTTGTCCGACAGCGGCTTGGCCACATCTTCAGACGCCACAAACTGTTTGATCAGCGCGCGCACGGCGGTGCTCGACGCGTTGCCGCCGGTCTCCGTCCCCAGGCTGGAGCCGAAGAAGTACTTGAGCTCGTAGGTGCCAAAAGGCGTGGCCATGTACTTGGCGGTGGTCACGCGGCTGATGGTGGATTCGTGCAGGCCCAGCTCATCGGCGATCTCGCGCAGCACCAGCGGGCGCATGGCCAGCTCGCCGTGCATGAAGAAGTTGCGCTGGCGCTCGACGATGGCGCTGGAGACCCGCAGGATGGTGTCGAAGCGCTGCTGGATGTTCTTGATGAACCAGCGCGCCTCCTGCAGCCGCTGCTGCATGCTGGCCGCACCTTCGCCCTTGTCGCCGCGCCCTTGTCGCAGCGCGTTGGCGTAGATGTCGTGCACCCGCAGGCGTGGCATCACGTCGGGGTTGAGCTGCACCTTGAAGCCGCGCCCCGCCTTGGTGACGATGACGTCGGGCACCACGGTGTTGCGTTCCACGTTGGCGAAGCGCCGGCCCGGCTTGGGCTCCAACCGGCTGATCAGCGCCAGGCCCTCGCGCACCACGGCCTCGTCCAGGTGGCAGGCGGCGGCCAGGCGTTTGGCGTCGCGCCGCGCCAGCAGGTCCAGCGGCTGCGCGCACATGGCCAGCGCGGCCTGGGCGGCGGGGCTGTTGCGCAGCTCTTCGATTTGCAGCCGCAGGCATTCGGCCAGATCGCGCGCACCCACACCAGCCGGGTCCATGTTCTGCAGCCAGTGCAGCGCCAGGTTCAGGGCCTGTTCGGTGGCTTCACGGGCCTCCCAGTCGTCGCCAGCCAGCGCGGCGGCGAGGTCGGTGATGGGCTCGTCTAGGTAGCCGTCGTCGTTGAGCGATTCGATCAGGAAGTACAGCGCCGCGCGCTCCTCTTCATTGAGCCGCAGGCCCAGGGCCTGCTGGTGCAGGTGGGCCTGCAGGCTGATGTGTTCGCTGGCCAGCTCGGCGGCGCTGGCGGTTTCATCGTCGGCGTTGTTGCGGTTGCGCGGCGCGGCCTCGCCGCCCCATTCGCCGTCGTCGGGCGTGAAGGACACGGTGCCATCACCGTCCCAGTCGGGCTCGCTGCTGCCCACCTCTTCGCTGAAGTCGTCGCTTTCGCTGCTGGTGGTCGCCGGGCCGCTGTCCGCGCTCCATTCGCTCACCTGGTCGCCGGTGCTGACCGGCGCGTTTTCGGCATCCACCCCAAACGCCTCGCGCTCGGCCACCTCCTCGCTGCGCTCCAGGAAGGGGTTCTCGTCGAGCATCTGCTCGACCTCCTGCGCCATCTCCAGCGTGGAGAGCTGCAGCAGCCGGATGGACTGCTGCAGTTGCGGGGTCAGCGACAGATGCTGGGAAACACGAAGCGAAAGGCTTTGCTTCATGTTCACATTCGAAAATGCTCGCCGAGGTACACCCTTCGCACATCTGCGTTTTCGACGATCTCCGAAGGCGTGCCCCGGGCCAGCACGCGGCCCTCGTTGATGATGTAGGCGTGGTCGCAGATGCCCAGCGTTTCGCGCACGTTGTGGTCGGTGATGAGCACGCCGATGCCACGCGACTTGAGGAAGCCGATGATGCGCTGGATCTCGATGACGGCAATCGGGTCGATGCCGGCAAAGGGCTCGTCGAGCAGGATGAAGCGCGGGTTGCTCGCCAGTGCTCGGGCGATTTCGACCCGGCGCCGTTCGCCGCCCGACAAGGCGGGTGCCGGCGACGAGCGCAGGTGCGACACGTGCAGGTCTTCCAGCAGTTGCGTCAGGCGTTCGTCCAGGGCTTTGGCGGTGTAGGGCTTGCCGGTGGCGGGGTCGTCCTGCAGCTCCAGCACGGCACGCACGTTGTCTTCCACGCTGAGCTTGCGAAAAATCGAGGCTTCCTGCGGCAGGTAGCCCAGGCCCAGGCGTGCCCGGCGGTGGATGGGCAGGCGTTCGACGGCCTGGCCGTCGAGCGTGATCTGCCCCGCATCGGCCCGCACCAGGCCCACGATCATGTAGAACGATGTGGTTTTGCCGGCACCGTTGGGGCCCAGCAGGCCCACCACTTCGCCTTCTTCCACCGCCAGCGACACGTCCTTGACCACCTTGCGGCTGCCATAGGCCTTTTGCAGGCCACTGGCTTCCAGCCGGCGTTTGGGCGCCAGCGGTGCAGCTGTGTGCGCGCTCACTGCTTGCCTGGCCCCATGCTGGGGCTGGGTTTGAGCACGGGAGCGGGGCTGTTTGCCGGGGCGGTGGCGCTGGCGTCGGCCTTGGGCACCGGGGTCAGCATGGCGCGCACGCGCCCGCCGGGGTTGTTGGGGGTGGCGGCCGTGGTGGCTGTGCCACCGTCCACCGTGAACACGTCGGCCCCGTTGTCGTAGACGATGGTGTTGCCAGCCGTTTCGTCGTTCAGGTTGCTGCCCCGGTAGCGGCGCAGCACGGCGCGGCCGATGAATTTCACCGTGTCGGCCTGGCTGTTGTATTCGATGCGGTCGGCCACGCCCTCGATGTGTTCATCGACCACATCGCGCTTCTGGCGGAAGAAGGCCTGTTGCTGCGCGTTGCCCAGCACGATGCCGAACTGCTGGCCCTGAGCGCCTTGGCGCACCTCGATTTGTTGGCCCCGGATGAGGATGCTGCCTTTGGTCACCACCACGTTGCCGGTGAACACGCTGGTTTGGCGGCCGTCCTCGTGGCGCAAGGCGTCGGCCTCCACGTTCATGGGTTTGTCGCGGTCGGCCTTCTCGGCCCAGGCTGCCACACCGGCGCACGCGGCCAAGGTCAGCAGCATGGCCTGGCAGAGGTGGGTCAGGGTCGGGAACGGCATGTTGGGTAGGGCATGGAAATTGCATGGCATTGTAAGCCGGTGCTTTCCGACCCCAGCCGGGGCGCGGGCACAAAAAAGCCCGCCGGAAGAGGGCGGGCCTGGAGCAGGGCCTGTGGCTCAGCCCTTGCGCGACTGTGCGATCAGGTGGTCGGCCACCAGCAGCGAGCGCGGCAGCGTCTGCGCCAACGAACCCGAGGTGAAGTATTTGCCGGCGATGCCCAAAGACGGCACGCCGTCCACCTGGTAGGCGTCTTGCAACTGGGTGGCGCGGCGGGCTTTGCCGGCCACGCCGAAGGCGTTGTAAGCCTCCAGGAACTTGGCGCGATCCACACCCTGTTTGGCGACCCAATCGGCGATCTGGTCCTGGGTGGCCAGGCGCTGGCGTTCGGTGTGGATGGCGTGGAAGACCTTGCGATGCATCTCCTCGACCTTGCCCAGGGCCTCCAGCGCGTAATACAGGCGCTGCTGGGGCACAAAACTGTCCTGAAAGGCCACCGGTGCGCGTTTGACCACCACGTGGGCCGGTTGCCGCTTCGCCCAGGCGTCGAACGCGGGTTCGAAGGCGTTGCAATGGGGGCAGCTGTACCAGAAGAACTCGATCACTTCGACCTTGTCGGCCGGCGCATCGACGGGGGCCGGTCGGCCCAGCTTGAGGTAGTCACTGCCCTCCTTGAAGGTGGCCTGGGCCTGCGCGTGGCTGGCGCCCAACAGGCCCGTGGCGGCGGTGCCGGCCATCAGCACGGCCTGGGTGAATTCGCGGCGTTGCATGTTCAACAATCTCCTTGCCAAAACGGCGGTTGCTCCGAGTGGAGCGCGACACGGCGGCAAAAGTTCAAAAACGTGGCTGCGTGTCGCTGATCCATTGCATGTGCGCCGTACCCGCGGCGCATGAAGCGGCCGAACCGGGAGACACCGCCGGGCCGGCTCTGCCGGACGGCTGGTGTCGCCCCTTGAGGGGGATGTGGCCACACGCAGTGGGCAAGCGACGGGGTGGTCAAAAACACTTCAGCGTTGTACGCGCACCAGCGCGGCTTCAATGCCGTTGCCGGCCAGCTTGGCCTGAGTGGCGTCGGCGTCGGCCTTGGCACGGTGGGGGCCGGTGCGCACACGGTAGACGGTTTGACCCGCCTGCTCGCGTTCGGTGACCTTGGCGTCAAATCCCAGCATGGCCAGCTTGGCGCGCTGCGCCTCGGCGTCGGCCGGCGTGCGGAAAGCGCCCGCTTGCACAAAATAAATGAAAGCGTCGGACTCCGTGGCGCCGCCGGCCGGCGCTGTCGCCACCGTGCCACCTGACGGGGGGTTGCCCTGCGTGCGGCTGCGCGCCAGGTCGCCCAGGGGATCGGACGACGTGGCCGGGGAAGTGGCGGCGGGCTTGGCCGCAGGGGCTGGTGACCCCTCTGCCTTGACCGCACCTTCTTCGGGCGCCTGCGCATCGGCCTTGGGCGTTGCCGGCTTGTTGCCCGCCAGGCCCGCGTTCGGGTTCCAGTTGCGGTTCTTTTCGGCCTCAATGGCGTCTTGTGTGGGCTTGCGCGACACGCCCCGGTCCACAAAGGGCACGGGCACCTTGGTCACGTAGACCGCCACCGCCAGGGCCAGACCCAGGCCCACCAACAGGCCGGCCAAAAAACCGATCAGGGTTCCACCAAGTTGCTTCTTCATGCTGTTCACATCTTTTGCGGTGCGCTCACGCCGAGCACGGCCAGGCCATTGTGCAGCACCTGTGCGGTGGCCGCGACCAGGGCCAGGCGGGCACGTTTGACGGCCTCGTCTTCCACCAGAATGCGCTCCGCGTCGTAGTACGAGTGGTAGGCGGCGGCCAGCTCGCGCAGGTAGAAGGTCACGTCGTGGGGCGCAAAGTCGGTGGCGGCAGCGCTCAGCATCTCGGGGTACTTGGCCAGTTGCAGCAGCAGGGCCTGGGCCTGCGGGCCGGTCAAGGCCGAAAGGTCGGCGTCCTTCAGGGTGGCGGCGTCACCGCCTTCCTTGTCTTTCCAGGAGGCCAGCACCGAGCAGATGCGCGCGTGTGCGTACTGCACGTAGTAGACCGGGTTGTCGTTGTTCTTCTGGATCGCCAGATCGATGTCGAAGGTGTATTCGGTGTCCGGCTTGCGGCTCAGCAGGAAGAAACGCACCGCGTCCTTGCTGGTCCATTCGATCAGGTCGCGCAGCGTCACGTAGCTGCCTGCACGTTTGCTGATCTTCACTTCCTCGCCGCCCTTGACCACGCGCACCATGGTGTGCAGCACGTAGTCGGGGTAGCCCTGGGGGATGCCCACACCCGCCGCCTGCAGGCCGGCGCGCACGCGGGCAATGGTGCCGTGGTGGTCGGTGCCCTGGATGTTGATGACCTTGGTGAAGCCACGTTCCCACTTGGCGATGTGGTAGGCCACGTCGGGGACGAAGTAGGTGTAGGAGCCGTCGCCCTTGCGCATCACGCGGTCCTTGTCGTCACCGTAGTCGGTGGACTTGAGCCACAGCGCGCCCTCGTGTTCGTAGGTCTTGCCGGCGTCGCGCAGCTTTTGCACCGCCGCGTCCACCTTGCCGCTGGTGTAGAGGCTGGATTCGAGGTAGTACTGGTCGAACTTGACCGAGAACGCCTTGAGGTCCAGATCCTGTTCGTGGCGCAGGTAGGCCACGGCAAACAGGCGGATGTCGTCCAGCGCCGCCGGGTCACCGCTGGCGGTGAATTCGCGGTCGTCCGAATGCACGGTCTTTTTGGCCAGGTAGTCGTTGGCGATGTCCTGGATGTAATCGCCGTTGTAGGCCTGCTCCGGCCATCCGGCATCGCCGGGTTTGACGCCCTGGATGCGCAGCTGCGTGCTGGTGGCCAGGGTGTTGATCTGCACGCCCGCGTCGTTGTAATAAAACTCGCGGTGCACGTTCCAGCCTTGGGTCTCGAACAGGTTGCAGATCGCATCGCCCAAAGCGGCTTGTCGGCCATGGCCCACGTGCAGCGGGCCGGTGGGGTTGGCCGAGACGAACTCCACCAGCACCCGCTCGTTGCGCGCCGGCTGCTGGCCAAAAGCCGCACCCGCGCCCAGCACCTCGCGCACCACCTGCTGTTTGGCAGCGGCTTTCAGGCGGATGTTGATGAAGCCGGGGCCGGCGATGTCGATGGCCTCCACCCACTGGCCAAAGGCTGGCGTGGCCAGCAGCGCATCGCGCAGCTGCTCGCCCAGCTGGCGCGGGTTGGCCTTGAGCGGCTTGGCCAGCTGCATGGCGGCGGTGCAGGCGAAATCACCGTGCGCCGCCACCTTGGGCGATTCAAAAGCGGCACGCGCACCGGCGCCCGGCGACAGTTTGTCCAGCTCGGCGGCGAGGGCAGCGAGCAATTCGGTCTTGGCTTGAAGCATCGCGGGATTTTACGAGCCGGCTGTTTCCTGGGCGCCACAGGCTTGTTACAGGTGCTTCAAGTTTCTTGCGCGTCGAGCCGTTTTTGGGTGTGATGCCCGTCGGCGCCCATCCCGGTCGCTTTTCTTTTCAGGAGAGGAACCCCATGAAACTGACCTTTGTTGCGCTGTCTTTGGCTGGCCTGGCTTTTGTTGCGCAGGCCCAGACGGCCGCGCCTGCGGCTGCCACGGCATCCGCCCCAGCACCAGCGGCCTCACCCGCACCCGCTGCCGAGGCCAAACCCGCCAAGCCCCGCACCGCACAAAACAACCGCATGTCCGAGTGCAGCGCCGAGTTCAAGGCCACCGGCAAGGAAGGCAAAGAGCGCCAGGCCTTCATGAAAACATGCCTGAGCACCAAAGCGGCCGACGGCAAAAAGGCCCGGAACGAAAAAATGACCCAGTGCAGCGCCGACTTCAAAGCCACCGGCAAAGAAGGCAAGGAGCGCAAGGCCTTCATGAGCGAGTGCCTCAAGGGCTGAGGCCCAGCGGTTGGTCCGCCGGGTGCCCTGACCGGTGCCCGACTTCAGGGTCTGGGCTTGCGCTGCTTGTCGAATTTTCGCCAGTAGCCGAACTCGTCCTCGTGGACCTCATAGTTCAGTTCGGCAAGCCGCGCCTGCAAACGTTCCTGCACGTCGGCCACGACCCGGTTGTAGATGCTGGGCCCGATTTCTTCAACAAAAAAGCCCAGCAACGCGCCGGCGGCGATGTTGCCGATGCGTTCGTCCATGTTTTCGCGGAAATACCGCTCGATCGAGGCAATGGCCTGGGCACGATCCTCTTTGCTCAGTTCGATGGGCATGGGGTGGCTGATGTGGTGGTAGCGGGGCACATGTTGCCACCGCGTGGGTTCAATTCAGGGCTGCGCGCGCCGCCGCCTTCACCGCCGCCGTCAGCCGCTGCGCGGAGGGCGCCTCGCGCGCCCAGTGTTGCCAATACAAGGTCACGTCCACGGTGGCGCCGGGCAACACCTCTTCAAAGCCCGGGTGCCCGGCCAGGTGCTGCTCGGGCACCATGCCCCAACCCAGGCCCAGTGCGATGGCGGTCTCGAACGCTTCCACCGAGGGGGCGAAGTGGCGCGGGTATTCGGGTTGGCGCAGCTCGAAGTGTTGCGCCAGGAACGTGTCTTGTAAGGCGTCTTTGCGGTTGAAGATGATGGCCGGCTGTTGCAGCAGCTTGTGCACCGACACCGCGCCGCTGGCCGTGCGGCAGCGCGCCACCACCTCGGGCGAGGCCACGCAACGGTAGCGCATCACCCCCAGGGGCTCGGCCACGCAGCCGCGCATGGCTTGCGCCAGTGTTGTCACGCAGCCCATCACGTCGCCGCTCTTGAGCGCGTCGTGTGTGTGGTCCTGGTCGTCGATCAGGATGTCGAGCAGCAGCTTGTGGCGCTTGAGCAGCGGCGCCACGCCGGGCAAAAACCAGCCGGCCACCGAGTCGGCGTTGATGGCCACGCCCAGCGTCTGCCACCGTTGGCGCGCGGCGCTGTGCTGCCCCTGCAAGCCGGCCAGCAGGTCGGCCTCCATCGAGCGCACCTGCTTCACGTGCGCCAGCAGCGCCTGGCCGGCGGCGGTGGCGTGTACCGCCTTGCCGCGCACCAGCAAACGTTGGCCCAGTTGTTCTTCCAGCCCACGTATGCGCAGCGACACGGCGGCCAGCGTGAGGTGCAGGGCCTGGGCGGCAGGGCCAAAGCCGCCGTGCTCCACCACGGCAGCCAGGGCGTCGAGCTGTTTGGCGTCGAGCATGGGTTAAGTAAAATTTGAGTGAAGTGAAAACAAGTCAATTCAGTTTAATTCAAGTCATGACAAGCGCACACTGCAGGCCGTTGTGAACCTTGTGTTTTGGGTGCTTTCATGTCCATCGCTTTGCCTTTTGTTTCGTTGTCGCCGGCCTTCACCGCCGGCCTGGTGCTCAGCCTGTCGCTGATCATGGCCATTGGCCCGCAGAACGCGCACGTGCTGCGCATGGGCCTGCAGCGCCAGCATGTGTGGCTGACCATCGCCATCTGTGTGGTCACCGACGTGAGCCTGATTGCGTTGGGTGTGTTGGGCCTGGCGCAACTCGGGGGCTTGAGCGACAAGCTGCAGGGCGCGCTGATCGGCGCGGGGGTGTTGTTCCTCGCGGTGTACGGCTGGCAGGCGTTTTTGCGCTTCCGCCATCCCCGTGCTGGTGGCATCACCGCGTCGGGCGCGCCGCAGGCCCTTTCCCGCCGGCAGGCGGTGTTGCAGGCGCTGGCCTTTTCGTGGCTCAACCCGCATGCCTGGCTGGACACCGCTGTGCTGATCGGCACCGCCTCGCTGGCCTACGGGCAAGGCAGCACGGTGTTTGGCCTGGGCGCGGCCACGGGCTCGCTGCTGTGGTTTGTGGGCCTGGGTGTGGCCATGTTCTGGCTGGGTCGCCGGCTCAATTCCGTGGCGGTGTGGCGGGCGCTCGATGGCCTGGTGGCGCTCATGATGTGGGGCACCGCTGCCTGGTTGGTGGCGAGCTTGTTTTGAAGGAAGTCATCATGCAAAAGCCCGTCACCATTTTTGGCCCCGACTTTCCTTTCGCCTACGACGACTGGCTGGCCCACCCGGCCGGGCTGGGTGTCTTGCCGGCCGAGCGCCTGGGCACCGAGGTGGCGATTGTGGGGGCCGGCATGGCCGGCCTCACGGCGGCGTACGAGCTGATGAAGCTGGGCGTGAAGCCCGTGGTGTACGAGGCCTCGCGCCTGGGCGGGCGGCTGCGCTCGCAGCCGTTCGAAGGCGGGCAGGGCGTGGTGGCCGAGCTGGGGGGCATGCGTTTTCCGGCGTCGTCGCGTGCTTTCTGGCACTACGTTGATTTGCTGGGCCTGCGCAGCCAGCCCTTTCCCAACCCGCTCACGCCGGCCGCGGGCTGCACCGTGGTCGATTTGGCCGGGCAAACCCACTGGGCGCGTTCGTTGGACGACTTGCCGCCACTGTTCCGCGAGGTGGCCGAGGCCTGGGGCCAGGCGCTGGAAGGTGGCGCCGGTTTCAGCGGGCTGCAGCAGGCCTTGCGCGAGCGCGACGTGCCGCGTCTCAAAGCCTTGTGGGATCAGCTCGTGCCTTTGTGGGACGACCGCACCTTCTACGACTTTGTCGCTCAATCGCCCGCCTTCGCGGTCCTGAGTTTTCGCCACCGCGAGGTGTTTGGCCAGGTGGGTTTTGGCACCGGCGGCTGGGACTCGGATTTCCCCAACTCCATGCTGGAGATTCTGCGCGTGGTGCTCACCGGTTGCGACGAGGACCAGCACCTGATCGAAGGCGGCGTGCAGCAGGTGCCCGAGGGCCTGTGGCAACACGCCCCCGCGCAGATGGCGCACTGGCCCGCAGGCACCACGCTGGCACGGCTGCACGGTGGCGCGCCGCGCGCCGGCGTGGAGGCGCTCAAGCGCGCGCCCAGCGGCCACATCGCCGTCACCGACACCTGGGGCGTCACACGCGAACACGCCGCCGTGCTGGTCACGTGCCAGAGCTGGCTGCTCACCACCCAGATCGACTGCGAAGAGTCGCTGTTCTCACAGCCACTGTGGATGGCGCTGGACCGCACGCGCTACATGCAGTCGTCCAAAACCTTTGTGATGGTGGACCGGCCGTTCTGGAAAGACCTGCGGCCTGACGGCCCGCAGCAGGGTTGGCCCCAAATGGGCATGACGCTGACCGACCGCCTCACGCGTGGCACCTACTTTTTCGACAACGGGCCGGACCGGCCGGCCGCCATTTGCCTGTCGTACGCCTGGATGAGCGACGCGCTCAAGATGCTGCCGCACAGCACCGAGAAACGGGTCGAGCTGGCGCTTTCGGCGCTGCAAAAAATCTACCCCGACGTGGACATCCGCAGCCACATCATTGGCGACCCGATCAGCGTGTCGTGGGAGGCCGACCCGCATTTCCTCGGCGCCTTCAAGGGCGCGCTGCCTGGCCACTACCGCTACAACCACCGCATGTACGGCCACTTCATGCAAGACGCCCTGCCCGCCGCCGAACGCGGCATTTTCCTCGCGGGTGACGACATCTCGTGGACACCCGCGTGGGTGGAAGGCGCGGTGCAGACCGCGCTCAACGCCGTGTGGGGCGTGGTGCATCATCTGGGCGGTGCCTGCCACGCGGCCAACCCCGGCCCCGGCGAGGCCTACCCGCAAATCGGCCCCCTGGCCTTGCCCGAATGACCCCCACCACCGACCTCACCCTGGCCTTGTGGCAAACCGCCTACGCGGCCGATGTGCCCGCCGCGCTGCGTGCGCTGGACGACGCGGCAGCACAGGCGCGTGCCCAGGGCGCCGACGTGTTGGTGTGCCCTGAGATGTCGCTCACCGGCTACCTGTTGGGCGCGGATCGCATCGCGGCCTTGGCCGAGCCCACCGATGGCCCGTTGCTGCAAGCCGTGACCGCCACCGCACGCCGCCACGGCATCGCCATCGTGGCCGGCTGGCCCAGCGCCACATCGGGCCGGCCCCACAACGCCGTGGCGTTTGTGGACGCCGAAGGTGTGCTGTTGAACGTCTATGCCAAGACCCATTTGTTTGGCGATGCCGACCGCGTCCAGTTCACGCCCGGTCCGGCGCTGCCCACGGTGTTCAGCTACCGGGGTTGGCGTCTGGGTCTGCTGATTTGCTACGACGTGGAATTCCCCGAGCCTGTGCGCCACCTCGCCTTGTTGGGCGCCGATGTGGTGTTGGTGCCCACCGCCAACATGCGTGAATACGACGAGGCGCCCACCTTGCTGGTGCCTGCACGCGCTTGCGAGAACCGCGTGTACCTGGCCTACACAAACGCGTGTGGGCGCGAGGGTGACACCAACTACGGGGGCTTGAGCACGGTGGCCGGCCCGCTGGGCGCGGTGGTGGCGCAGGCGGGGCGCGATGCGGCGTTGAGCGTGGTGCGTTTGAGCGCGCAGGCGCTGCACGCTGCACGCCAGAGTTCACCGCTGCCGCACCGGCGCAGCGATCTCTACTGAAGCGGCAACCGCCGGTCTTCTGCCACCCAGCGCGCGTACTCGTCGGCATCCAGCGGCTTGCTGAACAGGTAACCCTGGAGCTGGTCGCAGCCCAGCTCGCGCAGAAAGGCCATCTGCTCGCGGCTTTCCACGCCTTCGGCCACGATCTCTTGCCGCAGTTGTTTGCCCATGGTCACGATGGCCTGGGCGATGGCGCAGTCGTTGGCTTCGTGGGGCACACCGATGACAAACGCGCGGTCGATCTTGAGCGTGGTGATGGGGAAACGTTTGAGGTAGGCCAGGCTGGAGTAGCCGGTGCCGAAGTCGTCGAGCGCGATGGACAGGCCCATGGCCACCAGCTGGTTGAGCACGGGCAGCACCATCTCGGGGTTGCGCATGACCAGGCTTTCGGTGATCTCCAGCTTGAGTTGCGACGGCGGCACCCGGTGTCGGTTGAGGGTTTTTTCCACCAGTTCGGGCAGGCGTTCGTCCACCTGCCGCGCCGACAGGTTGACCGCCACCGGGGGTACCACCATGCCGGCATCGGCCCAGGCGCGCAGCTGGCGGCAGGCCTCGTTGAGCACCCAGTCGCCCAGTTCCAGGATGAGGCGGGTTTCTTCGGCCACGGCCACAAATTGAGCGGGCGACAGCAGCCCTTGTTCGGGGTGGTGCCAGCGCAGCAGTGCCTCGGCACCGGCGATGCGGCCGGTCCGCAGGCTCACCTTGGGTTGGTAGAACAGGCGCAGCTCGTTGCGACTGACCGCCTGGCGCAATTCGCTTTCAATGCGGAAGTGGGCGCTCGCGCGCTGGTTCATTTCGCTGCTGTAGAACAGGCATTCACCGGCCTCGGTCTGGTCGCCCACTTCGCGGGCGCGGGCGGCGGCCAGTTCGGCAAAACGCAGCAGGGCCGCGGTGTCCAGGCCATCGTCGGGGAAGATGGAGACACCGATGTTGGCCGTCAAACGCAGTTCGTGACCCTGCACCTTGAAGCTGTGGTCCAGCGTGGACAGCAGCTTCTGCGCCACGATGGCCGCGTGTTCGCGCTTGTTGATGTTGAGCAAGGCCACCACAAACTTGTCGTTGCCGGTGCGCGCCAGCACGTCTTGGTCGCGCAGCATTTTCCGGAAACCCTGGCTCACTTCCTGCAGCAGGGCATCGCAGGCGTCGTGGCCCAGCGTGTCGTACAGGATGGCCACGCGCTGCAGGTGCACCACCAGCAGGGCCCCGTGGCTTTTGTTGCGCTCCACGCCGGTGAGCGCCTGGCCCACCAGTTGCTGCAACAGCGAGCGGTTGGGCAGGCCGGTCACGCTGTCGAAGTTGGCCAGGCGGTGCAACCGCGCTTCGGTTTCTTTGTGGGCGCTGATGTCGGAGAAGATGGAGAAGGCGTGGGTGATCTGGCCGTGGTCGTCGCGCACCGCGCTGATGGACACGGATTGTGGGAACACCTCGCCGTTCTTGCGCCGACCCAGGATCT
The DNA here is from genome assembly GCF_042665215.1 of Hydrogenophaga atypica. Lineage (NCBI taxonomy): Bacteria > Pseudomonadati > Pseudomonadota > Betaproteobacteria > Burkholderiales > Comamonadaceae > Hydrogenophaga > Hydrogenophaga atypica. The sequence continues at coordinate 233,170 of NZ_JBHTCA010000005.1, forward strand.
CGCCGCTCCAGGGGTGTTCGCCTTTCATGGCCAGGCGCACCTGGGCGCGAAAGGCGGCGTCGTGCCGACCCGAGCGCAGCAGGTCGGGCGTTTTGCCCAGGGCCTCGGCGGCGGTGTAGCCGGTGATGCGGGTGAAGGCGGCGTTGACCACCACGATGCGTTCCTGCGCGTCCGACACCATCACGCCCTGGTTGCTGTCTTCGATGATGCGCAGGTACAGGCGCAGCTTTTCATCGTTGCTCAGGCCATCGGGCAGGGGCTTGAACTGCGCCAGCATGCCTTCGGGTTCGCCGTCGGCATCGCGCAGCATCTGCAGCGACATGGTGGCGCGGAACACCTCGCCCGATTTTTTGCGCCGCTGCACCTCCATCAACGCGCTGTCGGAGGCCAGGAACAACTCGGCCGGGGCCTCGCCATCGTCCTTGTACAAAAACAACACGTGTTGGCCGCGCACCTCGTCGGCGCTGTAGCCGAACAGCGCGGCCGCGCCCAGGTTCCAGTCGGTGATGTAGCCCAGCGTGTCCAGTTGCAGCGTGGGCGTCTGCGCCTCGATGTCGCGCTGGGCCTCGGCCAGCGCGGCTTCGAGTTGCGCCAGCGCGCTCAAACGCGTCGGCCCGTCGGCCTGCTGGGCCTGGCGGCACAAGGCCAACCAGTCGTTGAGGGTATGGACGGACGTCATGCGGCGGGGGCCTGTGTCATCTGCAAGGCCCACACGGCCGCTTGCAGGCGCAGGCGGTTGAAGCTGGCGGCGGGCAGGCCGAGGCGGGCAAGGTGCGCGTTCAAAGCGGGCGCGTCGCCGGGCGCCTCGGAGGCTTCGACCACGCTGAGCTGTTGGCCCAGCACGCCCTCGCGTTCAAGCAAGGCGCTGCGCAGCGCGTCGGGCAGGGTGAGCGAGCCCAGCACCTGCGGCAAGGGCTGGCCAAACAGCGTGCCCAGCAGCGAGAACATGCCGCCCATGAAGGCCAGCTCCTGCGCCGCGCGGTCCAGCCCGCAAGCTTCGGCCAGCAGCTCCATGCTGCGCGCACGCAGGGTCACATGGGCGCCCAGCATGGCGCTGCGCGGGTCGTCGTCGCGGGCGGCAAACAGCATCAGGTGCAGCCAGCGGCGCAGCTGCTGGCGGCCCAGCAGCAAAATGGCCTGGGCAAAACTGGTGATCTCGCGCCGCCCACCCAGGGCCACCGAATTGACCACCCGCAGCAGGTGGTAGGACAGTGTCACGTCCTGGCGCAGCACGGCCTCGATCTCGTGGGTGTCGGCGTCGGCGCTGACCAGTTGCACCAGTTGCAGCGCCCGCGCGCGCGACGCAGCCTGGGCCGCCGCCGCTTTGGCAGGAGGCTGTTGGTACCAGGCACCCACCACCCAGTGGTCGTTGTCTACCTGGGCCGGAAATGCCATGGCGGCTTGCTGGAGTTGCGCGTCAGGCAACACCGTGAGCCCCGCCTCGGCGGCCAGCGCCCGGGTGGCGTCGTCCAGCCCCGCATGGGCTGGCTCGGCCAAGTGGCAGGGCAGCGCCGCGCACAGCTCGCGCAGGGCCGGATCGGCGAGCAACACCGACCACGCTTCGAGTGCTTGTGTGTCCAGGTGCAGGCGCAGCGCGGCCGGACGCCGCAGCGGGTTGGCCAGCCACTCCAGCCGGAGGGGTGTGGTGTGGGTGGGGGCGTCTGCGGTCATGGGTGTACCGTGCGTGCGTGTGGGGGCTCAGCCGGCGGGTTGGCGCCAGAAGTCGGGCTGGCCGTAATGGTGCTTCAGAAAATCGATCCACAGGCGCACCCGCAAGGCCAGATGTTTGCGCTGCGGGAACACGGCGTAAATACCGTTCGGCGGGGCGGCAAATGTTTCCAGCACGGGCTGCAGCCGACCTGCGGCGATGTCGGCCTCCACCTCCCAGGTGCTGCGCCAGGCGATGCCGTGGCCGGCCAGGCACCATTCGTGCAATACCTGGCCGTCGGAGCAGTCCAACGGGCCGCCGGGTCGCAGGTGCACCAGCTCGCTGGCGCCACCGTCGCGTGGCACCATGAAGGCCCAGCCCCGCGTCTGGGACGCGTCCGAAGAGAGCGTGAGGCAGGCAAAACGCGCCAGCTCAGACGGGTGCTGTGGCACCCCATGGCGCTGCAGGTAGGCGGGCGTGGCCACACACAGGCGGCGGTTGTCGGCCAGGCGCACGCTGACCAGGGCCGAGTCGGGCAGATCGCCCACCCGCACCGCGCAGTCGTAGCCCTCGGCGGCGATGTCCACCACCCGGTCGCTCAGGTTGAGCGACAGCGTTACCTCGGGGTGCAGGGCGTGAAAGCGTGGCACCAGCGGCGCCACGTGGCGGCGGCCAAAACCCGCCGGTGCGGTCACGCGCAAATGCCCGCTGGCCTTCACGCCGCCGGCACTCACGCTGGCCTCGGCGCTGGCCAGATCGGTCAGCAGCCGCTGGCAGTCCTCCAGAAAAGCGCTGCCTTCGTGCGTGAGGCTGATGCGCCGCGTGGTGCGCACCAGCAGCTTGACGCCCAGTCGCTCCTCCAGCGCGTCCAGCCGCCGCCCAATGATGGCCGGCGCCACCCCTTCGGCCCGCGCCGCCGCCGTCAGGCTGCCGCGCGTGGCCACAGACACAAAGGTTTCGAGCTGCTTGAGCTTGTCCATGGCGCATTATGTGGATGGATGTAAAAAAACAAGCACCGAAGTGCCTGTTTTGATGTGTTTCACCCACAGAGGCTCATGCCGGCCGGCGCCAGGGTCAGTGGGCCCTGTTCCCCGGCACGGTTTCGGCGTCTATCGTGAACAGCCCCGGCTTGGCCGGATCCACCGTCACCCGCACCCAATGCGAGTCCGGGTCACCAAACACCTCCAGGCGGGTGAAGTTGTCGAAGAAGCGCCCGGTTTTGGGGTGCATCAGGGGCCGGTTCACGCGGTACAGGTGGGTGTCGCCGTGCACGAACAACACGGGACGATCAAACGACGCCATCTCGTTGGTCAAGGCCTTCACCAGCGGGTCGTAGGCGCTGCCTTCCGCTTGCAGGGACACGCTACCGCCCGCGCTGCGCACGTAGCGCGTTTTGAGGTTGTGGGTCCAGTGGGCCTCAAACCCGATGTTGGCCTGGGTGAGCAGCACCAGCCCCAGCGCCCCGGGCGCCTTGGCCGCCGCAAACGCCTGTTTCAGCCACGCCAGGTTGGCCGCCATGCGCGCCGCCTGTTCTGCGTCCAGCGTGGGGCTGAGGCCCCGGTTGTCGTTGCTGCCCACGGTGTGCAGCGTGGCGAACACCACCCCATGGGTGCGCCAACGCAGGTTCTCGCGGAAGCTGGCAAAGCCGGGTGTGGTGGCCTGGCTGGTCAGCGGCATCGTGCGCTGGCCCAGGCTGTGTCCGGGTGGAAAGAAGCTGGTGCGCAGCGTGTCCAGTCGCTCCAAGGGGTCGAACGGGCGCGCTTTTAGCAAGTGGCAATCGGCCCAGTCGTTGTCGCCCGGCGTGAGCACCAAAGGGTGCACCGACCGCTGGAACGACGCCAACACCTGCGCGTAGCGCTCGTCGGTGCATGGCATCGAAATCGTTTCCGGGCTGTGTGCGTAGGGTCGGGGGTCGGCTTCGAAGTCGCCCACATGCGCCACAAAGGCCAGGGGCGCGCGGTTCATCGCGTCCACCATGCGGTCAAACGCCTTTTCGTTTTCGATGGAATAGGCGGTGTCGCCGATGGCGGCGAATGCGAAGGGCCGGTGTGGTGTGTGCTGGGCCTGGGCCTGGGCCTGGGCGCTGGGGCCAAGGCCAAAGCAGAATGTGGCAAAAGCCACAGCGGCCCAGATGCCGGCCCGTTGGGCCTTGGTTTTCAATGGCCTGTGCATGGGAGGTTCCTCCCGGTCGACATTGTGCAAGCACTGCGACGGCATGGCGCTCAGTGGAACCCTGAACTGGCGTTGGCTTTCGTGCGGCGGGTCGCGGCACTTGAGGTATGTCCCCCGTGGGCAATGGCCCCAAATTTAAAAGTAATCAGACCTTGCTTTTGCAATTGCCGATCGGCCGACATCATTTGGAGCCGAAGCTCTGGGTCCAGTAAGTGCCGTATTCGCTGTTGTCGTTGCTGGCACAAGCTACTGCGTAATGTTTGAATTCCGGTCGCATGATGTTTTCACAATGTTCGGCGCTTTCCAGCAGGCTTTTCTGCACAGCTTCAAGGCTTGCGTAACCTGCGCCGATGTTCTCGCCCGTGTTCGCACCGTAGCCGGCGATGGTGGCTCTTTGGCCGGTGGTCAAGCCATCAGGATTGGTATGGCCGAAGAAATTTCGGTGTGCCATGTCTTTGGAGTGAGCGGTGGCTGCCGCATGCAGTGCTTGGTCCCATTGCAGGCGCGGTGCCGCGCTCATGGCCTTGGCGCCACACATGCGTGGCTCGGCCCTGATCTGGTTGACCATTGCGAGGGCTGTGGCCGACTCGATTGCCGAGGGGCATTGGGGCTTTTCTGCTTGCGATCCACCACCACAGCCCAGCAGTGCGAGGGCCAATGTTGTGCCGAATGTAAATTGAATGGGTTTTGATTTTTGTAATTTCAACATCTATTTTTCAGAATTGCCTCAAGGTGGGTGAGTTCCAAAAAGAACGGCGCGATGCTAAGTGAATATGTTGAATGAATGGCTGTGGTTAACCCTCGTATTTTGTCAATATCAAAGGGTGCAGGCGGGTTCAATCCATTGTTGCGATCAATTGTTCAATTGTTTGGCAATGGATTTGAGATTTGCTCGCGCGTGCCCATCACACGGTCCAAGCAACGACCTCTCCGCCTTTGTCGCCGATACCACCTATGATCCGGCCAACCGCTGCGGCGCCTCATTTGGCGCGGCATCTGAAGGTCTTGTTCCGAACCCTGGCTTGAAACCGTGAAGCTCTCGCACCTGGACGTCTGTAACGCTGTGTTGATGACAGGCTCGGTCACGGGGGCTGCGAAGCTGCTGCACCTGAGTCAGCCGGCGGTGACCAAATTGCTGCACAGCGCGGAGAACCAGTTGGGCTTCAAGCTCTTCCTGCGCGAGAAGAACAAACTGGTGCCCACTTCCGAGGCTTTGCTGTTGCAGCCGGAATTTCAGGCGATTGCGCACCGCCTGGACCGGTTGCGCGAGTTTTCCAGGACCCTGGCCAGCCAGCCCTCGCATGTGTTGCGTGTGGCCTGTGCGCCCTCCATTGCGGCGGCGCTGATTCCCCAGTGTGTCGAGGCCTTCTCGCGCCAGTACCCGGCGGTCAGCTGCGAGATCGAAACCCACGTTCATGAGGCCATCGTCCAAAAGCTCATGCAAGGCCAGTGCGACGTGGGCTTGTCCCTGGCGTCGCTGCCCAACCCGGCCATCGTGGAAGACGTGGTGGCCAGCGGCACCATCGTGGCGCTGGTGCCCAAGGCGATCAAGCAGGATTTGCCGGCCGAGATGGCCATCGCCGATCTGGCCCATTTGCCGCTCATCCGTGTGCCACCCGGAGGGCCACACGGTGCGGAACTGTTTCCGTTGCCGCAAGGCAGTGCGTCCGGCACACCGCGGTTGACGGTGTCGCCCAATTACATGGCCATGCGCATGGCCGAGCGCGGCTTGGGCATCGCCAGCATCGATTCTTTCACCGCCGCGCAGGCCGACCGGCGGCTGGTGGGGGTGGTGCAGTTGCATCCGCTGATCCCCGTGCGCATTTTTCACCTGCGCGCGCACCGCGCCCAGGCGTCGCACGCCGGGCGGCGGTTCGTGCAAATCCTCGCCTCGGTGGCGGCACAAGCCCATCACACGCTGCCCCATTGAGGGGTGTTGCCGGGCGCACGTTACCCGATGTCGCGCCTGCCTGTGGTTGGTGTCGCGTGCCTGCGGCCATAACGCAATGGCATACCGCATCGCGTTTTGTGATGGCGTACTTTTTTCAAATGACAGCAGAATGAAATCAAGCCATTCAGCTGCTTGATGTGTACGACATTGACGTCAAGCACATGGAGTTCCTTCTATTTTTGTGAGGATTCTTTGTGATTGAGTTTTGCGGCGTACAAAAAACATACACCACCGGCAATGCCAGCATCACCGCGTTGCAGCGCATTGATCTGAAGGTGAATGAGGGTGAGATCTTCGGCGTGATTGGGCATTCGGGTGCTGGCAAGTCCACCCTCATCCGGCTGATCAATTTACTGGAGCGGCCGACCGAGGGCACGGTCAAGGTGTCGGGTGTTGATTTGATGGCGCTGAGCGAAAACGACTTGCGCCAATTCCGTCAGCACGTTGGCATGATTTTTCAGCATTTCAATTTGCTCGGTTCCATGACCGTGGCCGAGAACATTGCGTATGCCATGCGCATTGTGGGCCAGAAAAGCGCCCAGGCCATTGATGCCAGGGTGGACGAATTGCTGGAATTGGTCGGGCTGAGCAAACACAAGCACAAATATCCAAGGCAATTGTCGGGCGGCGAAAAACAACGGGTGGGTATTGCGCGGGCACTGTCCAACCACCCGACCGTGCTGTTGTGCGATGAAGCCACCAGTGCGCTCGATCCCCAGACCACACATTCGATCTTGCAGCTGCTGCGCCGCATCAACGAAACGCTCAAGCTGACGATCGTGCTGATCACCCACGAAATGGACGTGATTCGCACGGTGTGCGACCGCGTTGCGGTGATTGACGGCGGGCGGATTGTGGAGGAGGGGGCGGTGACACAGGTGTTTTTGCATCCGCAACACCCCACGACCAAGCGCTTCGTCCAGGAGGCTGAAGGCGCCCACGACGCGGTGGTGTGGGGCGACAACGCGGCCCCACGCGGCGGCCTGTACCGCCTGACCTTCCAGCGCGAAACCGTTCACCAACCTCTGCTCTCTCGGGTCGCCCGGTCCTTCGCGGTGGATTTCTCCATCATCACGGGCCGTTTTGGTGCCATCAAGTCCGAGCCGTGTGGCCAGGTGGTCGTTCGGGCGACGGGTGAGGCCGATCAGGTCCAGGGCGCTTTGTCCCAGTTAGCTCAGGCCGGTGTTTGTGTCGAGGAGGTCAGTGATGCGACAGTGGCTTGAAGGTTTTTTTGTCAACGTTCAATGGCGCGAGATCGGTGAAGCCACCCTCGACACACTGAGCATGCTCGGTGGCTCGCTGAGCTTGACCGTGGCCTTTGGCCTGCCCCTGGGTGTCGTGCTGTTTCTGCTCGGGCCCAAGCAGCTCCTGGACGCGCCCAAGACCTATGCGGTGTTGTCCTTCGCGGTCAACGTGCTGCGGTCCATTCCGTTCGTGATCTTGCTCATCGCGATGATTCCTGTCACGGTGTTAGTGACCGGCACATCCTTTGGCGTGGCCGGCTCCATTCCATCGCTGGTTGTGGCCGGCACGCCGTTTTTTGCGCGGCTCATCGAGTCGGCGCTGCGCGAGGTGGACCGGGGCATCATCGAGGCGTCTCTGGCCATGGGCGCGACCACCACACAAATCGTGTTCAACGCCCTGTTGCGCGAAGCCTTGCCGGGCATTCTGGCGGCCGGCACGGTCACCGCCATCGCCCTGGTGTCCTACACGGCGTTGGCTGGCGTGGTCGGCGGCGGCGGGCTGGGCGATCTGGCCATACGTTACGGCTACCAGCGGTTCCAGCTGGATGTGATGGCCATCACGATCGTGTTGTTGTTGCTCATCGTCCAGGCCTTGCAAAGCCTGGGCCAGCGGCTGGTCACTCGCTTCAGCCATTGACCGACCGTCCGCCTTTGCGCCCGTCCCCACCCCGTCCCCAACCAGGAGAACCATGATGTTCAGAAGAGCCTTGCTGTGTGCCGCCGCCTGCCTGCCGATGCTGAGTTTTGCCAACGACAAGCTCATCGTTGGTGCCAGTCCAACGCCACACGCGGAAATCCTTGAACAGATCAAGCCCGTGCTCGCCAAGCAGGGTGTGGAGCTGGAAGTCCGTGTGTTCACCGACTACATCCAGCCCAACGCCCAGCTGGCGGAGAAGCGCATCGACGCCAACTTCTTTCAGCACCAGCCCTTCATGAACGAGTTCAACCGCACCCGGGGCACGAACATCGTCAAGGTGGCGGATGTGTTCATCGCACCCTTCGGTGCCTATTCCCGCAAGGTCAAGAACGTCAAAGAGCTGCGCGACAACGCCTTGATTGCCATCCCCAACGACGCGGTGAACGCCGGACGCGCGCTCCAGCTGTTGCACCAGGCCGGCATCTTGCAACTGGCCGATCCCGCCAACAACATGGCCACCGAGCGCGACATCGTTGCCAACCCCAAGCGGGTGGTCCTCAAGCAGTTTGAGGCGCCCATGCTGCCGCGAACACTCTCCGAGGTGGATCTCTCCATCATCAACACGACGTTCGCACTCGAAGCCAAGCTGGAGCCCAACCGGGACGCCTTGTTCCTGGAGGGTGACAAATCGCTGTTCATCAACCTGCTGGCCGCCCGCCCAGACAACAAAGACAGCGAAGCGATGAAAAAACTCGTGGCCGCTTTGCGCTCGCCCGAAGTTCGCAGCTACATACAGACCCGCTTCAAAGGCAGCCTGCTGCCTGTGTTCTAAGCCCCCGCGTTTTTCTTTCTCTCACATCCACCACCTGATATGTCCTCTCTCAAACCCCAGCTCCGTTTCGAAACCCTTGCGGTTCACGCCGGTCAGAAAGTCGATCCTGCCACCGGCGCCGTGGTGGCCCCCATTCACCTGTCCACCACGTTCGAGCGCGACATTGACGGCGGCTACTCGCGCGGGTATTTGTACTCGCGCAACCACAACCCCAACCGCAACGCGCTGGAAGAGGCGCTGGCCGCGCTGGAGGGCGGGGCGGCCGGGGCGGCCTTTGGCTCGGGCCTGGCCGCCGTCACGGCGGTGTTCCAGGGCCTGCAACCGGGCGATCATGTGGTTGCGCCCAAGGACATCTACCACGGCACCGCGAACGTGCTCAAACACCTGTTTGCCAAGTGGGGCGTTGTGTTCTCTTTTGTGGACATGACCAACCTGGACGCCACCCGCGCGGCCATTCAACCCAACACCCGCATCCTGTGGGTGGAAACCCCCTCCAACCCACTGCTGCAGTGCACCGACATCGCGGCCCTGGTGGAGATGTGTGCGGGCAAAAACATCCGTGTGATTGCCGACAACACCTTTGCCTCGCCCGCCGTGCAAAACCCACTTGCGCTGGGGTGCGACATGGTGATGCACGCCACCACCAAGTACCTGGGTGGCCGCAGTGACGTGCTGGGGGGCGCCTTGGTGACGAGGCAGGCGGACGAGCACTTTGAAGCCGTGCGTACCGCCCAGCTGTTCGGTGGCGCGGTGCCATCGCCCTTCGATTGCTGGCTGGTCATGCGAAGCCTGAGCACCTTGGCCTACCGCATGGCCGCGCATTGCCACAACGCCGGGCGCGTGGCGGCGTTTCTGCAAAGCCACCCCAAAGTCACGGCGGTGCACTACCCCGGCCTCACCGACAACCCCTATCACGCGTTGGCCAAACGGCAGATGCGGGCCTTTGGCGGCATGTTGTCCTTTGAGGTTCAGGGCGGGCAACCTGCAGCCATGGGCTTGGCCGCCAAGGTGGCCTTGTTCACCCGCGCCACCAGCTTGGGCGGGGTGGAGAGCCTGATCGAGCACCGCGCCTCCATCGAAGGCCCACAAAGCACCACGCCGCAGGGGCTGCTGCGCGTGTCGGTGGGGCTGGAGCACGCCGACGACCTGATCGACGACCTGGCACAGGCGCTCGATCAGGTGTGAACACGTCGGGTCAGCCCCTGGATCCGAAGGCGCATCGATGGCGCCTTGGTGGCCTGGCCGTGGTGGTGCTCGCCCAGTGTCTGGGCACCTCGCTGTGGTTCAGTCCTGCCGGCGCAGCGGTGGGCCTGATGGCGCGCTGGCAGCTGGATGGCCCCGGTTTTGCCTGGTTGCTCGCGGCCACCCAATTGGGGTTCATCGGCGGCTCGCTGCTGCTGGCACTTACCGGTGCGGCCGATCGCTGGCCCGCCAGCAAGGTCTTCGCAGCGAGTTGTGTGCTCGGGGCTTTGGCCAACGCCAGCGTGGTCATGCCACAGATGGGTGTGGCCACCGCCTGGTGGGTGCGTCTGCTGGTGGGCGTGTCCCTGGCGGGCATTTATCCCTTGGGCATGAAGCTGGTGGTGCAGTGGGTGGGCGGCAAACCGGCGCTGGCCTTGGCCTGGCTGGTGGCCATGCTCACATTGGGCACGGCCATGCCGCACGCGCTGCGCGCCTTCGGCGTGAGTTGGCCGTGGGAACATGTGCTCGTCGGTGCGTCCTTGTTAGCCCTGGTGGGTGGGCTGGCGGTGGCTGCCGTGGGCGATGGCCGGTTCAGACCGCCTGCGGCCAACGCCCTGCGTCTGAGCACGCTCGACCTGCGCACCCTGGCCAAGCGGCCGGCCTTGCGCGCATCGGCTGGCGGCTATTTCGGCCACATGTGGGAGCTGTATGCGTTCTGGGCCGTGGTGCCACTGCTGTGTGCGTCGCTGCTGACCCGTCCGGATGTGGCGCAAGTGGCTACGGGCTGGTGGGGCTGGCTTCCGGCCGTGGTCATTGGCGCGGGCGCGCTGGGCTGTTTGCTGGGCGGCTACATCGCGCGTGCCGTGGGCAGCGCGCCGGTTGCTTTTGTGGCGTTGCTGGGCTCGGGGTTGGTGGGCCTGGTGTACCCCTTCGTGCCGCACAGCATGGTGGGGCTCAAGCTGTGTCTGTTGTTGGCCTGGGGCATTTTGGTGGTGGCCGATTCGCCACAGTTTTCCGCGCTCTCGTCCCAGGCCGCGCCACCGCGCCTGTTGGGCATGGCGCTGGTGCTCCAGAACGGCCTGGGCTTTCTGATTTCGGTGGTGTCTATCGTGTTGCTGGGTGCGCTGATGGATCGGTGGGGCGAGCGCGCCCTGTGGTTGTTGGTGCCAGGCCCGCTGTGGGGTGTCTGGGCCATGCGTTCACTGGTGTGGCCCGCGGGCCGCAGCACCGGATGAGGTTTCAATAGGAGCACCTTCACGTCATGCACGCTCTCGTTCAATCGTCACAGGCCCTGGGTGAACAGCTCAGGACCATCCGCCGCGCATTGCACATGCAGCCCGAGCTGTCGTTTGCCGAGCGCCACACCGCCGACCTGGTGCGCCGCGAACTTGACCGCCTGGGCGTGCCCTGGGTGACCGTGGGCGAGCACGGCGTGGTGGCCACCGTTGAAGGCCAGCACCAGCAACAGATGGTGTTGCTGCGGGCCGATATGGACGCCCTGCCCATTCAGGAAGAAAACGACCACCTGAGCTACCGCTCGCGTCAGCCGGGCGCCATGCACGCCTGCGGGCACGACGGCCATGTGGCCATGCTGCTGGGCGCTGCCCAACTGCTGCAGGCGCGCAGGGCCGAACTGCCGGGCACGGTCAAACTCTGCTTCCAGCAAGCTGAGGAGCGCGGCGGCGGCACGGCCGAGATGCTGGAGCACCTGCGGCCCTTTCCGCTCATCGGTGCGTTTGCCATCCACCTGTGGTCTGAGCTGGAGGCGGGCAAGATCTGCACCCGTGCCGGACCACGCATGGCCGGTTGCGACAACTTCAGCATCCTGTTGGAGGGGCGCGGCACCCACGGCGCCCACCCGCACCGTGGCGTCGATCCCCTGCGCGCCGCCTGTGTGCTGTTGCAAGAGGCGTCCTCCCTTCCCGGGCGAGAGATCGACCCCACCCACGCGGCGGTGCTGTCGTTTGGGCGCCTGCAGGCGGGGCAGGCGGGCAACGTGATACCGCACCGGGCCGAACTGGCCGGCTCCATCCGCGCCGCCTTGCCTGAAGACGGTGTGGCCCTCAAGGTCGCCCTCGAACGTGTGGTGGCGGGCGTGGCCGCGGCTCACCGCGTGCAGGCGCGCCTGGACATCAAACGCGGCGGTGGTGCCTTGGTCAATGACGCCCGCTGCAGCGAGCTGGCCACGCAATGTGTGCACGAGCTGTTTGGTGCGGACGCATCGGTTCAGTTTCCACCGCTCATGGTGTCAGAGAATTTTGGTGACTTCTTCGCGCTCTGCCCAGGCCTCATGGCACTGGTTGGCGCACAGAACCCGTCGGTGGGCGCCTGCTACCCCCACCACCACCCCAAGTTCAACATCGATGAAGACGCCCTCACCCAGGGGGCTGCGCTTATGGCCGCTTATGCCTTGCGCAGCCTGGCCTAGCCGGGGCACAGTGCAGCATTGTATGCACCGCCTGACCAGTCGCGCCTGCAGCGAATGGCTGGGCGACTACTGCGCAGTTTCTATATCTACTTCGTAGCCGGCAAGTGCAGCCTGAACGGAGTCATTGCCTAGGTACTTGGCCTTTAGTTCGGCAAGCCTTCGATCAGAGCCCGTACACAGCTCGGTCATGTTCTGTTCCAGGAACATCCGACGCTCCTCATCGTATGGCTCCTCCCCACGGAAGTGATCACACATATCGCTCTGCTTGATGAAGGCCAATACGTCCGCTGGCAATGGCTCCTTCTCTGGCTCAGCAAAGGCCATTGCGGATAGAAGAAAAAGCATCGTGATAGCTAGTTTCATAGGCGCCCAACGTCGAAGCTCACCGGGCGGCGAAGCCGTCCGCTGGAGCGAAAGGTTGTGCCGCTCGCGAACTGCCGACCTCCTACGCATTGGCATTCTCCAAATAGTCGCGAACACCTTGAGCCGAGTCGAACGGGGCGGCGGACTCAAAAGTCAAGACCTCGTCCAGCGCTTCCGATAAGTGGGCATGGTGGTTCGGAGACGCTGGGACAAGCGAGTAGGTGCCGTTACGCGACCCGAAAACGCCCCGCTTGTTTGGAACTGAAAACTCGGCCTCCAGTGGCTCGCCGCTATCGCTCCAAAACAGCCAGATGGCGGCTTCAACATCGAGGCCCTCGCAATATGCCACCGCCTCTGCCTGACCGGCGAAGGCGATGAGCGTGCGCTCCTCGGTTTCAACGGCGAAGATCATGCGGCGCTCCGCTTGAGTGATGGGATGGACTCCCCCGTTTGTTTGGGCGACAAATGCGCACTGGTCTTCATGGGCGTGGGGATCAGGTCTTCAAACGAAAGGAGTCCGAAATGCATGCTACTCGAGTCGTTACCTGGGGCGCATCTCCAAGAAGGGTGACCGCTACCTGCGCATGCTGCTCACCCACGGCGCGCGCAGCGTGCTGCGAGCGGCCAAGGTGGCCGATGGCGCGGGCAGGGAGGTCTGCGGCATCCGGCGCTGGGCGCTGGATGTGCAAGGCCGCAGCAACCACAACAAGGCCACCTGTGCGTTGGCCAACAAGCTCGCGCGCATCTGCTTTGCCACGCTGCGCGACCACACGCCTTTCGATGAGGCGGCCAGGCTGAGCAAAAAAGCAGACAGGCAGAGCTTTGCCTTGCCCACATGAGCGGCGCGACCATGTCTTTTTGCTGATCAAGAAAGCACCAGTTTCTCTCCCCACCAGCTCACCTTTGCGACGGGTTTGATCGACCATCATGGCCAACCGGGTTCCTCCCACACCGCACAACGCCGATAACTCTTCCGGCTTGAACACAGCCGCTTGCAGCGTGTGGCGACGCGGTGACGCAGATTCCATGTCGGCACGGGACATTGACGATCCCACTACAGATGCCGGATATACGACTGCAGGTGCTTTACCCACTGGGCCCCAATCGGTCAGTCCCTTGCCGTTGAGGGGGAGTCCATATAGGAATGGTTAGAACGCATTTTTGCTCGGCCGCATGTAGTAGTTGTCGAATTCACCCCTCTCCACCAGTTCGAAGCCGTGGCGAGCATAGAAGCGATTGGAGTCACTGCCTTTCAGTGCGCCGACTCGCACAGGCTTACCAGACGCATCAGCCTCGGCAAAGACCTGCTCAAGAGCGGCGGCGCCGATGCCTTGGCCTTGGTGCCTCGGGCGAATGTAGAGATGGTCAAGCAGCAGGCCTTCGCCCTGCTGTTTGACGACGACAAAGCCAACACGGCTACCAGACCGAACGATGTGTCGCGTGTTCTCAGGGGTGAAGCTCGACAAGAAGCGCTCACGCGCTCGAACTGGGTCGAATCTCCCAACTCGCTCCAGGCTTTCGCGCATTGCTTCGACCCTCAGATCGGCCAGCTCACTCGCGTCTTGCGGAGCCACAGGCACGAAGGAAAGGTGTAGCTCAGTCGCCATGCGAATGCGTTCTAACGTTCGAGCTAACCGGGTGCCAGCGGCGGGGCGCCAGGCCCGGGCTGTGGAGAATGTACCGCGCCACAGACCGGGCCTGGTGGCCCGCCGTTGGCGCTCCGGTTGAGCGAGGGGTTAGGCAGCACCTTTTGCGCGTGCTTTGCCGCCGCTGCCGCCTAGACCTTGTGCAATGAAGGTGAGGACGAGGGCATTGAGAGAAACCCCCTCCGCACGCGCACGCGTAGCCAGTTGCGCGTGCACGGTCTTGGGAACGCGGGCCACGAACTTACCGGAAGCGACCCCACCGCTGTTCGGCGCCGGCACGGTCAACTTCTTGGACTTCAGAGCGGCGATGGTGGCTTTCAGTGCGTCACGGCCGTTCTCTATGGCTTCATCTACGCTCTCTCCGTCCGAGATGCACTCAGCGAAGTCCGGGAACGAGATGAGATAGCCGCCGCCTTCTTCCGAAGAGAGGGGGCGCACTTCAAACGGGTAGTCAGTCAGCTTGCTCATGGCTCATGCTCCATCGATGAGTTCGACGAACTTTCGAACGTAGATCGGCTTGATAGGTCGGTGCGCTGGTACGGACAGGGTTCGACCGTCGTCTCGTATGAACACGCAGTGGCTGCTCTTCTGGTGCCGCCAATCGATACCGTTCTGGCGGGCGACGGTCTGGAGGTCACCAATCTGCCAATCGAGTTGAGATCGCCGCATGGAGGCGAGAAGCTTGGCTGCCGCGTTCATGCGCCATGATACTACCGGCAAGATCGTAAGGGCGCAGGAGCGTGGGTGTTTGGTGCTGCCTAACGAAATGAGTTCGACCTGCGCCGTTGCGGTGAGTGCGGCCATGTCACTTTTCTCCCTTTGCATTTGCTCGCAAAACCCGACAAATTTCTGATTGTGCTCACGCTGCGCCACTGGCATGTCCGCTCAAGCTCGCTTGTGCCGCATGCCAGTGGCGCAGCGCAAGCTACCAGAAAAGTCCCGTTGTATACAGCGCTGGCAAATGGCATATCCTGACGAGTTTTTCCCAGACGTAGCAACGGTGTCGGTGGAACTAGAAATAGACGACCAGTCATCCTAGTGTTTTTGGTCGGATAACGCGGCACCATCAACCCTCATTTATTGTTAAACAAGGGGTTGGACTCGTGTCTCGCCTTTTAGGCAAACCTAAAATTTTCCGGATGACAGGTCTGACGAACGCTGAGGCCAGCCCACAGAGCCCACCGCCCGCGGCGCCCAAGCTGCTGGACCGGTTGCGGGCCGATTTGCGCACGCGGCATTACAGCATTCGCACCGAGCAGGCGTATGTGGATTGGGTGCGCCGTTTTGTGCTGTTCCACAACAAGCGCCACCCGGTGGAGATGGGCGCGGCAGAGGTGGCGGCGTTTCTCACACATTTGGCGGTGGACAGGCAGGTGTCGGCGTCCACCCAGAATCAGGCCAAATCGGCCATTTTGTATTTGTACAAATCGGTATTGAATATCGACTTGCCTTGGCTGGACGAAGTGGTGCAGGCCAAGGCGCCGCGCCGTTTGCCGGTGGTGCTCACGCCTACCGAAGTGCGCGAATTGCTGTTGCACATGCAGGGCACCACGGGCCTGATTGCGCAATTGCTTTATGGCACCGGCATGCGTGTGATGGAGGTGCTGCGGCTGCGCGTGAAGGATGTGGAATTTGCCCGGCGCGAGATCGTTGTGCGCGAAGGCAAGGGCAACAAAGACCGCGTGACGGTGCTGCCTGAGAACCTGATGCGTCCGCTGCAGGCCCAACTGGACCACGCCCGTGCCTTGCATGAGAAAGATGTGCAGGCCGGGCTGGGACGGGTGTATTTGCCGCACGCGCTGGCGGTGAAGTACCCGAATGCCGACCGCACCTGGGGCTGGCAGTGGGTGTTTCCGTCACCCGTGCGGGCCATGGACCCCCGTCCTGATGCGCGCACTGGTCAGGCCATGGAGCGGCGGCACCACGTGTTTCCTGAATCGGTCCAGCGCGCGGTGCGCGAGGCAGCGCGGCGGGCTGGCATCGCCAAGCCTGTCACGCCCCACGTGTTGCGCCATTCGTTTGCCACCCACATGCTGCAGGCTGGCTACGACATTCGCACCGTGCAGGAGTTGCTGGGCCATGCGGACGTGAGCACCACCATGATCTACACCCATGTGCTCAACAAGGGTGGGCGCGGGGTGCTTAGCCCGTTGGATGCCTTGTAGCGTGGCGCTTCAGGCGTGTTCCGCCTCACTTGCCCATGGTGTGATGGCAGCGAGGGTGGACGACAAGGCTTGCTTGGACATCTCGCGGTCGTGGTCGGATTGCAGGCCGATCCAGAAGTCTTCGGACACACCGAAGAACCGTGCCAGGCGCAGGCCGGTATCCACCGATACCCCCCGTGTGCCGGCCACAATTTCGCCGATGCGGCGCTGTGGCACGCCAATTTCTTTGGCCAGCCGGTATTGGGTGATGCCCATCGGCTTGAGAAATTCCTCCAGCAGAATTTCACCGGGATGTGGGTAAGGGACTTCGCGCACGGTCATGCTCCTTCAGTGGTAATCCACGATCTCAACGTCTTCAGCGTCTGTGCCCGACCGGTTGAGCATGGCCAGTTTTCGCATCGCCACATTCTCAATTCTTCTTTGATGGGGCTCAAGTCTTGCGGTTCAACAACGCATACAACAGGATCGCCCCAAATGTGGCGGTGCCGATGCCGCCCAGCGCAAAGCCGCCGAACTTGAGGGTGAAGTCGCCGGTACCCAGCACCAGGGTGATGGCGGCGACGATGAGGTTTTTGTTGTCGGAGAAGTCCACCTTGTTCTCGACCCAGATCTTGGCGCCGGCGATGGCGATGAGACCGAACACGACGATGGACACGCCGCCCATCACCGGCAGCGGAATGGCCTGAATCACGGCGCCGAACTTGGGGCTGAAGCCCAGCACTACCGCCATCAGCGCGGCCACAAAAAACACGGCGGTTGAGTAGATTTTGGTGGCGGCCATGACGCCGATGTTTTCGGCGTAGGTGGTCACGCCGGTGCCGCCCGCGCTGCCGGCCACCATGGTGGCCACGCCGTCGCCCATGAAGGCGCGGCCCATGTAGACGTCGAGGTTTTTGCCGGTCATGGCGGTCACGGCCTTGATGTGGCCCAGGTTTTCGGCCACCAGGATGATGGCCACCGGCGCGATCAGCAGCATGGCGTTTCCGGTGAAGACCGGCGCGCTGAAGTTGGGCATGCCGATCCAGGCGGCGTTGGCCACGCCGGACAAGTCCATGGGTTTGCCCATGCCCAGCCCGTTGGTGAGCACGGCGTAGATGACACTCGCCACGATCAGGCCCATGAGGATGAGCAGGCGCTGCACCATGCCTTTGGTGAACACCGCCACCAGGGCCACGCTCACGAAGGTGATGGCCTGCATCCAGGCGTCAAAACCGGTGGGCGCCATGTTTTTGATGGGGATGTGCGCCAGGTTCAGGCCAATCACCGCCACCACCGAACCGGTGACCACCGGCGGCATGAAGCGCTCGATCCAGCCAATGCCCACGGCTTGCACAATCAGGCCAATGAGGAAATACAAGGCGCCGCAGGCGATGATGCCGCCCAGCGCCACGCCCAGGTTGGCGTTGGGGCCCGAGCCGCCGTAGCCGCTGGCCGCGATCACCACGCCGATGAAGGCAAAGCTGGAGCCCAGGTAGCTGGGCACCTTGCCGCCGGTCATGAAGAAGAAGATCAGGGTGCCGATGCCGCTCATGAGCACCGCCACGTTGGGGTCGAAGCCCATGAGGATGGGCGCCAGCACGGTGGCGCCGAACATGGCGATCAGGTGTTGCACGCCCATCACCGCCGTTTGTGGCCAGGGCAGGCGCTCGTCGGGGCCGATCACCCCGCCGGCCTGCAGGGAGGCATCGCTTTTTTCTTTCCAGTTGAACATGCCCATCGCTTCATCCTCGGGTTGTTGAAGTGGGGCGATGCTAATTCAAATGTCAAGCAACGTGTGCCACCACGGCGTCCAGCACGGCCGGGGCTTTGAGCAGGCGCACGTGGCCCAGCCCGCTGGTTTCCAACCAGTCCGCTTGCGGGATGGACTGCGCAAATGCCAGGCCGTCGGCGAAGGGGTTGATGCGGTCCTCGCGGTCGTGCACCACCAGGGTGGCCGCGCCCACGCGCGGGCCTGAAGACGTCGGTTCGAATTGACGCATCAGCACCGCCTCGCGGGTTTCCACGCGGTGCTGCAGCGCGGCGCGGGTCGTTTCGCTGAGCCCGAACACGTGGGCGAACAAGCGGGTGTAGTCGTGGGGCGAGGCCGGCGGCGCCAGCAGCACCAGGCGTGGCACATCGAGCCCGCGCCCGGCCGCGTAAGCCAGGGCGTTGGCTGCCAGCGAATGGGCCAGCACCGCCCGCACCTCGTGCCCCTGCTGGCGCAGGCGGGCCACCACGTAGCCGATGGCGCGGGCGAACTGCGGCAGATTGCTGGTGACGCCCCGGCTGCGGCCGTTGGCGGGCAGTTCCAGCAGCACCGGCCGCAACCCACGGGCCGACACGGCGGCCGCGAGCTCGCGCATCTGCCCGGCGTGCCCACCCCAGCCATGCACCAACAGCACCAGCGGCCCGTGGGGTGCGGCCGGGCGGCTGTAGAGCGTGAGGTTGGTCGCCTCGAAGTCCCAATGCTCCACCTGCCACTGCGCGGCCCAGGGGTGGCGGCGCTGTAGCCACTTGGGCGGCAGCGGCGTGAGGAAGAGGCGCGTGGCCGCGCGTTCGGCCAGGGCGGGCGACAGACGCTGGGCGGCACCCAGCGCCCAGCGGAACCAGCCTGTGCCCGGGCTGGCGTTGTAGTAGCTGGCGGCGGTTTCCAGGGCAATGGGGGTCATGGTCTTCTCCAGTTATATTTCGCACGATCGTGCGAAATGAAGGCAAAAAAAGAGGTCAGGGTTGGTAGCTGCGGATCAGCCGCTCCCAGCTCGCCTGGGCGCGGTCGGCGGCTCGCGGGTCGCGCAGGAAGCGGGCGTCGTGGATGAGCCCGATGGCCAGGCTGTAGATTTCCCCCACCAGTTGCTCCGGGTCGGTGTCGGGCTTGAGGTGGCCGGCGTCCACCGCCTGCAACACGGTGCGCCGCAGGGCCGCGCGCCAACGTGTCACTTCGCCCAGCAGGTGCTCGCGCAGCTCGCCCTCGCGGTCGTCCAGCTCGAAGGCGCCAGCCGTGAACAGGCAGCCGGTGTGGGTTTCCACGTCGCGCATGCGGATGAACCAGCGTCGCACGATGTCGTTGAGCCGGGGCAGGCCCTTGGGCACCTGCATGGCGGGCACAAACACGTCGGCCAGGAAACGCCGGCCAAATTCGTCGATCACCGCCATTTGCAGTGCCTCGCGCGAACCCACGCGGGAGAAGACGCCGCTTTTGGACAGGCCAATGCGGTCTGCCACGACCTGGAGCGAAATCGCCTCCAGCCCTTCGGCCGCAGCCAAGTCTAGCGCCGCGCCCACAATGGCGGCGCGGGTGAGTTCGCTTTTTTGGGTGCGGGCGTCCATGGGCGAGAATTTAGCACACTCGTGCGAAATAATGTGCGTGACAACGCTTGCCGTTCGTCGGCCGCAATAATGCCCCCATGGAGACAACACAACACCCCATGGCCGCCCCGTTTGTGCCTCGGCTGCGTCTGTACCAGCAGTGGCTGGCCGAACATCGGAACCTGCACTTCGACAGCTTTGACGCGCTGTGGCGCTGGTCCACCACCGACCTGTCAGCCTTCTGGCAAAGCATCTGGGATTACTTTGAGATGGCCTCGCCCACCCCACACAGCGCGGTGTTGTCGGGTGGCCCCATGCCCCACGTGAAGTGGTTCGAAGGCGCCCAAGTCAACTACGCACGGCAGGTGATGCGCCACGTGGCGCCGGCCCACGCGGCGGGCATGTTGGCCATCGTCAGCGAGGACGAAACCGGTCGTGTGCGCGAGATGACCTGGCCCGAGTTGCAACGCCAGGTGGCCTCGCTGGCCCTGTGCCTGCGCGAGCTGGGCATTGAACGCGGCGACCGCGTGGCCGCCTACCTGCCCAACGTGCCCGAAACCATGGTGGCCTTTCTGGCCTGCGCCAGCATCGGCGCCGTGTGGAGCGTGTGTGCGCCCGACATGGGCACGGCCGCCGTGCTCGACCGCTTCAGTCAGATCGAACCCAAGGCCTTGATCGCCGCCGATGGCGTGTTTTATGCCGGCAAGGCGCTGGACCGCAGCCAGGTGGTGCAGGAGCTGCGCGCGGCCCTGCCCTCACTGGCACACACCGTGGTGCTGCGCAGCCGCTTCGCCGCCGAACGTGTGGCGGACGCGCACGACTTCGACACCTTGACCGCGCGCGACAACCCCGCCGTGGCCGCCTTCGAGCCCGACTACCTGCCCTTCGACCACCCGCTGTGGGTGGTGTACTCCAGCGGCACCACGGGTTTGCCCAAACCCATCGTGCACGGGCACGGCGGCATCCTGATGACGCTGTTTGCCCTCAAGTGCATCCACAATGACATCGGCGCCAGCTACGCCCCCAACAGCTGGGGCGAGCGTTTCCACTGGTACAGCTCCACCGGCTGGGTGATGTGGAACGCCCAGCTCGGTGGCCTGGCCGGCGGCACCACCATTTGCCTGTTCGACGGCAGCCCCGGCGGCAGCAAAGAGGCACCCGACTGGACGGTGTTGTGGCGGTTCGCCGCGCGGCACCGGGTCACCTTCTTCGGCGCCGGTGCGGCCTTCTTCACCAACAACATGAAGGCGGGCGTCGATTTGCCCGCCCTGCAGGCCGCCGGCCACGACTTGCACCACATCCGGGCGTTGGGCTGCACCGGTTCGCCCCTGCCCGATGAGGTGCAGCGCTGGGGCACGGCGCAGTTTGCCGCCATTGGCACGCCCGACATCTGGTGGTGCAACATCTCCGGCGGCACCGACTTTTGCGGCGCGTTCATCGGCGGCAACCGCGAATTGCCGCAAGTGCCTGGCCAGATGCAATGCCGCTTGCTGGGCTGCGCCGTGGAGGCCTGGAACGAACAAGGCCAGCCCGTCATCGGCGAGGTCGGCGAGTTGGTCTGCACCCAGCCCATTCCCTCGATGCCGCTGTACTTCTGGGGCGATGAGGGCGATCAACGCTACCTCTCCAGCTACTTCGACATGTACCCCGGCGTCTGGCGCCACGGCGACTGGCTCAAGATCGGCACCGACGGCGGCTGCGTGATTTATGGCCGCAGCGACGCCACCATCAACCGCCACGGCCTGCGCATGGGCACCAGCGAAATCTACAACGCCGTCGAAGCCCTGCCCGAGGTGCTCGACAGCCTGGTGGTGGACCTGGAGTACTTGGGCCGGGACAGCGACATGCCGCTGTTTGTGGTGCTGCGCCCGGGCGTGACGCTGGACGATGCGCTCAAGGGGCGCATCAACACGGCCATCAAAACCGCGCTCTCGCCGCGTTTTGTGCCCGACAGCATCCACCAGGTGGCCGAGGTGCCGCGCACGCTCAGCGGCAAAAAGCAGGAGCTGCCCATCAAGAAACTGCTGCTGGGCCAGCCCATCGAGAAAGTGGTCAACAAAGACGCCATGGCCAACCCCGCTTGCCTGGATTGGTACGTCGCCTTTGCCACGGCGCGGTCGAGTCGCGCGTGAGACTGAAACGGCGGGGGGCCTAGGGCTGCCCCGCTTTTCAGCCGCTGGCGTCTGGCCGTAACGTGTGGGCGTTCACATTCACCCACGACGGAGACCCTCGCAATGACGCCCAAGCACCTCAATCGCCGCCAGGCCCTGGCCCTGACCGCTGGCGCCGCCGCCACCGTGGCTTTGCCCGCGCTGGCGCAAGACAAATTCCCCTCTCGGCCCATCACCCTGATCGCGCCCTGGCCGGCGGGTGGCAGCAGCGATGCGGTGATGCGCGCCTTTGCCGAAAGCGCCTCGCGCACCCTGGGGGTGTCGGTGGTGATCGACAACAAACCGGGCGCTGGCGGCACCCTGGGCGCCACCGCCATGGTCAACGCCAAAGGCGACGGTTACCTGCTCACGCAGCTGCCGCTGGGCATTTACCGCCTGCCGCACATGCAGCCGATGGCGTTCGACCCGGTCAAGGACATCACCCACATCGCCTGCCTGACCGGCTACACCTTTGGCATTGCCTGCACCGCCGACGCGCCTTTCAAAACCCTCAAGGAAATGGTGGCCTACGCCAAGGCCAATCCCGGCAAGCTGGAATACGGCCACACCGGCACCGGCACCACGCCGCACCTGGCCATCGAGGAGTTCAGCGAAAAGGCCGGTATCCAGCTCAATCCCATTGCCTACAAAGGTTCGGCCGAAATCATGCAGGCCATCCTGGGCGGGCACATCCGTGTGATGAGCGGCACCACCGAATTTGCGCCCCATGTGCAAAGTGGCAAGCTGCGCCTGCTGGCCACGCTGGGCAGCAAACGCAACAAGGCCTTCCCTGACGTGCCCACCGTCAAGGAAAGCGGCTGGGACACCATCACCGAATCGCCTTTTGGCATTGGCGGCCCCAAGAACATGGACCCCGCCGTGGTCAAGGTGCTGCACGACGCCTTCAAGGCCACGCTGGACGACCCCAAGGTGCAGGCCACCCTGGACCGCTTCTACATGCCCTCCGTGTACATGAGCACCGCCGACTACACGGCCTACGCGGCGCGCACCTATGCCGCCGAAAAGGCCACCATCGAACGCCTGGGGCTGGCCAAGAAAAGCTGACGCGCCCCACCCACCGGTGTTCAGCAGGCGCCCGCGAGGCGCCTTTTTTGCCCCAGCTTGGTGCGTTGTGGCCCAGAACTTGCTTGATTTGACAATTGGCGCGGTCCTGCGCCGAGGTCAAAAAAGGCATGACGGCGATGGCACTGGTGCAACGCGTTTCGGGTTGGTTGGGCAGGCTCAGCGTGGGCCGCAAGCTCATGCTCATCTACCTGCTGGATCTGAGCGCCGTCATCTACGTCTCGGGCATCCTCATCCACGAGAAATTCCTGGCCATCGACTTCACCCGCAAAGAAACGGTGGGCACGGTGTACACCGCAGCGGCCAGCGAGGCGTTGATGGCGGTGTTTCTTCAGCAGGGCGACGCGCCCTTGCTTTCGACCTCGCACTTGCAAGCGCTGGCGGCGGTGCGGCAGGCGCACGACGAGGTGCTGCAGACGGGTGAGCAGGGCGCGGCCTTTGCCGCCACGCTGGAGCAGCTGAGCATGCCCGGCACGGCCGACGACCGCGCCCGCGATCTGGTGCTGCGCCAGGGCCGCGAACTGCTGACGTCGGTGGGCAACCAGTCCAACCTCATCCTCGATCCCGATCTGGACAGCTACTACGTGATGTCGCTGGTGGTGCTGCGTTTTCCCGAGTTGCTGCAGGTGGTGTACGACACCCGGCGTTTTGTGGAGGACCAGACCCGCACCGGTGCCCGCAGCGCCGCGACGGCGACCCAGGCGTCCAACCGCACCGCCGAACTGCTGACCCTGGCCGGCCGGCTGGAGGCCGTGGTGCGCGGCGTCGAGGCGGACTATGGGCAGGCTTTTGTGGCCGGTGGCCCGGCCTTGCAGCAAAGCTTGCGCGCCTCGCGCGAAGCGCTGCGCGACAACGCCCAGCGTTTCCAGGCCCTGGTGCAGGCCATGGCCGCCGAAGGCACACTGGAGCGCGACCGCACCGCCTTGCAGGTCGAGTACCACCTGCTGCTGGAAAACCTGCGCCAGACCTGGCAGGGCGGCATCCGCACGTTGGACGGCTTGCTGGACAAGCGCGTCGACGGCTTGTACGCCCGCATGTGGCTGCATTTGGGCACGGCGTTGGCGCTGCTGGCCTGCATCCTCAGCCTGGTCTACCTGGTGGCACGGCAAATTGCCAAACCCCTGGGCCACCTGGCCAACGTGGCCGACGAGGTGCGCCGCAGCGGCGACCACAGCCTGCGCGCCGAGTGGGCCAGCCGCGATGAAATTGGCCGCCTGGTGAACGCCTTCAACGAGATGCTGGCCCAGCTCGACCGCGAGCGCCTGCTGCAGCAGGAACTGGCGGCCAGCGCCCGCGCCAGCGCTGCCCAGCGTGAGCTGGTGGAGGCCTTCCCCATTCCCATGGTCGTCACCTCGGTGCCCGAACACGAGGTCTTGCACGCCAACGCACCCGCCAGCCCCTGGCTCAATGGCCGCAACAGCGATCCGTGGCGCGAGGGCCTGGAGCCCAGCGTGCGCGCGCGCTTCTTTCAACGCCTGGCCGATAACGGCGTGGTGGACGAATTCGAGGTGCGCTGGAAAGGTGGCGCCGAACCCTCGTGGGCGGTGTTGTCGGCGCGCCGGCTGCAGTTCCAGGGCCGCGACGCGGTGCTGACGGCCTTCACGCCCATCAACGTGCTCAAGGTCATGGAGCAGCGGCTGGAGCTGTGGGCCAAGGTGTTCGAAGCCTCGTCCGAGGGCATCATCATCATGGACGCCGAACGCAAGATCTTGAGCGTCAACAAGGCCTTCTGCCGCAGCACCAGCTATGACTTCTACGAAATCATCGGTGAAGACCTGGGCTTTCTGCTGGAAGAAAACGCCGGCGTGCCGCTGGGCACGGTGATTGGCCGTGTGTTGCAGGACAAGGACGCCTGGCAGGGCGAGGTGCGCTTTCGCCGCCGTTCGGGCGACACCTACCCGGCCTGGCTCATGGTCTCGGCCGTGCGCGACGGCAGTGTGGCCGGCGGCATCGGCAACTTCATCGGCATCTGCATCGACATCACCGACCGCAAAGCCAAGGAAGAACGCATCCAGTACCTGGCCCACCACGACGTGCTGACCGACCTGCCCAACCGCTCGCTGTGTGTGCAGCGGCTGCAGGACGCACTTGCTCACGCCGCCCTGCACCACAAGCAGGTGGCCGTGCTGTTCATCGACCTCGACCGCTTCAAGATCATCAACGACACCCTGGGCCACCACATCGGCGATGGTTTGCTGCGCTCGGTGGCCGAGCGGCTCAAACAATCGGTGCGTGGGCACGACACGGTGAGCCGCCTGGGTGGCGACGAGTTCGTCATCATCATGCGCGACGTGGCCAGCAAGGACGAGGTGCGCCTGACCGTGGAGCGCCGCCTGATCCCGCTGATCCGCCAGGCGCACCCGGTGGACGGGCATGAACTCAACGTCTCGTGCAGCGTGGGCATCGCCGTTTACCCCGACGATGGCGTGCAGCTCGATGAGCTCATGCGCCGCGCCGACGCCGCCATGTACGAAGCCAAGGCCACCGGGCGCGACATGGCGCGTTTCTATTCCGAGGAGACCGACCAGCGCGCCTTGGCCCGCCAATCGGTGGAGCACCACCTGCGCAAGGCGCTGGACCGCGGCGAACTGAGCCTGCACTTTCAGCCCCGGGTGGATGCCGCCACGCTGGCCCTGGTGGGCGCCGAGGCCTTGTTGCGCTGGGACAGCGTGGCCCTGGGGTCGGTGCCGCCTGCCGAATTCATCGCGGTGGCCGAAGAAACCGGTCTGATCAAGCCCATAGGCGCCTGGGTGTTGGAGCAGGCCTGTGCGGCCTGGGTGGGGTGGCAGGCCCTGGCGGCCGGCGACGAGGGCCACCCGCTGCACAGGTGCCAGGTCTCTGTCAACATTTCTGCTTCGCAACTGGCAGACCCCGAACTGGTGCCGTTCCTGCAAGCGCTGATTGCACGCACCGGTATGTGCCCGCAGTGCCTGGAGCTGGAGATCACCGAGTCGCAGCTGATGGACAACGCCGTGGCGGCGCAGGCGCAGATGGCCGCGCTCAAGGCGCTGGGCCTGCAGCTGTCCATCGACGACTTTGGCACCGGCTACTCCAGCCTCGCCTACCTCAAACGCTTTGATATCGACAAGCTCAAGGTCGACCGCTCCTTTGTGGACGACATGCTCAACGATCCGGCGGACATGGCCATCACCCGCGCCGTCATTGCCCTGGGTCACACCCTGGGCCTGCGCGTGGTGGCCGAAGGGGTGGAAGACCTGGCCACCGCCAACAGCCTGCGCGGTTTGGGCTGCGACGAGTTGCAGGGTTTCCACTTCAGCCGGCCCCTGCCTGCGGCAGAATGGCAGGCATGGGCCTTGCGGCATTCGGCACACCTGCCTCAGCCAAACGGGGTGCCCGCATGAAACCGAGGCAGGCGTGCCCATCGCCGCCAACCGATTGAAGAACGAACAACTGGTGCAGGCCCTGGACCTGGCCCGCCGCAGCGGGCCGGTGCGCGACATCGTCATACCGCCGTGCCCGGAGCTGCTGGTGCAGCTGCAGGACGCCACCGCCACGCACGACCCCGACCCGCAAGCCATTGCCCGCATCGCCAGCGCCGATGTGGCCATGGCCGCCGCTTTGCTGCGCCAGGCCAACAGCCCGCTGTACGGCCTGCAACAGCCGGTCACTGGCGTGGGGCAGGCGCTCAACGTGCTGGGCATGAAACCATCGGTCAAACTGCTCAGCGGCTTTCTCACCCGCCACGCGCTGCAGGTGCATTCACCCTTGCTGGCGCACTTCTGGGAAAGCTCCACCCGCCGTGCCATCGCCTGCGAACACATCGGCCAGCAGCTGTATGGCATGGACCCCGGCCTGTCCTACACCTTTGGTCTGTTCTGCCACGTCGGCATGCCGGTGATGATGGCAGGCGTCAAAGGCTACGGCGGCACCCTCACCGAAGCCATGGCCCGCCAGGACCGCAGCTTCACCCAGACCGAAAACGCCAACCACCGCACCGACCACGCGGTGGTGGGTGCCATCGTGGCGCGCACCTGGCGCCTGCCGTTGCCCGTGGCGGTGGCCATCCGTCTGCACCACGACTTCACCTGCCTGAGCGACAGCGGTTTGGGCGACACCGAACGCCGCCTGGTGGCCATGGGTTTGATTGCCGACCACCTGGTGCACCAGCACGAGGGCCTGCCGCCACTGCGCGAATGGCAGCGCCATGGCCCCGCTTGCCTGGCGTATCTGCAGGTCAGCGAGGACGAGGTCAACCACTGGATCGACGAACTGCACCCCGCGTTTGAGGCCGTGGTGCTGGCTTGAGCCGCGCGGGCCCAAGACCGCTCGCTCAGACTTGGCTGAAATCCTGTATCTGAGAGGGGCTGTTGGGTGCCGGCCCGAAGCGATTGGGTTCCTTGCCCGGCTGGCACATCCAGTAAATCAGCACGATCCAGCCGATCAGCGGAATGAAGCCGATCAGCTGCCACCAGCCGCTGCGATCAACATCGTGTAGTCGCCGCGTGGCGGCAGCGATGGCAGGAATCAGCGTGGCAATCACAAAAACGGCCGACAAGGTCGGGGAGGTCATCTCGGCCACGACCTGCGTCAGGACGAGAAACAGAACGAACCACCAGTATTCAGGGCGCGCTGCGCGCCCGGCGAAGGTGGCGTACTTCCGAAAACAGGTCTGAATCGATTCGACAAAAGTCATGGCGCGTCCTCTTGAAACAGGGGACACCCATGGTAACCCGCTCGAATCGATACATGTGATGGTTGGCGGGTGCCCGCACCCTCTCTCAGAGCGGGTGTTCGGTGTAGAACTGGCCGCCGTGGTAGAGCAGTGGCGAGGCCCCGCTGCGGTGCTGGCAACGTTCCACCTCACCCACAAAAATCACGTGGTCGCCTTCTTCGTACTGGCTGCGGTTGAAACATTCAAACACCGCAACGGCACCGTCCAGCAGCGGTGCACCACCAGCGCCTTCGCTGAAGGCCACGCCGGTCCAGCGGTCCACGTCTTTGGCGGCAAAACGCTCGGCCAGGGCGCGCTGGTCGGCCCCCAGCACGTTGATGGCGTAGTGCGAGCCGCTGGCGAAGGTGGCCATGGAGCCCGCAGCCCGCGACAGGCTCCACAGCACCAGGGGTGGCGACAGGGACACCGAATTGAAGGAGTTGGCGGTCAGGCCCACCAGACTGCCATCGGCCGCGCGTGCGGTGACGATGGTGACGCCGGTGGCGAACATGCCCAGGGCATCGCGGAAGGCGCGTGTGCTGGGGGGAGGGAGGGGCATCAAGGGGCCAGGGGTGTCGGGCATGGGGGGCCTGTAGTATGCCCGCAGCGCCTTGGCAGGGCGTACCATGGGGCCATGTTGCCGCGATTCACCACGCTGGGCCGAGGCCCTGTTCTGCTGATGTTGCACGACGTGGACGCCAGCCACGTGGCGTTTGCGCCTCAGGTCGAAAGCTTTGCCTTGCAAGGCTACCAGGCGGTGGCTTGGGACATGCCCGGCTACGGACACAGCCCACCCGTTGAGCCCTACGACTTCAAGGGCCTGGCCGCGCGCTGTGTGGCCCTGATCGAAGCGCTGACGCAGCGCCCGGACGGCTCGCACGCCTCGGTGATCCTGCTGGGGCAGGGCATGGGCGGCATGGTGGCGCAAGAGGTGGTGTTGCGCCGCCCCGATCTGGTCAACCGCTTGATTTTGAGCGGTTCGCTGGCCAGTTTTGTCGGCCTGCCAGCGGCTCAGCGCGAGGCTTATGCGAGTGAGCGCACCGCGCCCCTGGATGCCGGCCTGAACATGCGCGATCTGGCGCAGCGCCTGGTGCCCCGGCAGGTGGGACCGGGTTCGCTGCCCGAGGGCGCACAACTGGCCGAGCACGCCCTGGGCGGCGTGTTTGTGTCCACCTACCGCAGGGCGCTGGATGCCCAGTCACGCTTTGACCGCCAGGCCGCCTTGGCCCATGTGCGGGTGCCCACGTTGTTGCTGACGGGTGAATTCGACGGCGTCGCCACCCCTGAGCGGGTGCAGGCCATGGCGCTTGATCTGCCCCTGGCGCACTGCGCCGTGCTCTCCGGGGTGGGCCGATGGCCCAACCTGGAGGCCCCCGACGACTTTGATGCGGCGGTGCTGTCTTTTCTGGCCGACACCGCCCCGGGCATGCGCACCACCGGCACGCTGCACTGAAGCCGCGTCAGGCGGCGACGCTGTGCCGCTTCCAGTTGGTCGCCTGGCTGCTGGCGCCCGATCCCATGCCGTGGAACTTGAAGTTCATGGCCGGCACTTCGCCGCTGATGAGTTCGGCCAGGGCGCGGCCCGAGCCGGCGCCGTGGGTCCAGCCCAAGGTGCCGTGGCCGGCATTGACCCACAGCTTGCCCACCTGGGTGCGGCCAATCAGCGGGATGTTGGTGGGGGTGGCCGGGCGCAGGCCGGTCCAGAACTGCGGGTCGCCGCCTTTTTCGGGCGTGCGGGTGTCGGCCACGCCGGGGAACACGTCCTCGATGCGGCGCACCAGCATTTCGCAGCGCTTTTTGGCCAGCGGCGTGTCCAGCGACAGGTCGAAACCGCCCAGCTCAATGGTGCCGGCCACACGCAGCTGGTTGCCCAGGCGCGAAATGGCGATCTTCAGGCCGTCGTCGATCATGCTCACGCTGGGCGCCAGCTCGGGCTTGAGCAGCGGCAGTGTGGCGCTGTAGCCCTTGCCGGGGTAGATGGGCACGTTGACGCCCACGGTGCGCAGCAGCGGCGTGGTGTAGGAGCCGCAGGCGGCGACAAACGCATCGCCCACGACGGTGCGCACTTCGCCGCTGCGGCGGTCGCGCACGCGCACGTTTTGCATTTCACCGCCTGCCGTGTTGAGCTGCTCGATGTCGTGGCCGAACAGCAGGCGCGCGCCTTTTTGTTCGCACAGGTCGGCGAGTTTCTGGGTGAACACGCGGGCGTCGCCGTGTTCGTCGGAGGGGGTGTAGGTGCCACCCACAATGCGGTCGCCAAAGGCGCGCAGCGCCGGTTCGATGTTCAGCAGCTCGTCGCGCGAGATCACCCGGCGCTTCACGCCATGGCGGCCCATCACCTCGGCCGCGCTGGCCGCGCCGTCGAACGATTGGGTGTCGGTGTAGTAATGCGCAATGCCACGCTCCAGGCGGTTGTATTCGATGCCGGTGGTGGTCACCATGTCCTTGAGCGTGGCGTGGCTGAAGGCGCCCAGCGCCACCAGTTGGGCCACGTTGCGCTCGAAGGCAGCGTCGTTGCACTGGCCCAGGAATTGCAGGCCCCACTTCCACTGGTCCCAGTCGAATTGTGGGCGGAACAGCAGCGGCGAGGTGGGCGAGAACATCCACTTGAGCGCCTTCAGCGGGGCTTCGCGGTTGGCCCAGGGCTCGCAGTAGCTCACCGAAATCTGCGCCGCGTTGGCAAAGCTGGTTTCCAGGGCCGCGTCGTTCTGGCGGTCCACCAGCGTGACCTCGTGGCCGCGCTCCAGCAAATGCCAAGCGGTGCTCACACCAATGATGCCGGCACCCATCACAACCACTCGCATAGCGTTCACCTTGGAAAAATTTGACTGTTGCGCAGTATGGGAAAAACCGGCTTGAAATTGAAGTGAAATTAAACTAAATTGAAAAACATCAGATTGACTAATGGAAGGATGCCATGAGCACCTTTGACCCCGATGCCCTGGAATGCCTGGCCGCCATCATCGAAGAAGGGGGCTTTGAGCGCGCCGCTCAGCGCTTGTCCATCACCCAGTCGGCGGTGTCGCAGCGCCTGCGTGCGCTGGAGGCGCAGGTGGGCACGGTGCTCATCGTGCGCAGCCGCCCGCTCAAACCCACGCAGGCGGGGCAACTGCTGCTCAAACACGCGAAGATGATGCGCCTGCTGCGCGCCGACCTGGAGCGCGACCTGAAAGAACTGGCGCCCAGCTCCACCGGCGGCGGGCGGGATGACGAGCGCATCTCGGTGGCCATCAACGCCGACAGCATCGCCACCTGGGCGCTGGGCGCGCTCACGCCGTTGGCGCAGAGTGGCCTGCCGATTGAAATCATCCACGACGACCAGGATTTCACCCAGGAATGGCTGCGCGAAGGCCAGGTGCTGGGTTGTGTCACCTCCATTGGCCAGGCCTTGCGCGGCTGCAAGATGGACGCGCTGGGCACCATGGACTACGTGGCCGTGGCCTCACCCACCTTTGCCGAACGCCACCTGCCGGCCGGCCTGAACGCCCACAATTTCCACCAGACGCCCTTCATCACCTTCAACCGCAAGGACGACATGCAGCGCGAATTTGTGGCGCGCGCCTTCGGGCTGCAACGGGTCATCCTGCGGCAGATTTATGTGCCTTCGTCCGAGGGGCAGGTGATGGCGGTACAGCGTGGCTGGGGCGTGAGTGTGGTGCCCGAACTGCTGGTGCGCGAGCGGCTGGCGCGCGGTGTGCTGGTCAACGTGGCGCCCACACACGCGCAAGGCGTCAAGCTGTATTGGCACTGCTGGAACCTGGCCTCCGACGTGCTCGATGGCCTGAGCGCGGCCTTGCGGCGCGAGGCGGCCACGCAGTTGCGCCAGACGTGAAAAAGCCCGCTGGCGCAAGCGCCGGGCGGGCTTTTTTTTCGGCCAGCGTTTACTTGGGCATCACCACGGTGTCGATCACGTGGATCACACCGTTGCTGGCCACCACGTCGGTTTTCACCACGTTGGCCGCGTCCACTTTCACGCCACCCATGGTGCTGACGGTCAGCTCGCTGCCTTGCACCGTTTTGACCTTGCCGGCTTTCACATCGGCGGCCATCACCTTGCCGGGCACCACGTGGTAGGTCAGCACCTTGGTCAATGCGGCCTTGTCTTTCAACAGGGCATCCAGTTGGGCTTTCGGGATCTTGGCAAAGGCTTCGTCGGAGGGGGCGAACACGGTGAAGGGGCCAGGGCCCTTGAGCGTGTCCACCAGGCCGGCAGCTTGCACCGCGGTCACCAGGGTTTTGAACGACCCGGCCGAGACGGCTGTGTCAACGATGTCGGCGGCTTGTGCGGCCAGGGCGCTCAGGCCCATCACGGAAGCGATCAGCAGTTTTTTCATGGTCAGTCCTGTTGCAGTGGTTGAAGGGAAAAGGGAGATTTCAGGGCGTGCTCAGGCAGGTGCCGTGGGCAGGATCACTTTGTCGATCACATGGATCACGCCGTTGCTGGTGAGCACATCGGTGGCCACAATGTTGGCTTTTCGGCCCAGCTGGTCGGTGATGGCCAGATCGCTGCCGACCGTGAACGTGGCGCCCTGCAGCGAAGTGATGGGCGTGTTCAGCGGCACCTGCGCCTTGAACACGCGGCTGGGCACCACGTGGTAGGTCAGCACGGCGGTCAGCAGCGCGGTGTTGGCGAACAAGGCCTCTTTGGTCGTGCCCAGTTCGGCCAGCGCGGCGGCGAAGGCCGCGTTGGTGGGCGCAAAAACGGTGAAGGGGCCGGTCGCGCTCAGCGCGTCCACCAGGCCAGCGGCTTGCACCGCTTCGACCAACAGCGTGAATTCCGGCGCCGAGGCGATGGCGGTTTGCACAATGGTCTTGTCTGCCGGCAGGATGACCTTGTCGATCACGTGGATCACGCCGTTGCTGGCCGCCACATCGGTGCCGGTGATGTTGGCCACCCGGTTGCGGCCGTCGGTGATTTTGAGGCCGCTGTTCGATTCGATTTTGAACACGCCGCCTTGCACCGTGGTGATGGGTTGGCCCAACACGCCGGCCACCGCGCTGGCTTCCACCTTGGCGGGCAGCACGTGGTAGGTCAAGACGGCCGTGAGCAATGCCTTGTCCGCCAGCAGGGCGTCTTTGGTCACACCCAGCTCAGTGAGCAGCGCGGCGAAGGCCGCATTGGTGGGTGCAAACACGGTGAAGGGGCCGGTGCCGCTGAGGGTGGTGGCCAGATCGGCTGCGACCACGGCCTCGACCAGGATGCTGAAGTCGGGCAGGCTTTGTGCCACCTCCACGATGTTTTTTGATGGGTTGTGGTCGTCGTCGCCACCGCCACAGGCGGACAGCAGGGCAGAACCGGCGCCGGCGGCGGCCAGCATCAACAGGGAACGGCGGGGAATGCGCATGGGTGCCTCACAGGTGGTTGAACAACATGGCTCGCGGGCGTGCGGCCAACTTGCGAGGCTGAATACTAACCAATCAGAATCAAAAGTGACTAATCAGTATGAATTCACTCAAATGAGTGGGGATATAGACTTGCACGTTGATTTGGTGCACCATCAGCAGCAGGAGAAATGTGGGATGTCCTCAGCCGTATTGAAATCGCCCCCTGCCAAGCGCAGTTTTCGGGAACAAATGCACCAGGCGCGTGAAGACGCGATCATCCAGGCCGTCAACCGCCTGTTGGCCGAAAAAGGGTTTGATGCCATGACGGTGGATGAGGTGGCCGCCGAGGTGGGCATCGCCAAGGCCAGCCTGTACAAACACTTTTCCAGCAAGGAAGATTTGGCCGCTGCGGCGATGGTGAAGGTGATGCTGCGCGCGGTGGCGTTTCTCGACAACCTCGACACCTCGGAGCGCCCCATCGACCTGCTCAAGGCGGTGGCGCGCTGGACCATGGAGGTGCAGTTGGCCGGCGAGATGCCTTCGTTGCCGAGCGAAAACTCCGCGCTGCGCGGCGCCTTGATGGTGAACACCGCGTACATGGACGGCTTGATGCAGGTCAGTGACCGACTGGGCGCCTGGATTGAAGCGGCCCAGGCCGATGGCAGTCTCAACCGCAACCTGCCGCCGATTGCCGTGCTCTACACCCTGTACGCGCGGGCATGTGATCCGGTGCTGGGTTTCTTGCGGGCCAGTGGCACCCACAGCGACAGCGAGATCATCGACATGGTGATGACCAGCTGCTTTGAGGGCTTGAACGCGCGCTGACGCGGCCGGGCATCAGCCGTGGGGCGCGGCGCCGCCCGACCAGATGTCGTCGAGGTCGGGGAAGGGCCAGTCGGCCGGGTCTTCTCGGCCCAGGATTTGTAGTTTGGTGTTGGGGGCCGACAAGTCCACCTCCTGCAGCGGCAGGCGTTCCTGGTGGCGCAGCGAGTAGAACACCTTGACGATGGGCTTGAGCAGCGAACGTTGTGACTGGTCAATCACCACCGCCAGTTTCTCGTTGTTGAGCTTGACCAGCGAGCCCACCGGGTAAATGCCCAGGCTGCGCACAAAGGCCTGGAACACACGCGGATCAAAATGCCCGCCGGTCCACTTGGCCATGCGGCTGAGCGACTCGGCCGGGTCCCAGCCCGCCTTGTAGGGGCGGTTGGAGGTGATGGCGTCGTACACGTCGCACACCGCGCCCATGCGGGCCATCAGGCTGATCTGGTCGCCGGCCAGTTTGTCGGGGTAGCCGGCGCCGTCCATCCGCTCGTGGTGGTGCAGGCACACGTCCAGCGCCACCGGGTGGCTCACGCCGCTGTCCTTGAGCAACTGCCAGCCCTTGTGCGGGTGGCTTTTCACCAGCTCAAATTCGCCGTCGCTCAATCGACCGGGTTTGTTGAGCACGGCCATGGGCACCAGAGCCTTGCCGATGTCGTGCAGCAGGCCGGCAAAACCCGCGTCGCTCACCTGTTCGTCGCTGAGCTTGAGCTGGCGCCCGACCGACACCATCAGCGCACACACGGCCACCGAGTGCATGTAGGTGTAGTTGTCTGCCGTTTTGAGCCGCGCCAGGCTGATGAGCGCGCTGCCATTGCGCATCACCGAATCGGTGATGTCTTGCACAAGCCCGCGCACTGTGCCGGTGTCGATCGCGCGGCCCATGCGGACCTCGCTGAACATGCGCGTCATTTCCTCGCGCGCAGACAGGCAGACGCTGGCGGCACGGGCCATTTCTTCGCGCAGGCCACACGCGATGGGTCGCTCGGCGCGTCGCGTTCCGGTCGGCGCATCCGGCGCCGGTTCGTCGGG
Source organism: Hydrogenophaga atypica (assembly GCF_042665215.1). Classification (NCBI taxonomy): domain Bacteria; kingdom Pseudomonadati; phylum Pseudomonadota; class Betaproteobacteria; order Burkholderiales; family Comamonadaceae; genus Hydrogenophaga; species Hydrogenophaga atypica. Next base: position 267,807 of record NZ_JBHTCA010000005.1, read on the forward strand.
CGTCACAGGCGGCGCGTCGAATGTCAGCACCTCGACATCCAGCCCTTGGCTGGTGTCTATCCACACACCGGTCACGCCACTGGCCATCACGCGGGCCAGATCGCGCGGCTCTTCGAGCACAAAGCGGTTGCGCCAGAAGGGGTGGTCTATCCAGGACCCCTCGAAGCCCTGGATGTACATGCCCAGCCGCAACTGATCGGGGCGGATCTGCTTGAGCAAGTGCCTACCCCGCCCGGTCTGACAAGGGGGATGTCAGCGCACCAGCAGAACGGGCGTGCCGCAGTGCGCCATGACCTTGGTGGCCACCGAGCCCATGACCAGGTTGCCCAGGGCGCTGTGGCCGTGCGAGCCCATGATCACGAGATCGAACTTGCCGCTGTCGGCGGTCTTGGCGATCAGCTCGCCCGGATGGCCGACTTTGCTGATGGTGTCGGGCTCAATGTTGTGGCGCTTGAGAAACTTGACCACGGGGCCAAATACCTTGGTGGCTTCTTCCTCGTGGTAGCTCTTGACCACTTCGGCACCCACGGCCGCGCGGGCGCGGGGGGGCAACGGCATTTGCACGTTGAGCAAGGTGAACTGGTTGTTGGTGCCAAACATCTCGGCGTGGGTGGCCAGGTAGGCAAGCATCTTCTTGGTGTACGGGCTGCCATCAACGGCGAGAAGGATTTTCATGGGTTTGGCTCCAGGGTTTGACAGAGTGCGCTTGAGTGTAAATGTTTGACACAGGGGCTTGTTGTTTTCGGTCAAGCTGCAAGCGCGATGCACTGGCTGGGACGGAAGTCCTTCTGTTCACCCTTGTGCGCATACCCCATGGGGTTGGCCACGACGCGGCAGTTGCCCACGCGGTAGTCGTGCGCACAATGCAGGTGCCCATGCAGCCACAGGTCGGCGTGGGCCAGCATGGGATCCAGCGTGTTGCAGAAGCCGGCCGTGCCGGGTGTGAGGCCGTAGCGCGGGTCCGCGCTGCGCAGGCTGGGGGCGAAATGGGTCACCACCACGGTGTGGCCATCGAAGGGCTGAGACAGTGCTTCGGCCAGCCATTGCTGGCACTGCAGCGCCTGGTCGCGCATGGCGGCTGCGTCGAACAACGCGCCGCCGCGCCGGGTGGCCATGGTGCGCAGGTAGAAGTTGGCGGCGCGAAAGGCTTTGTCGCGTGCCTTCAGCGCCTCGGTGGGCGGCAGCCCCTGGGCCAGGGCGTCGAAGTCGGCCCACAAGGTGGTGCCCACAAAACGCACGCTGCCCAGGCGCCACTGTTCGCGTTCCAGCCACACCAGACCCAGGCGGTCGCAGGTGTGGCGCAGGTTGGTGTGGGCTTCGTCGAAATCCAGTGCGTCGTATTCGTGGTTGCCGGGCACAAACAGCACGGGCACCGGCCAGCCGGCAAACTGTGGAAGTGGTGAAAAGCGCTGCAGACCCCAGTCGGGCTCGGTCAGCGCGTGGCCGTCGCGACGTGTCTGGTACGAGCCGATGTCGCCGGCCAGCACCAGCAGATCGGCGCCGGGCGCGGGTTCGATCTGCAGGTGCGGGTTGGACTCCAGGTGCAAGTCGCTCAGCAGTTGGATGTTCATGGCGCGGCCACCGGAGCCACCTGGCGGTTGTTCTGGGCGGTGCGCCGAACGGCTTCGCGTAGCCAGCGGTGGGCGCTGCTGGCCTGGTGCTGGCGGTGCCACAACGCATCCACATGCACGGCCGGCACGTCCAGCGGCAGCGGTCGCCACACCAACTGGTCGGCCACACCGGTGCCGCCGATGAAGTGGCGTGGCAACACGGTCAGCAGGTCGGAGCTGGCCACGACCAGGCCGGCGGTGAAGAACTGGTTGACCGTGAGCACCACACGCCGTTTGCGCGAGACGGCGGTCAGCGCCTCGTCCACAAAACCGACCGGGCGCCCGGAAAAACTCACCAGCAGGTGGCGCGCGGCGCAGTAGTCGTCCAGGCTCAGCGCGCCTTGGGCCAGCGGGTGGTGTTTGCGCATGACCACCACGTACTCACCGTCGTACAGGCGCTCGTACATGAAGCGTGGGTTGCTCTCTTGCAGGTGCTGGGCGCCCAGTTCGGCCAACACGCCAGGAAAGTGGCCGATGGCCAGGTCGACCTCGCCCGACTCCAGCAACTGGCGCGGGTCGCGCGTGGTCAGCGGAACGACCCGCAGCGTCACGCCCGGGGCTTCGCTGGCCAGCACGTCCACCAGGCCGGGAATCACCTTGGCGGCGGTGGCGTCGGCCATGGTGAACACAAACGCGTTCTGGGCCAGGGCGGGGTTGAAGTCGCCCGGGGCCAGCGCCTCGCGCAACTGGTGCAGCGCGTCGCGCACGCTGGGCCACAGCATCAAGGCGCGTGGGGTGGGTTCCACACCGTAGCCGGCGCGCAACACCAGCTCGTCGCCCAGCAGGTCGCGCAGTCGGCGCAAGGCGTTGCTCACGGCCGGCTGGGTCATGGACAGACGTTGCGCCGCGCGCGTCAGGTTGCGCTCGGCCATCACCTCGTCGAACACCCGCAGCAGGTTCAGGTCCAGGGTGCGGAAGTTGAGTTCATTCATTTGGCTTGTGAATGTAAGCCATCACAAGAATAAATTTGCAAATACCTGGGGTTAACCCTAGGATTCACCTGTCCAAAAGACATTTCTTCAAGGAGTTTGCCATGAGCACCGTCGTTTCTTCTTCCCCTGTTGCTTTGAGTGGCCGCACCAACGAAGCGGTTGTGCGCCCGACCAACGAAGGCGCCCGTGGCTTGGCGGCTTTGCTGCTGGCGGCCGTGGTGGCTGCGTTGGTGGTGGTGGCCGATCAGGTGATCGAGTCCTGGGTGGATGGCCATGTGTTCCTGGCCTGGGTGCTGCTGTGGGCGGTGGTGTTTGCCGCCACCCTGGTGTTTGCCGGCACCGCCCGTCGCATGGGTTTGCGTGCCATGGCAGCGCTCAACCGCTGGTCGGTGGCTGCAGCACAACGCCGCGCCGAAGCCCGCATGTGGGAGATCGCCAAAACCGATTCGCGCGTGATGAGCGAGCTGGTGGCCGCACAACAGCGCGCCGATGTGGACGCGCCCGCCACTGTGGTGCCCGACAGCGAAGCCCTGTTGCGCCTGGCCCGCAGCCAGATGCCGGCAGGCCGCCGCCGCGCCGTGTTCTATTGCTGAGCCGCTGACGCACCATAAAAAAAGGCCACCGGGTTGCCCCGGTGGCCTTTTTGCTGTGCGCTTGTGGCCTGTGTGACCTTATGCGGCGGCCAGGCGCTGCTCGATCTGCGCCTTGGTGGCCACCAGCTCCTGGGGCAGGTGGTAGGCCAGCTGGGTGAACAGCTCGCTGTGCAGGGCCAGCTCGGCCTGCCAGTCGGCCTTGTCGATGTGGGTCACCGAGTCGAACTGGGCACGGTTGAAGTCGAGGCCGCTCCACTCGATTTCTTCGTAGGTGGGGCTGACGCCAAACAGGTTGTCCTGGCCTTGCACCTTGCCTTCGATGCGGTCGAGCATCCACTTGAGCACCCGCATGTTTTCGCCGTAGCCAGGCCAGACGAACTTGCCGTCGGCGCCCTTGCGGAACCAGTTGACGCAGAAGATCTTGGGCAGGGTGTGACCCAGGCTTTCCAGCTTGTGCTCCATGTCCAGCCAGTGCTGGAAGTAGTCGCTCATGTTGTAGCCGGTGAAGGGGAGCATCGCGAACGGGTCGCGGCGCACCACGCCCTGGGCGCCAAAGGCGGCAGCGGTGGTTTCCGAACCCATGGTGGCGGCCATGTAGACGCCTTCCATCCAGGTGCGGGCTTCGGTCACCAACGGCACGGTGGTGCTGCGGCGGCCACCGAAGATGAAGGCGTCGATGGGCACACCGGCCGGGTCGTCCCAGGCCGGGTCGAGCGCGGGGTTGTTGATGGCGGCCACGGTGAAGCGCGCGTTGGGGTGGGCGGCCTTGGCGCCGGTTTCTTTGGCGAGCTGCGGCGTCCAGTCCTTGCCCTGCCAGTCGATGGCGTGGGCCGGGGCATCGCCCATGCCTTCCCACCACACGTCGCCGTCGTCGGTGAGGGCCACGTTGGTGAAGATCACGTCCTTGGTCAGGCTGGCCATGCAGTTGGGGTTGGTCAGCGTGTTGGTGCCAGGGGCGACGCCGAAGTAGCCGGCTTCGGGGTTGATGGCGTACAGCTTGCCGTCGGCGTGGGGCTTGATCCAGGCGATGTCGTCACCGATGGTGGTGACGGTCCAGCCGTTCAGACCTTGCGGCGGGATCAGCATGGCGAAGTTGGTCTTGCCGCAGGCGCTGGGGAAGGCAGCGGCCACGTGCGACTTCTTGCCCTCGGGCGAGGTCACGCCCAGGATCAGCATGTGCTCGGCCAGCCAGCCCTGGTCGCGGCCCATGGTGGAGGCGATGCGCAGGGCCAGGCACTTCTTGCCCAGCAAGGCGTTGCCACCGTAGCCCGAGCCGTAAGACCAGATCTCGCGCGTTTCGGGGTAGTGGACGATGTACTTGGTGGTCGGGTTGCAAGGCCACGACACGTCGGCCTGGCCGTCGGCCAGCGGTGCGCCCACCGTGTGCACGCAGGGCACGTACTCGCCGTCCACGCCCAGCACGTCGTACACCGCCTTGCCCATGCGGGTCATGATCTTCATGTTGGTGACGACGTAGGGGCTGTCGGTCAGCTCCACGCCGATCTGGGCGATGTGCGAACCCAGCGGGCCCATGCTGAAGGGGATCACGTACATGGTGCGCCCAGCCATGCAGCCGTCGAACAGGGGCTGCAGCGTGGCGCGCATGTCGGCCGGGGCTTTCCAGTTGTTGGTCGGACCGGCATCTTCCTGCTTTTCAGAGCAGATGAAGGTGCGGTCTTCCACGCGGGCCACGTCGGACGGGTCGGACCAGGCCAGGTAGGAGTTCGGGCGTTTGGCGGGGTTCAGGCGCTTCAGCGTTCCGCTGGCCACCATCTGCTCGCACAGGGTGTTGTATTCGGCTTCGCTGCCGTCGCACCAGTGGATGCGCGCGGGTTTGCACAGGGCGGCCATGTCGGCCACCCAGGCGATGAGGCGGGCGTTCTTCACAAAGGCGGGCGCCTGGATGGTCAGGCCCTGCATGGCGGGAGAGTTCATGTGGTCAGCTCCAAAGTAAAAAAGCGGAATCTTGAAAAACGTCGCTTCAAACCGTGGAGGGAGCGCCTGTGCGAGAACACAGGTTGAGACGTTTTTCAGTATCCCCTTCTCTGCTGAGGGACTGCGTCTCGGTCGGCGCCCGGAGGGCTGCGTGCTGGGTGCAGGGTGCAGCGCGAAAAGCCAAAACCCCGCGTCGGTAAACCCGGGTTTTGGCCCGCGTGTCGGCCAAGGAGGGGTATTTTATGAAAGCACGGTGGCAGTTACCTGACGGGTACATGCAAAACTTGCATGACCCTATGCTGCCCTTGTTCAGCGGTAGAAGGCCTCAACCGCACCCTTGAGTTTGATCATCAGCGGCTGGCCTTTGCGGTCCACCGTTTTGCCGGCAGGCACGCGTATCCAGCCTTCGCTGACGCAGTATTCCTCAACGTCGAAACGTTCTTTGCCGTTGAAACGGATGCCGATGTCGTGCTCGAAAACCGCCGCCACGTGGTGTGGGCTGCGTGGGTCGATGGAGAGGTGATCGGGCAGCGCGGGGCGCTCGGAGGGGGTGGCGGCGGTGTCGTTCATGGCGGCAATTGTCGCCGAGCCGTCGCCCACACCCATCACTGCGGCAGGGCGGGGCGCAGCCCGGCGCGCGTGGGTGCGGGTACCAAGGTGGCGCCGCTGGCGGGCGTGCGCCGTTGCTGCTGTTGTTCGCGCATCTGGCGCCGCAGGCCCACCGCGTCGGTGGTCGCCGCGCCGGTGCCACCGTTGTCGATGCGGAACACCGCCACCGTTTCGGTGGTGTTTTGGGCCAGGCCTTCGAGCGATTGCGCCGAGGCGGCGATTTCTTCCACCAGCGCCGCGTTCTGCTGGGTGATGGTGTCGAGTTGCGCCACCGCCGCGTTGATCTGCGAGATGCCCGTCAGCTGCTCTTTGGCGGCGTTGCTGATTTCGTCCACCAGCACATTGACCCGGCGCACCCCTTCCACGGCTTCGCCCATGGTTTTGCGTGCGGCCTCCGATTTGGTGTGGCCGGCCTCCACCTTGCTGGCCGAATCCTCGATCAGTGTTTTGACCTCTTTGGCAGCGGTGGATGTGCGCTGCGCCAGCGTGCGGACCTCGCTGGCCACCACCGCAAAACCCCGGCCCTGTTCGCCCGCACGCGCCGCCTCCACGGCAGCGTTCAGCGCCAGGATGTTGGTCTGGAACGCGATGCTGTCGATCACCTGTGTGATCTCGCTGATGCGGCGCGACGATTCCTGGATCGCGCGCATGTTGGTGCCGACCTCGTTGACGGCCTCGCTGCCGCGTTCGGCGATGTCGCGCGCCTGCGCCGACAACTCGCTGGCCTGGCGGGCCGACTCGGCGGACTGGCGCACCGTGCCCGTGATCTCTTCCATGGAGGCGGCGGTCTGCTCCAGGTTGCTGGCCTGGGCCTCGGTGCGCTGGCTCAGGTCCAGGTTGCCGCTGGCGATCTCGGCCGTGCCCACCACCATGGCCCCGCTTTGCTGGCGGGCGTCGCGCACCACCGAACGCAGGTTCACCCCGAGTTGGCTCAGCGCCACCTGAAGGTCGCCGAGTTGGTCGCTGCGGGTGTGGGCCACCGACTGGGTGAGGTCGCCCGCCGCCATGCTGTTGGCAGCATTGATCAGGGCCCCCAAGGGGGCGGTGATCAAATGGGTGAGGTACCACCAGAAGCCCACCAGCAAGGCCAGTTTGGCGCCAAGGTTGAGCGCGCTCATCAGGCCGCCCGAGGCCGGCAGCACCAGGTTGACGCCCTGGCCGACCAGCACCAGCGCCAGCAGCACCACCAGCATCTTGGCGGACAGGCTCAGACGCGTCATTTCGGCCAGGCGCCCGGCCAGCGTGTGTTTCACCAGGCGCCCGTTCTTGAGCGTGTGCACCAGGCGGCCACTCTCCTTTTCGGCGCGCATGGTGGCATAGAGCTGTTCGGCGGACTGGATCTGTTCGCGTGTGGCTTCGGTGCGCACCGACATGTAGCCGATGGGCTGGCCGTTTTCCAGCAGCGGCGTGGCGTTGGCCATCACCCAGTAGTGGTCGCCGTTCTTGCGGCGGTTTTTCACCGGTGCCGACCATGGGCGCCCGCTGGCGATGGTCTCCCACATGTCTCGGTAGGCCTCCTCCGGCATGTCGGGGTGGCGCACGATGTTGTGGGGCTGGCCCAGCAGTTCTTCCTTCGAGTAGCCGCTGACCTCGATGAAGATGGGGTTGCAGTAGAGGATGCGCCCCTTGGTGTCGGTGGTTGACACCAAGGTTTGGCCGGTGGGAAACGGATGTTCCTGGCCGCTGACGGGCAAATTGACGCGCATGATTCCTCCACTGTTGTGACAACATGCACAGGACGCGGTACCTTGTGGCTTTCACGGCCACCAACCTTCCCTTGTGCTGCAAGCTTTTTCGTTAAGGAAAGGTTAACTGGCCTGCACACTATGCGCAAGCTGATTCTGAGGAGAATGTCATGGCCTTGCAGTACACCTACGTGGCGCCACGCTTGCCCGAGAACAAGATGCGCATCTACCCCACCCAGGTGATCAACATCATCGGTGGGCCGGGCAGCGACAAATCGCTCTACACCGCCGCCATCGTGCTCAGCCTGCACCAGCGCCACCTCACCGTGGAAACCGTGCCCGACTACGCCAAGGCCCTGGTGTGGCAGAAAGACCTGGAAGCCTTGCGCAACCAGTACCTGATCGCCCACCAGCAGAACACCATGCTGAGCATTCTGGACGGCCAGGTGCAGTATTTGGTGACCGAGTGTTCGCTGCCCCAGTTGATCTATTACAACGAGACCTACCCCGACAACATCTGTGATGTGGCCAAGACACGCAAACAAATCCTGGCCTGGCACCAGCAGTACAAAAACGTGAACGTGCTGGTGCAGCGCGATCCCGACAAGAAATACGTGCGCAGCGGTCGCCTGCAAGACGAAGACCAGGCGCGTGCCGTGGATGCGGGCCTGCGTGGCTGCCTGAACCGCGAAGGCATCAAGTTCACCCCGTTGCCGCCGTCCGTCTCAGCGATAGAGCAGTTCGCCGCCACCCTGGTCTGATCGCGCGCAAGCCGCCCCACTGGCGGCGTCTTCGCCCGGCGGCACTTCCAGCCAGATCAGGATGGCAGGCCGGCCGTTGTGGTCGGTGGGCACGGCGGTCATCCAGAACGCGTGGACGGTGGCGTCGGCGCCGTGCAGGCGCAGTGTGTGGGCGGTCACATGGCCCTCGTTTGCCACCCGTTCTTCGAGGCGCGCAGGTTCGGCGGGGTCCTCAAACAACAGCGCGGCCTGTGTGCCCAGCCGCACGCCGAGCAGGTCGCTGCACCGCCGGTTGGCGTAGACCACGCGGCCCGCGTCGGTGATCAGCACCGGCACGGGCGACACATCCAGCACCTGTTGCAGCCGGCCTTGGGCTGGCTGGTGGTCGCTCACGTCGGTGCTGATGGCGCAGGTGGCGTAAGGGCGTTGGTCTTCGTCGCGCAACAGAAACTGCGTGACCTGATGCGTGTGCGCACCGCTCGCGTCGCTCAGGGTTTGTTCGAAAACCTGTGCCTGGCCGGACGTGGCCAGGCGCTCGTCCACCGCACCGCAGAGCCGCTGAACGTCCAGCGGCAACAGTTCGGCATCGGTTTTGCCCAGCGATTCGCCGGGCCGCAACATGTGCAGCCGGTCGAAGGCGGGGTTGGTCATCAGGTGGCGTCCGGCCATGTCGCGCACGCGCACCGGGGCCGGGTAGGCGTCGAGCACGTCCTGGTTGAATTTCTGCTGGCGCCGCAGTTCGGTGATGTCTTCCGCACAGGTGTGGATGTGGACCACCCCGTGGCGCCCGGCTTCGCCACCGGCCAGTCGCACTTGCGAGCGCGAGCGCAACCAGCGGGTGTGGCCATCGCGCTGCACCCGACACAGCGTTTCCAGGTTCACCTGGGGCGCCCCCCGGCGCACGCTGCCCGTCGCCTGCGTCAAGGCCAGGTTGGTCTGCCGCAAATCGTCTGGATGGATGTGGCGCCAGCCCGCCTGCGCATCGAACTGCAGGTCGTCCAGGCGCACCCCCAGCAATTCGGCCATGCGTGGGTTGACAAAACGGGCCAGCAGTTGGCCTTCGGCGTCTTCTTCCACGTGCGAAATGCCCACTGGCAACAGGTTGGTCAGGGTCAGCAACTGGCTTTGTGCCTCCAGGCCGTCCAGCATGTCCGCTTCCATCCGTTCGACTTGGCGCCGGTGGCGGCGTGCCCGCCATGCGGCCTGTCCCACCGCGCCAGCGCCCAGCAGCAGCACAGGCAGCACCAGCTGTGGCCAGCCGGGCGCCGATTTGGGCGGTGGGTCCACCCAGGCCGGTGGCGGCACCAACGGCGACGTGGTCTGGACCAGCGAGGCATCGTCCGCCGATGTGTTCAGGTGGGCGACGTACCCGATGCCCACGGCCAAGACGGCGACCGAGAGCCAGCCCAGCAACATCCAGCGTTTGTTGTGCATGCGTTCCTCCTGGCAATCTGCCAAAACCGGGTTCAGGGATTGAACCGGGCGGCGGCTGGCGCATGTCTCTGAGCCTGACCGGGCAGTGCAACGCGGCGCTGGGACAGCGCCGTGGCGTAAAGTGAATTTGTGTAACTTTACTGGAATTGCCGCTTTTTCAACAACACAAATTGAATCATTTTTTCAATTTGGTCGGCGACGGGCGGCACCTAAAACAAAAACGGCCGGGTGCGTGGAGCACCCGGCCGTCGGGAAAAGTCAGTGTGTTGGCTCAGGCCATGAACACGGCGATGAAGGCCAGCAGGAAAATGAGCACCGCACCGGCCACCGGCAGGACCACCGGCATCATGGGGACGATGGACTCGATGACATCTTGCGGCTGGTCGTGCGAATCGTGGGCAGCGGGCTTGGACATGGTGCGTTCCTTGGCAGTCGGTGAAGTTGGCGGCATTTTACTGTTCTAAACCACCGACGCGTCAAAGCCTGCGGCCAGCAAATGGGCCAGCACCTGATCGACGTGTTCGCGCCCGCGGGTCTGCAACACCAGCTCGATTTCCACGTTTTGTGCCGCCAGCAAGGTGAAGGCCCGCTGGTGGTGCACCTCGTTGATGTTGGCCCCCACCTCGGCCACCAAGGCCGCGATGCGGGCCAGGTTGCCCGGCACGTCGCGTGCGCTGACCTTGATGCGCACCAGCCGACCGGCGCGGACCATGCCACGCTCGATGATGGAGGCCAGCAGCAGCGGATCGATGTTGCCGCCGCACAGCACCAGGCCCACCTTTTTGCCGGCAAACCGCTGTGGGTGTTTGAGCAGGGCGGCCAGGCCGGCGGCGCCGGCGCCTTCCACCAGTGTTTTCTCGATCTCCAGCAGCATCACGATGGCTTGCTCGATGTCGCCTTCGTCGACCAGCAGCCAGTCGTCCACCCGGGCGCGTGCCAGTGTCATGTTGCGCTCGCCCGGGCTGGCCACCGCAATGCCTTCGGCGATGGTGTTGCTGCCCTGCGGCAAATGTTGGCCGGTCATGGCGTTGACCATGGCGGGAAAACGCTGCGTCTGCACCCCCACCACCTCGATGCCGGGTTTGAGCGCCTTGGCGGCGGTGGCGATGCCGCCGATCAAGCCGCCGCCACCGACGGCGATGGCCAACACGTCCAGGTCGGGCTGGGCGCGCATCATCTCCAGGCCCACCGTGCCCTGGCCGGCAATGATGGCGTCGTCGTCGTAGGGGTGCACAAACACCAGGCCTTCGCGGTCGGCCAATGCAAACGCGTGGGCGCGGGCCTCGTCCAGGGTGTCGCCGTGCAGCACCACCTCGGCACCAAAGCCGCGTGTGCGTTCCACCTTCACGCCGGGCGTGAAACGTGGCATCACGATGACGGCACGCAGCCCCAGGCGTTGTGCGTGGTAGGCCACGCCCTGGGCGTGGTTGCCGGCCGACATGGCCACCACACCGCGTGCCCGCTCCTCGGCGCTGAGTTGGCTCAGTTTGTTGCAGGCGCCGCGTTCCTTGAACGAGGCGGTGTATTGCAGGTTCTCGAATTTGAGAAACACCTGCGCCCCGGTGATTTGCGACAGCGTGCGCGACTCCACGCATGGCGTCAGCAAGACCTGGCCGGCCAACCGTTGGGCGGCCGCTTCGATATCGGCGAGTTCAATCATCCCGGCATTGTGACCGCTTGGGGCCTTTGCGCGACACACTTCCCCCCGCGCAAAAGCTGGGGTATGGTTCGCGCAATACAAAGGGCCGGCTGGTGCGCAAGCGCCGGCCGCATGAGACCCGACACGGTCCGCTGTTGTGGCAAGGCTGGAGGTGTTTCGGATGGTCAAACGTTTGGTGGCGTCGGCCGGCAAGCCGATGGCCCAGGTGCGGGGTGTGGGCCGTGGCGACGGCCGCGCGCTGTTGCGGCCGTCGGGCGAAGCGCGCCTGAGTGGGGGGCGCGTGTTCGTGCCGCCCGAGCTGCGCCAGGCGCCGGTGCTGGACCTCATGTGCTCACATTTTGTGCTCACCCTGGCCGCGCGCCAGGGCGCGCGCTTCAACCTGCGGCGCGATCTCAACACCCTGCTCGCCCTGGCCGGACGCCACCTGGTGTGGCCGCTGACGGTGCTCACCCGCCTGCGCGAATTCCTCACACGGCGCTGCCGCGACAACGAGTTGTGGGCCCACCACGCCGAGCTGCCGCTGGCGGCCTTCATGGAGCGTTTTGGCGTGTGGCGTGGGCCTTATGAAGAAGGCACGCTGTTCTTCTACCTCGACGAATACGCCAAGGAGTCGCCCAAGGATTTGCTCAGCGTGCTGGGGGTGACCGGCGAGTGGCTGGCGCAGGCGCTGAAAAAACAGTCCACGCTGGTGGAAAAAAACATCGACGCCCTGGCCGGCCTGCTGCAGCTCAACCGCGCCGAGCGCGCCTTGCTGCTCTACGGCACGCTGGCGCGCTACCAGCGCGACCTGCGTTCCATCCTGGTGGAGTTCAAGGTCAACAACGCGCCCGAGGCCTATGCGGCCATCGCCGATCTGGCGGGCGTGCCACCGGCCGAGGTGGGCGAGGCGCTGCGCGCAGGTTCGCGCCTGGAGCGCATCGGCATGGTGGAGAACCTGATCTCCGAACACAACATCACCGACCTGGCCGACCTCATGAAGGTCAGCGAAAAGCTGCCACCGGTGCTCATGCGCGAGTACCGCGACCAGAACGAGCTGATGGCGGTGTTCACCCGCCCGGCCGCGCGCAGCGCCCTGGGCGTGGCCGATTTCGACTTTGTGCGCGATGAGGTGCAGGTGTTGTGTGCCCTGCTGCGCGAAGCGGTGGCGCGCAAGGCGCCAGGCGTCAACGTGTTGTTGTACGGCCCGCCCGGCACCGGCAAGACCGAGCTGGCGCGGGTGGTGGCCCTGGCCGCCGGGCTGGAGTTGTTCGAGGTGGAGTACGCCGACCGCGACGGCCATTCGCTCAGCGGGCGCGACCGTTACCGCTCGCTGCAGATCGCGCAGGTGTTTCTCAAGGGCACGGCGCGTTCGGCGCTGCTTTTTGATGAGGTGGAAGACGTGTTCCCGCCCATCACCAGCGAGGCCGCGCAATTGTTGGCGCGTGCCGAGCAGGTGAGCGCGCCACACAGCGCCAGTATCAGCGGCAAGGCCTGGGTCAACCAGATACTGGAAAGCAACCCGGTGCCCACGCTCTGGGTGACCAACCGCATCGAACAGATCGACCCGGCCTTTCGGCGCCGTTTTGCCTACCACCTCGAACTCACCTCGCCGCCGCCCGGCGCGCGCGAGCAGCTGGTGCGCAAGACGCTGGAGGGGGTGGCGGTGTCGGACACGCTGGTGGCCCGCCTGACCGAACGCAAGGGCTTGACACCCGCGCAGATACGCACGGCCGTGCGCTTCGCCCAACTGGTGGGCACCGACCGGCCCGGCCAGCCCGAGCTGCAGACCGAGGCCTTGATCGAACGCCAGCTGCGCCACGCTGACCATGCCTTGGGCCGCCGTGGCGAGGCCCAGGGCCGCCCCTGCGTGACGCAGTACGACCTCGACATGCTCCACGTCGAGTCGCGCTTCGACATCCCGCGCATCGTCGCCGCCCTCAAGGCGCGTGGCCACGGTACCCTGTGTTTTCACGGCGCACCGGGCACCGGCAAAACCGCGCTGGCCGAACACATCGCGCGTGCGCTTGAACGCCCGCTGCTCATCAAGCAGGCCAGCGACCTGATGAGCAAGTTTGTGGGCGAGACCGAGCAGCAGATGGCCGCCATGTTTGCCGAAGCCGAGGCCGAAAAGGCCGTGCTGCTGCTGGACGAGGCCGACAGTTTTTTGCAGGACCGGCGCGGCGCACAGCGCACCTACGAGGTCACCGAAGTCAACGAGATGCTGCAGGGCATGGAGCGCTTTCGCGGCATCTTCGTCTGCACCACCAATTTGCTGGACAGCCTGGACCAGGCGGCCTTGCGCCGCTTCACCTTCAAGATCCAGTTCAAGCCGCTGCGGGCCGATCAGCGAGAGCGCATGTTTGTGGTGGAGGCGCTGGGCGGGAGGCAGGCCGATCTCACCGGTGCACAGCAAGATCGGCTGGCACGCCTGAACGTGTTGTGTCCGGGCGATTTTGCCGCCGTCAAACGCCAGGCCGACATCCTGGCCACCACGCTGGACCCGGACGAATTCCTCGCCCAGCTCGAAGCCGAGCACCGCATCAAGCCGGAAGTGCGTGAGTCGCGCCCCGTGGGTTTTCTGGGCTGAGTGTTGGGCTGCTGTGGTGTGGCGGTGGGGCGGCCTGGCCACTGTCCGGCGGGGGCAGCAGCATCAAAAAATGACAGCCCTCGCCGGGCGCGGCCAGGGCATGCAGTTCGCCGCCGTGGCGCGCCACCACGGTGTGGGCCACCAGCAGCCCCAGGCCCAGCCCGTGGGTGCGTGCGCCACCGGTCTTGCCTCGCGGGCGCACCCAGGTGTGGGTGTCCAGCGCGTGGAGGAGGTCGGCCAGGGCCTGGGCTTCCATGCCCGCACCGTGGTCGCGCACCGACCAGGCCACCTGGTGCGTGTGCGGGTCGCGCGCCACGCACACCTCCACCTGGCTGCCAGGTTCGCTGTGCCGCAAGGCGTTGCCCAGCATGTTGACCATGGCCCGGGTCAGCAACTCGGGGTCGCCGTAGAACGCACCGTCCTCGTTCGACGTGCCGCGCTGCACGATCTTGACCTGCGCGGCCTGGGCCTGTGGCCAGCAGCGGTCCACCGCTTCCTGGGCCAGGTGTTCCAGCGTGCCGTGCCGCCGGTTGAGGGTGTCTGACTCGGCGCGCAACAGGTCCACAAAACCTTCGGCCAGACGCAGGGTGCGGTCCACCTGCACCCGGATGCCGCCGTAGAAGCGCTCGTCGGTCATGCCCTCCACACCGTGCTCGCGCAGCTCCAGCAGGCTCAGGATGTTGGATTGGGGCGCCCGCAGATCGTGTGACAAAAAGGCCAACCAGCGGTCGCGCTGCTGGTGCAGGCGGCGCTGAATCTGGTGCTGGGCTTCCAGGCGTTCCAGCGCCTGGTCCAGCACCTCGACTTTGGCCTGTGGCGCGCGGTCCATCACCTGGGGCGCCAGGGGTTGCAGGCGTGGGTCGGCGTCCATGGGGGATTGCGCCAGCACCTTGTCCAGCCGCTCGATGCGGTGGGCAAACAGGGCCGACAAAGCCTGGGAGCGCCGCCAACTGCACACCAGCAGGAACAGCACCAGGCCCGCCAGGGGTGTGGCTGCCGGCAACCACCAGCCGTGCTGCAGCAAGGTGTAGGCGCTCAGTGTGGTGGTGGCCAGCCCCATGCTCATCACCACTTGGGCGGTGTGTTCGGGGCGGCGCAGGCACAACCATGCCGCCAACCACAGTGGCAGGGCGGCCCAGAGCAAGGCGGCGCCGGCGGGCAGGTGGCGCACCCAGCGCCCATGCTGCAGGTTGTCCAGCACCTGGGCATAGGCGTCGGGCTGGGGCAGCGTGTGGGTGCTGGCGCCCACCCGCACCAGCAGCGGCGGGCCAGCCTGTGCGCCCCCTCGTGGGCCCACCACCACCAGCTTGTTGCGCAGGGCATGGGGCGGCAGCTTGTCCATCAGCACATCGGCGTAGGTCCACACCGGCGGCCCCTGGTCGGTCGCACGCCAGCGCAGAAACAGCTCGGACGGCCAGCCGTCGCGGGGTGGCGCCAGCCTGAGCACCTGCATGGCGTGGTGGACGGTGGTGGTGTTCGCGCCGGGGGCGTGTGGCAGCAGCCGCCGCACGATGCCGTCGCGGTCGGCCGGCAGGGTGGCCGTGTCAGGCATGGACGGGATGTCCATGATCACGCTGCGCGGCCCATGGGGTTTGAGGCGTTCCATCAGCTCCAGGCGCCGCATGGGCAGGGCGGCGCAATGGATCAGGTGGGCAGGGCAGGTCTCGTCCAGCGCGATCACCACCACCTCGGCCCAGGTGGGGGGCGCGTCGTGCGCCAGCCATTGGTCATGTGCCAGGGCGTTGGCGTGCCACAGCCCGTTCTGTGTGGCCAACCAGGCCACCAGAAAGGGCAACACGGCAGCCGCTGCCATGACTTCGTAGGTGTAGCGGCGCAGCGGACCCAGCCGCGCCATGTCGGACGCCCGTCGGCGCAGGCTGTGTGCCGGCGCACCCGACGGGGCATCTTTTTTCAGTTCCATACCGCTCCCTTGCCACGTGGCGCCAGGCGTCTCGCACTCGGTCTGTGCCGATGTGGGCGCGCTGCTTACCCGTGGTGCGGCGATTCTGCCGCATGGCAGATCAACTGCCACATTTTGTTAAATCGACCGGGGGCGGGTTTTTACGCGCCGCTGGTGGTCTGGACCACCCTCAGCACCTCGTCGCCATAGGCTTCGCGTTTTTTGGCGCCCAGGCCGCTGATGCCATCCAGATCGGCCAGGCTGCGCGGCTGGCGTTCGGCGATGGCGCGCAGCGTGGCGTCGTGGAAGATCACGTAGGCCGGCAGGTTGTGTTCGCGCGCCACCTCGGCCCGCCAGGCCTTGAGCGCGGCCAGGCAGTCGCGCCCGGCCAAGGTGAGCGGCGGGCCGCTGTCCAGGCGTTGCGCCTTGGCCTTGCGGCGCGAGGCCGGCTCGTCCACTGTCGTCTTCACGCGCACCGTGGCCTCGCCTTTGAGGATGGGTTTGGCCGCGTCGGTCAGGCGCAGGGTGTTGTAGTGCTCGGCGTCCACCCACACGGCTTCGCGCGCAATCAACTGGCGCAACAGGCCACGCCACTGCGTCTCGCTCCAGTCGGCACCGATGCCAAAGGTGCTCAGGGCCTGGTGGCCGTGTTGCTCTACCTTCTCGGTAGCTTTGCCGCGCAGGATGTCCATGATGTGGCCCGCACCAAAGGCCGTGCCGCTGGCCTGCTGCACGCGGTAGATGCACGAGAGCAGTTTGCGCGCGGCATCCGTGGCATCGGTCGTCTCCGGCGGGTGCAGGCAGTTATCGCAATTCCCACAGGGCGAGCTGTCTTCGCCAAAGTAGCGCAGCAACTGCACCCGCCGGCATTCGGTCGATTCGGCCAGGGTCAGCAGGGCATCGAGTTTGGTGCGCAGCACCTGCTTGAAGGCGTCGGCGGCCGGGCTTTCGTCGATCATGCGGCGCTGGTTCACCACGTCCTGCAGGCCGTAGAGCATCCAGGCGTTGGCGGCCTCGCCATCGCGGCCGGCGCGGCCGGTTTCCTGGTAGTAGCCCTCGATGTTTTTGGGGCTGTCCAGGTGGGCCACAAAACGCACGTCGGGCTTATCGATGCCCATGCCGAAGGCCACGGTGGCCACCATGATCACGCCTTCCTCGCGCAGAAAGCGGTTCTGGTTGGCCTGGCGCACCGGGCCATCGAGGCCGGCGTGGTAGGGCAGGGCTTTGAGGCCGGCGTCGTTGAGCTTTTGCGCCACCTCTTCCACCCGCTTGCGCGACTGGCAGTAGACGATGCCGGCGTCGTGCCCGTTGGCACCGGTGTGCTCGCGTTCGATGAAACGAAGCAGCTGGTTGAAGCCGTCTTTCTTTTCAACGATGGCGTAGCGGATGTTGGGCCGGTCGAAGCTGCTGACGAAGGTGCGAGCACCTTCGAGCTGCAGGTGGGTCACCATGTCGGCGCGCGTGGGTGCGTCGGCGGTGGCGGTGAGGGCCACACGCGGCACGCCCGCGTAGCGTTCGTGCAGCAGCGACAGCGCCCGGTACTCGGGCCGGAAATCGTGGCCCCACTGGCTCACGCAGTGCGCCTCATCAATGGCGAACAGACTGAGCTGGTGGCGCTGGTGCAGGGTGTCGAGCAGGGCCAGGAAACGCGGTGTGTTCAGGCGCTCCGGTGCGGCGTACAGCAGCGTGATCTCGCCCTGCAGCAGGCGGCGTTCGATGCGCGCGGCGTCGTCGGCGCTGAGGCTGGAGTTGAGAAACTCGGCGTCCACGCCGGCTTCGTGCAGGGCGCCCACCTGGTCGTGCATCAGAGCGATCAGGGGCGACACCACCACCGTCACGCCCAAACCAGCGCGCGCCCGCGCGATGGCCGGCACCTGGTAACACAGGCTTTTGCCGCCGCCCGTGGGCATGAGCACCAGGGCGTCGCCACCCGTGCACACGTGCTCGATGATGGCCTGCTGCTGGCCGCGAAAGCTGTCGTAGCCAAAGACCTCGCGCAGGATGCCGTGTGCGGCCAGCGCCGGGCTGGCCAGGGAGGCCAACACTACATCTGCTCCCAGGGCAGCCCCTCTTTGCGCCAGCCGTTGAGGGTGGAGCGCTTGAAGTGTTCGTCGAGCTCGCCCTCAAAGCCGTGCAGGATGTTGACCACATCGGTGAAGCCGACGGCTTCCAGTGCCTGGCCGGCCTCCACCGTGCGTTTGCCACTTCGACAGATCAGCAACACGGTGCGTGCCTTGTCGCCGGATTCTTCTTCGACCTGGCGCACAAAACGTGCCGGGTCGGGCATCAGGTCGGGGTACTCGTACCAGGGGATGTTGACCACACCGGGCGGGCGGCCCACGTACAGCGATTCGATTTCCATGCGCACGTCCACGAACAGCGGCGCGGTCTCAAGCGGCTCGTCGCGGCGCTGCTGGAGCAGGCCCCAGGCTTCGGTCGGCAACAGGTGTTTCATGGGGCCATATTGTCGCCGTTGTGTGTGGGGCGGCCTTTCAGCGACCGCTGCGTTCCAGGTAGCGCTTGCGCCAGAACACCAGCACCAGGCCCACGGCCACCACACCCATGGCCGCCATGGCCCACCAGAAGCCGCGCTGGCTGTGCAACAGCGGAATGCTGTCGAAATTCATGCCGAAGATGCCGGTGATGAGGTTGAGCGGCAAGAAGATGGCGGTCAGCACGGTGAGCGTGCGCATGATGTCGTTGGTGCGGTTGCCCTGCACGCTGAAGTGCATCTGCACCGTGGTTTCGGCGTTGTGTTCGAGCCGTCGCACGTGGTGCACCACCCGTTCGATGTGCTCGATCACATCGCGCCCGCGCAGCTTGAGCAGCTCCTGTTCCCGCTTGGCGGCTTTGTCGGTGGGGAGCTCCAGACCGTTCATCCAGCCCTGGATGGCGGTGCGCTGGTCTTCGCAAATTTCATCGAGCTGGTGCAGCGCCATGCGGGCTTGCAGCAGCCGGTCCCACTGGTTGAAGCGGGTGCGCGGGTGCAGCAGCTCGGTCTGCCAGTGGTCGAGCTGGCGCGTGAGGTCGCGTCGCAGGTCGAGGTAGGCGTCCACCATCACGCTGGTCAGGCGCAGCATGAGTTCGGCCGGGTGGTCGGGCAGGGTGCGGGCCAGCGCTGGGCGGTGGTCGGCCGCACCCGCCGCCAGCAGGCGAGTGGCCTGCTGAACCAGCACACCGCAGCCGCTGGGGTGCACGCTCAGCAGCACGCGGTCGAACAGCACAAAACCGACCGGGCTGGTGTCGATGCGGCGCAGCACCGGCGGGCCGCTGCGGCGTGTGGGCTCGGGCGGGGGCGGCGTGTCGCTGCCGTTGGCCGTACCCGCCGCCGCCAGGCGGCGGAACACCAGCAGGTCGTAGCTGTCGGTGTAGTCGTAGCGCGAGGGCAGCTGTGCATTGAGCAGGTCCGACACATGCAGGTCCACCAGACCGACACCACACAGGTCTTGCAGGCGTTGTTGCCAGGTGGTGGTGTCGGTTTCCAGTTCGCTGCGCTCCAGCGCCAGCCAGAGAAAGCCGGTGTCGGGCAACGCCGACGGGCAGGCGCCCAGTTCGCGCGCGCCGCTGTGAGCGATGGTGAAGGCGCGCATCGGTGGCTTCAGATCTGGCGCAGCAGGCGCGCCGCGTCGCGCGCGAAGTAGGTCAGCACACCGTCGGCGCCGGCGCGCTTGAAGGCCAGCAGGCTTTCCATCATCACGGCGTCGTGGTCCAGCCAGCCGTTCTGCGCGGCGGCCTTGAGCATGGCGTATTCACCGCTCACCTGGTAGGCGAAGGTGGGCACGCCGAATTCGTCCTTCACGCGGCGCACCACGTCCAGGTAGGGCATGCCGGGTTTGACCATCACCATGTCGGCGCCCTCGGCGATGTCCATCGCCACTTCGCGCAGCGCTTCGTTGGTGTTGCCCGGGTCCATCTGGTAGACCTTTTTGTCGGCCTTGCCCAGGTTGGCGGCGGAGCCCACGGCGTCGCGGAAGGGGCCGTAGAAGGCCGAGGCGTACTTGGCGCTGTAGGCCATGATGCGGGTGTGGATGTGGCCGGCCGCTTCCAGCGCGTTGCGCACCGCGCCGATGCGGCCATCCATCATGTCGCTGGGCGCCACGATGTCCACGCCGGCGGCAGCCTGTGCCAGCGCCTGCTTCACCAGCACCTCCACCGTGGCATCGTTGATGATGTAGTTGCGCTCGTCCAGCAGGCCGTCTTGGCCGTGGCTGGTGTAGGGGTCCAGCGCCACGTCGGTCATCACGCCCAGCTCAGGGAAGCGGGTCTTCAGGCCGGCCACCACACGCGGAATCAGCCCGTCCGGGTTGAAGGCCTCGCGGCCGTCGGGCGTCTTCAGGCTTTGGTCGATCACCGGGAACAGCGCCATCACCGGGATGCCCAGCTTCACGCAGTCTTCGGCCACCGGCAGCAGCAGGTCCAGGCTCAGGCGCTCCACACCGGGCATGGAGGCCACGGCCTCGCGCCGGTTCTGGCCGTCCAGCACAAAGACGGGGTAGATCAGGTCGTGTGCGGTGAGCGCATGTTCGCGCACCAGGTTGCGGGTGAAGGCGTCGCGGCGCAGGCGGCGCGGGCGGGCGGCGGGGAAGGCGGGCAGCGGAGCGGTGTTCATACCGGTATTGTGGCAAATGGTTGGCGTTACACTCATTTGTGAACCACCTGACGCACCACCATGGCCACTACACCGCCGGATGCCGCCGCTTCGTCGCCCGCGCCTTTGTCCGCCATCGACAACTGGCGCATGGCCGAGCACTGGCCCGAGCTGGTGACGGCGCTCACCGACCAGTCGATTGAAACGGTGTCGTCGCTGGTGCGTGGGCTGGACCTGCTGCTCACCAAGGGGCGCCTGACGCCCGCCGAATACAAGGTGCTGGCCATGCCGGCCGAGCGGCTCAAACACTGTGGCATCAGCGCCCAGCAGATCGTCCGATTCCAGAGCGGCCGGGTGCGCCAGTCGCACGAAAAGATCGACCTGGCCTACCTGCTCGAATGTGTGCTGCAGGAGCGCAAGGGCGAGATGGCCATGTTGGGCGTCACCCTGCGCCGCCGCCTCAAGGCGGTGGACATCCTGATCGATCCCACCCTGGGCTTCAGCCTCACCAACGCCATGCTCGACTGGGGCCTGCCTTTTGGCTACCGCATCGACTGGCGGCTGGAAACGACCGACGGCCAGGCCCGCCTGTGGATGAAGGTCTACAGCGGCGACCGCGTCATCCCCGGCAGCGCGGTGGTGGAAGACAACATCCACTGGCTGCTGCTGAGCCAGATCGCTGCATCCGACGGTGCCGTGCGCCTGGAGCGCAGCCTCGCCAATGATGGCGTCGAGCTGGTGGCACTGTTCCGGCGCACCGTGCAGGTGGCTGAGGAAGAGGTCAAGGTGGCTGCGGCGCAAGAGGTGCCGATGGACTCGGTGTTCAAGTCGGTGTCGGGCGCTTATGTGGTGGTGGTGTCAGGCGATGCGGCCCTGCGCAACGACGCCGTGTCCACGCTCAAACGCCTGGGCATTGCGGTGGACGGCGTGGTGGACGCAGCGCAGGCCCGCGAGGCCTTGCAAGGCCACGTGGCCCACCTGCTGGTGCTGGACACCGCCCACCATGCCGACGCCCTGCACCTGTTGCAAGCCGAGTTGTTGTCCAAACAACCGCAGTTGCTGTTTGTGGAAATCGGTTCCACCGACACCTCTCCCCACCGCCTGCCGCCCACCTTGGAAGCGGCCACCACCCGCATCGCGCGCGACGAGGTGGCGACCCGCCTGGGCTCGGCCGTGATGTTTGCGCTGTCGCGGGTGATGTGAGCCGGCCCGCAGGGCGGCTCAATCGCAGGGGCTGGCGCGCGCAGCGCAAGCCGCGCAAATGCAGGCTTGGTCCTTCGCCTCCGCCGGCACCTGTGCCAGCAGCGCGGGCGTGAAGTCCACCGACACGCACCAGCAAGGGCCCTGCTTCTCCACCGTTTCGCGCTCGATCTCCATGGCGCAGCGGTTGGGCTGCCCGCAGAGCGGGCAGCGGGAGGGGTCCGTGGTGCCAGTGGACATGCGTGCAGAGCTCAGGCTGCCGCCTTCACCTTCAAACGCCACGCGTGCAGCAGCGGCTCGGTGTAGCCGCTGGGCTGTTCCTTGCCCTTGAACACCAGGTCGCACGCGGCCTGGTAGGCCATGCTGGTGTCGAAGTGGCCGGCCATGTTCTGGTACAGCTTGTCGCCCGCGTTCTGCTTGTCCACCTTGGCGGCCATGCGCTCAAAGGTTTCTTTCACTTGCGCTTCGGTCACGATGCCGTGGTGCAGCCAGTTGGCCATGTGTTGGCTGCTGATGCGCAGGGTGGCGCGGTCTTCCATCAGGCCGACGTCGTTGATGTCGGGCACTTTGGAGCAGCCCACGCCTTGGTCGACCCAGCGCACCACGTAGCCGAGGATGCCCTGGGCGTTGTTGTCCAGCTCGGCCTGTTTTTCGGCTTCGGTCCAGGCGGGGTTGGCCACCACCGGCACGGTCAGCAGGCCGGTCAGCAGCTCATCGCGCAGCTTGTCGGCGTTGGTCTTCTCCAGCTCTTTCTGGATGTCGGACACCAGCACCTGGTGGTAGTGCAGGGCGTGCAGCGTGGCGCCGGTGGGGCTGGGCACCCAGGCGGTGTTGGCACCGGCCTTGGGGTGGCCGATCTTCTGCTCCAGCATGGCCTTCATCAGGTCGGGCATGGCCCACATGCCCTTGCCGATCTGCGCTTTGCCGCGCAGGCCACAACTCAGGCCCACCAGCACGTTGTTCTTCTCGTAGGCCTGAATCCACGCGCTGGACTTCATGTCGCCCTTGCGCATCATGGGGCCGGCCAGCATGGCGGTGTGCATCTCGTCGCCGGTGCGGTCCAGGAAGCCGGTGTTGATGAAGGCCACGCGGCTGCCAGCGGCTGCGATGCAGGCCTTGAGGTTGACCGAGGTGCGGCGCTCCTCGTCCATGATGCCCAGCTTGACGGTGCTGTCGGCCAGGCCCAGCAGTTGCTCGACGCGGCCGAACAGCTCGGCCGCGAAGGCCACTTCCTCGGGGCCGTGCATCTTGGGCTTGACGATGTAGACCGAACCCTTGCGCGAGTTGCGAATGGCGTCCTTCTTCGTGCGCTTGAGGTCGTGCAGGGCGATGGTGGTGGTGACCACCGCGTCCATGATGCCCTCGGGGATCTCTTTCACCGAGCCATCGGCGGCGGTGTAGAGGATGGCCGGGTTGGTCATCAGGTGGCCAACATTGCGCACGAACATCAGCGAGCGGCCGTGCAGGCGAACCTTTTTGCCGTTGCTGCCGGTGTACTCGCGGTCGGGGTTGAGGCCGCGCGTGAAGGTCTTGT
Source organism: Hydrogenophaga atypica (assembly GCF_042665215.1). NCBI lineage: Bacteria > Pseudomonadati > Pseudomonadota > Betaproteobacteria > Burkholderiales > Comamonadaceae > Hydrogenophaga > Hydrogenophaga atypica. Next base: position 290,793 of record NZ_JBHTCA010000005.1, read on the forward strand.
CGCCCTTGGTGATGGACTCGGTCAGCGTGGCCTGCAGGATGCCCAGCCAGTTGCGGTAACCCAACACCTTGTCTTCGGCATCGACGGCGGCCACCGAGTCTTCCAGGTCGAGGATGGTGGACAGCGCGGCTTCCACCACCAGGTCGCTCACGCCGGCGGCGTCGCTTTTGCCGATGGCGGTGTTGCGGTTGATCTGGATTTCCAGGTGCAGGCCGTTGTGCTTGAGCAGCACGGCGCTGGGCGCCTTGGCTTCACCCTGGAAGCCGATGAACTGCGACTTGTCGGCCAGTTTGGACGTGCCGCCCTCTGCCAGGCCCACCACCAGCTCGCCGTCCTTGTTGACCTTGTAGCCGGTGGAGCCCACGTGCGAGCCCTTCTTCAGCGGCGCGCAGCGGTCCAGCACGTGGCGCGCGTAGGCGATGACCTTGGCGCCGCGTTTGGGGTTGTATCCCCCTTTTTTGCCGACCTTTTCACAACCTTTGTCTTCGCTGATGACGTCGGTGCCATACAGCGCGTCGTACAGCGAGCCCCAGCGCGCGTTGGCGGCGTTCAGTGCATAGCGTGCGTTCAGGATGGGCACCACCAGCTGCGGGCCGGCCTGGGTGGCCAGCTCGTCGTCCACGTTTTTGGTGGTGGCCTTCACCTTTTTGGGCACCGGCACCAGGTAGCCGATCTTTTCCAGGAAGGCGCGGTAAGCGGCCATGTCCTGGATGGGGCCGGGGTTGGCGCTGTGCCACGCATCGAGCTCGCTCTGCAGGCGGTCGCGTTCGGCCAGCAGGGCGATGTTCTTGGGGGCCAGGTCGGCCACGATGGCGTCAAACCCTTTCCAGAACGCGGCGCTGTCCACGCCGGTGCCCGGCAGAACCTCGTTTTCGATGAACTGGTGCAACTCGGTGGCGACTTGCAGTTGGTGGACTGGGGTGCGTGCGGTCATGAAGACTCCGTTGAATCAATAAAAAGGCGGTGTCAGGGGAAAAAGCTGAGCACGTCGCGCAGGCTGCTGCCGGTGCGCGTTGGCTGGGTGCCCAATTCCTCAAAGGGCAGATTTTGCCGGTTCACCCACAGCGTGCGAAAACCGTACCAGGTGGCCGCCAGCGCGTCCCAGCCGTTGCTGCTGACGAACAGGATCTGCGAGCGCGACAGGCCGGTGGTCTGTTCGCCCAGCGCGTAGGCGTCGGGGTGGGTTTTGAATTTGCGGATCGGGTCCACGCTGATGACGTGGTCGAGCAGGCCATCGAGTCCGGCACTGCGCACCGCGATGCCCAGCATCTCGGGATCGCCGTTGCTCAGAATGCCGGTGGCCACACCGCGTGTCTTGAGCGCTTGCAGCACCTCGCGATTCTCGGGGTAGGCCGACAGGTGGCGGTACTGGTTCAGCAACTGCGTGGCGCGTTCTTCGAACGCCGGCCAGTCGCTGCGGGCCACCGGCACCAGGCGTTTGATCGCGTAGGTCAGCGCCTGGCTTGTCAGGGCCCAGAAGGGCTGGTAGTGCGCGCCGTGGTTGCTGGTGGTCACCAGGCGGGTGTATTCAATCTGTTTGTCGCGCCACAACACGGCAATGGCCTCGCCCTGGCTGGGGAACAGCTGTTCGGCCAGCAGCGACACGCTGTACACGTCAAACAGCGTGCCATAGGCGTCAAACAGTACAGCGCGGGGATGTTCCATGGCGAGACTGTATTCGATACTTGTCAAATCATTAACAAATCCAGAAGCGATGTATCCATGACTTTTTGTGCATGAATTGCCCGGCCCGATGCCGATTCGTCGCGCAGCGGACGGACGGCTTTCAGTCGGCGGCGTAAACTGCCGAATTCACATTCAGGTGATGCCCATGAACATGTTGTCCTCCACCGCCCTGTCCGGCCTGAACGCGGCCCAGACCCGTCTGGGCGCTGCCGCCAACAACATCGCCAACATGAACACGCCCGGTTTCCGGCGCGATGAGGTCAGCGCCGTGCCACAAATAGGGGGCGGCGTGTCGGTCAGTGTGCAAAAGGCCGAAACGCAGGGCGCTGATGTGGTCCGCGACGTGGTGGATCAGAAAATGGCCGTGCTCGAATTCAAGGCCAACCTGCGGGTGCTCAAGACCGAGCGCGAGATGACCGGCTCGCTGCTGGACACCCTCGCCTGATGAGCGCCGCGCCGGGCCGCCCCAAGCAAGCTCGCGCCCCCTCGGGGGGCAGCGGACCACGCGAAGCGGGGGAGCGTGGGGGCTCGTCATCATGAGTGCCCTAGGCCCGCGCATCGCCAGCCCCTGGGCTGGCCAAACCGTCTATTTGCCCACGCTGCACGGCAAAGGCCCCACCCTCACTTCGGTGCTGGCGCCCACGCTGGGCATCGCGCAAGTGCAAGAGGTGCCGGTGGACACCGACAAGCTTGGCACTTTTTGTGGCGCGGTGGACCGGCCCAACGGCCCGCTGTTTGCCCTGGCCACCAAAATCGCCGCCGCCAAGGAAATGGTGCCCGAGGGGCGCCTGTTCATGGCGTCCGAGGGCAGCTTCCGCCCGCACCCCACGGTGCCGCTGCAAATGGTCAACCTGGAGTGGCTCAAGTTCGCCGACCTCGACACCGGCTTCGAGTGCACGGTGCAGGGCATGACCACCACCATGGAAAACCACGAACGTCGCGTGGGCCATGTGGACGAGTTGCACGAGGCCCTGGCCCCTTACCGCCTGCCCGAACACGCTGTCATGGTGGGCCTGCCCGGTGCACCCGGTGTGTTCTTCAAGGCGCTGACCACCCGCGAGCAGATCGCCGAAGCCGTGGCCACCGTGTTGCGCGAGCACCCGGTGGCCGAGCTGCGCTCGGAGCTGCGCGCCCACCTCAACCCCACCCGCTTGCGCCACATCCGCCGCCTGGCCATGCGCCTGGCCAACCGGCTGCGCACCGCCTGCCCCAAATGCGAGGCCCCGGGTTTTGGCGAGCCTTTGCCACGCCCAGGCCTGCCGTGTGCCACTTGTGGCTTTCCTACCTCTATGCCGTCGGGCCCGGCCTGGCAGTGCCAAGCCTGTCACCACATCGAACACCGCAAGGTCAAGGGCAAGGCCGATCCGGCGTTTTGCCCGATGTGCAATCGGTAGGCACTTTCACACGAGCGCTTCGCGCGCAACTTAAGTGAAGCGGGCGATACGGTGCCGAGCGCTCAGAGCCGGCTGCCCATCAGCGGCGGGGCAAAGGACCGAAATACCCAATGATGCGTTCGATCTGAGTCCCTTCGGGCGCGATGAACGCGATGTCCAAGCCCTCCGGCAAGGCCGTGCCATCGGCCTGGACAACGTGCCACGCAAACCGGGCCACCCCATGGTGGACATCGACTTGGCTGGTACGCACGACCCGGGCGCCTGGGCGGCGCGCCTGTACCTTGGCGATGTGCGAGAGCAGTTCCTCTGCACAGACCGCGTGCACGGTCGGATCGGTGTAGGTGGCGTGGGGCGCCCACACGGATGCCAGCAGTCGCGCGCGGGCACGCGGGTCGGGCTCTGACCAGACGTCGCAGTACCGATCAATCAGGGCGGACGGTTCCATGGGTGGGTGGTCTCATCTCTTTAATGGGTGTGCCTGACATGGGGCATCGGGCCGACATCACGCCCCTGGCGTTGGCCCGGAACGACCGTGGCAGCGTGCTGGCCGCATCGGGCGTGCCCATGTTACGGGGGCCGACGGGCACGGTGTCCCGTCCGATGCTCAAGCTTTGTGAAACTGGTTGCCCGGTTGCGGCGCCGGCCACCAGGCCGGCAACAAGGCCAGCACCTCGGCCTGAGCAAAGCGGTCGTCCATCAGCACGATCAGCCCCTGGTCCTCGGGCGTGCGTATCACCCGCCCGGCGGCCTGGGCCACTTTTTGTATGCCGGGGTAGAGGTAGGTGTAACGCCAGCCGTCGCCGAGCAGGGCTTGCAGGCGCTCGCGCATGCGTTCGTTGACCGGGTTGACCTGTGGCAGGCCCAGGGTGGCGATGAAGGCACCGATGAGGCGGGCGCCGGGCAGGTCGATGCCTTCGCCGAAGGCGCCGCCCAGCACGGCAAAACCCACGCCCTGGCTGGTGGGCGTGAAGCGGTCCACAAAGGCCTGGCGGTCGGCCTCGCTCATGCCGCGCGATTGCGCGAACTGCGGCACCTCGGGGTGGCGTTCGGCCAAGCGTTCGCTGGCCTGGCGTTGGTAGTCGAAGCTGCTGAAAAAGGCCAGGTAGTTGCCGGGGCGGTTTTGGTAGTGGTGGGCGATGCGATCCACCAGGCGGTCCAGCGATGGGGCGCGGTCCTGAAAGCGGGTGGAGATGTCGCGCGCCACCTCCAGCCGCAACTGTGACGCGGCGAAAGGCGAGGGCACGTCGCGCCAGGCGGTGTTCTCGGGCAGGCCCAGCAGTTCGCGCACAAAGTCGGGCGGGCTGAGGGTGGCCGAGAACAGGGTGGCGCCTTGGGCGGCCTGCCAGCGTTCGCGCAGAAACGGCGCGGGCACCACGTTGCGCAGGCTCAGCGTGCCGTCGTTCTCTGTGCTCAGGTCCAGCAGGGAATGGGGGCCGAAGGCCTCGGCCAGGCTTTGGAAAAACAGGGCGTCGAAATACCAGCGCACCAGCGGGCTGCCAGGGGCTTCGGTGGGGTGTTCGGCCAGGTGCTCGGCCACGGCGGCCACCGCGCCTTGCAGGGCGCCGGTCCAGTCGTCGGGCAAGGTTTCCAGCACCTGGTAAGGCGCGTCAAAGCTGTCCAGCAGCTGCTTCCAGGCTTTGTGCAGGCGCCCCAGCGGGCGCTTGAGTGTTTTGGGCGCCAGCAGGCGCATGCCGCGAAAACAGGCGAAGTCCAGCGCCGCGCTGTACATGCCCCGCGCGCGCTCCACCAGGTTGTGGGCCTCGTCCACCAGCAGGGCCGCGCTGCGTTCTTCGCTGGCCACGAGTGCGTGCAGCATGGCGAAGGGATCGAAGAAGTGGTTGTAGTCGCCCACCACCACGTCGCTCCAGCGCACCAGGGCCTGGGTCAGGTAGTAGGGACAGATGCGATGCGCCAGGGCGATGGCGCGCACCTGAGCGCGGTCCATGCGGGCCGATCGCACGGCGGCTGCGCGGGCGGCGGGCAGGCGGTCGTAAAAGCCTTGGGCCAGGGGGCACGAGTCGCCGTGGCAGGCCTTGTCGGGGTGTTCGCAGGCCTTGTCGCGCGCCACCAGCTCCAGCGTGCGCAAGGGCAGGGCGGGCGTGTGGGCTTGCAGGCGGGCCAGGCCGTCGAGCATGAGCTGGCGGCCGGGGGTTTTGGCGCTCAGGGCGTAGAGCTGGTCGGTGCCAGTCACAGGCAGGGCGCGCAGCGCCGGGAACAGCGTGCCCACCGTTTTGCCGATGCCGGTGGGGGCTTGTGCCAGCAGGCAGCGGTGGTGGGTGTGGGCGCGGTACACGGCCTCGGCCAGTTCGCGCTGGCCAGCGCGGAAGTGGCCGAAGGGGAAGGCGAGCTGGCGCAGCGCTTCGTCGCGCCGCGTGCGGTGGTCGGCTTCTTGATCGGCCCAGTGCAGAAAGCGCTCGCACAGGGACTCGAAGTGGTCGCGCAAATCGGCCGCGCTGTGGGTTTCGCTCAGCACGGTTTCGGCCTGCTCGTCGAGGTCGAAATACACCAGCGCCACCTCCACCTCAGGCCAGCCTTCCTGCTCACACAGCAGCCAGCCGTAGGTGCGGGCCTGCGCCCAGTGCAAGGCCCGGTGGTTCGCGGGTACCCGCTCAATCGGGCCCCGGTGGGTTTTGATTTCTTCCACGCGCCGCGCCTGCACGTCCACGCCGTCGGCCCGGCCGCGCACCAGCAGGTGGCGCCAGCGGCCGCTCAGGCTCGCTTCGGCAGTCCAATGGCTGGGTCGGCGGCTGGCCACCAGGCGGTGGCCTTCCTGGCCTTGCGCGGCCGTGGGGCCAGGCGTGAAGCGGGTGTCCAGGTCACCCTGGCGGGCCGTGAAGTCGCACAGGGTGCGCACGGCCACCGTGTAGGTGGTGATCGCGGCGGGTGCGGGCTCGGCTGGCATGGGCAGCGCGCATCATGCCAGCCCGCGCGGGCCTTCAGGTCATCAGGCCTTGCTGGGGTCGAGGTCGTCCCATGCTTTGAGGGTTTCGCCGGCGTACATCAGGGCCGGCCCGCCGCCCATGTACACACAAATGGCCAACATCTCTTCCAGCTCGGCGCGGCTGCAGCCCAGCTTGTGCAAGGCCTTGACGTGAAAGCCGATGCAGCCCGAGCAGCGTTGCGTGATGCCGATGGCCAGCGCGATCAGCTCCTTTTGTTTGCCGTCCATGGCGCCCGGTGCCATCGAGGCGCGGGCCAATTGGCCAAAACCCGCCATGGCCTCGGGTTGCGCCTGGCGGAAGCTGGCCAGGCTCTGGTTGAGTTCGGCCATGAGGCCGGTGTGATCGAACAACGCCATCTGAATCTCCGATGTGGGGTACACCTGGGAGTATCGGAGGCCGGGTGCTCACCCGCCTTGACTTGCGTCAGTTGGGGTGTTTGTGGGGCGTGAGGGCAAAAAAAACGCCGGCTTGGGCCGGCGCGGTTGAATCAAATGCATCTCTTGGGGACGCTGGGGATATGTTGTTCGACTTCGGTTGTCTCCTCGGTCCCTCGCGGCACAACGGTGCGCTGTTTCAAGCCACGCCGTTTGCGAGTGGCCGAATTGTAAAAAACATGCACCGCAACTGGGCATAGGGATTACCCCAGGCACCACAACCGCTCATCGGCCTGCACGAATCCAGGCGGCGGCCTTCTCGGCCATCATCAGCGTGGGGCTGTTGGTGTTGCCGCTGGTGATGGTGGGCATGGCACCGGCATCCACCACCCGCAGGCCGGCGACGTGCCCGCCTTGGCCGTCGCGCACGCGCAGGTGGCTGTCCAGCACGGCCATGGGGTCGCCATCGCGGCCCATGGCGGTGGTGCCCACCGGGTGGAAGATGGTGGTGGCGATGTCGCCGGCCAGGCGGGCCAGGTCTTCATCGCTCTGGTACTGCACGCCGGGTTTGATCTCCTGGGGCCGGTATTTGGCCAGGGCCGATTGCTCAACGATGCGCCGGGTCAGCCGCAGGCTGTTGGCGGCGATCTGGCGGTCGTCGGCCGTGCTCAGGTAGTTGGGCGCGATGGCGGGGGCGTCGCGGAAGTTGGCGCTCTGGATGTGCACCGTGCCCCGGCTGCTGGGGTTGAGGTTGCACACGCTGGCGGTGAAGGCCGGGAAGGGGTGCAGCGGTTCGCCAAACGCCTCCAGGCTCAGCGGTTGCACGTGGTATTCGAGGTTGGCGTGGGGCTGGGCCGGGTCGCTGCGGGTGAAGGCGCCCAGTTGGCTGGGCGCCATGCTCATGGGGCCGCTGCGCTTGAGCGCGTACTCCAGCCCGATCAGGGCCTTGCCCCACAGGCTGTTGGCCAGGGTGTTGAGCGTTTTGACACCTTGCACCTGGAACACCGCGCGGATTTGCAGGTGGTCTTGCAGGTTGGCGCCCACGCCGGGCAGGTTCACCAGGGGTGTGATGCCGTGCCGCTGCAGCAGGTCGGCCGGGCCGATGCCCGAGAGCTGCAGGATCTGCGGCGAGCCGATGCTGCCCGCGCTCAACACCACCTCGGCTTCGGCGCGCACCGTCACGGGGCGGCCTTCGCGCCACACCTCCACGCCCACGCAGCGCTGGCTGCCATCGGCCTGCGCCTCCAGCAGAACGCGGCTGACCTGGCTTTGTGTCCACAGCGTCACGTTGGGCCGCTGTGTGCAGGTGGGGCGCAGAAAGGCCTTGGCGGTGTTCCAGCGCCAGCCGGCTTTCTGGTTGACCTCAAAGTAGCCCACACCTTCGTTGTTGCCGGTGTTGAAGTCGCCCGTGGCGGGTATGCCAGCCTGTTGCGCGGCCTCGGCAAAGGCGTCGAGCACGTCCCAGCGCAGGCGCTGTTTTTCCACCCGCCACTCGCCGCTGCTGCCGGTGTTTTTGTGGCCGTGCAAGGCGGCAAAAGCCGGGTCTTGGGTGTCGTCCAGTTTGTAATGCTGCTCATGCGCCTTGAAGTCGGGCAGGCAGGCATCCCAGCGCCAGGCATCGTCGCCGGTGAGCTGCGCCCACTGGTCGTAGTCGCGTGCCTGGCCGCGCATGTAAATCATGCCGTTGATGCTGGAGCAACCGCCCAGCACCTTGCCGCGCGGGTAGCGCAGCCGGCGGCCGTTGAGGCCGTCGCTGGGTTCGGTTTGGTACAGCCAGTCGGTGCGCGGGTTGCCGATGCAGTACAGGTAACCCACGGGGATGTGCACCCAGTGGTAGTTGTCCTGCTGGCCGGCTTCGATCAACAGCACCCGCTTGGACGGGTCGGCGCTGAGCCGGTTGCACAGCAGGCTGCCGGCGGTGCCGCCACCGATCACAACGTAGTCGAACGTGGCGTCGCTCATGGGGCTCACTTCGCGGTGGGCATCACAAACTCGGCGCCTTTGCCGATCGATTCCGGCCAGCGCTGCATGATGGACTTCTGCTTGGTGTAGAAGCGCACGCCCTCTTCGCCGTAGGCGTGCATGTCGCCGAACAGGCTTTTTTTCCAGCCACCAAAACCGTGCCAGGCCATGGGCACCGGGATGGGCACGTTGATGCCCACCATGCCCACCTGGATGCGACGCGCGAATTCGCGGGCCACGTTGCCGTCGCGGGTGAAGCAGCTCACGCCGTTGCCAAATTCGTGGTCATTGATGATTTGCACCGCCTGGGCAAAGTCGGGCACCCGCACGCAGCTCAGCACCGGGCCAAAGATCTCTTCCTTGTAGATCTTCATGTCGGTCGTCACGTGGTCGAACAGCGTGCCGCCGAGCCAGAAACCGTTCTTGCAGCCGTCGCCTGCGCGGGCGCCGTCAAAGCCCCGCCCGTCCACCAGCAGCTGCGCGCCTTCCTTGGCACCGGCTTCGATGTAGCCGGTGATGCGCTGGTGCGCAGCGGCCGTCACGATGGGGCCCATCTCGGCCGCCAGGTTGGTGCCGTTGAGCACTTGCAGCGCCTTCGTGCGCTCGATCAGCTTGGGCATGATGCGGTCGGCCACATCGCCCACCAGCACCGCTACGCTGATGGCCATGCAGCGCTCGCCCGCCGAACCGTAGGCGGCACCGATCAGCGCATCCACCGCCTGGTCGAGGTCGGCGTCGGGCATCACCACCATGTGGTTCTTGGCGCCGCCCAGGGCTTGCACACGTTTGCCGTGGTGGGCGCCGGTCTCGTAGATGTAGTTGGCAATGGGGGTGGAGCCAACGAAGCTGATGGCCTTCACATCGGGGTGCACCAGCAGCGCGTCCACCGCTTCCTTGTCGCCTTGCACCACGTTGAACACACCGTCGGGCAGGCCGGCCTGCTTGAGCAAGTCGGCAATGAACAGCGAAGGCGAGGGGTCGATGGGGCTGGGTTTGAGGATGAAGGTGTTGCCAGCGGCAATCGCCACCGGGAACATCCACATGGGCACCATGACCGGGAAGTTGAAGGGCGTGATGCCCGCCACCACGCCCAGCGGCTGACGCAGCGTCCAGTTGTCCATGCCGGTGGAGACCTGGTCGGTGAAATCGCCCTTGAGCAACTGCGGGATGCCGCAGGCGAACTCGATGATGTCGATGCCGCGCGACACCTCGCCCTGCGCGTCGGTGAACACCTTGCCGTGTTCGGCGGTGATCAAACGGGCCAGGTCGTCCTTGTGCTGGTTGACCAGTTCGAGGAACTTGAACATCACCCGCGCCCGGCGGATCGGCGGCGTGTCGGCCCAGGCCGGGAAGGCGGCCTGCGCGGCGGCCACGGCGGTGGCCACATCGGCCGTGTTGGCCAGCTTCACGCGGCCCGTCACGGCGCCGGTGGCGGGGTTGAACACGTCTTGTGCGCGGGTGGCGGTGCCCGGTTGTTCAGCGCCGTTGATGAAGTGTTCAATATTAGTGATGCTCATGGGTGGTTCTCCAAAGAATGGGCCGAGTGTGCTTGACCAACGTGACGAAATCCAATGAAATCGTCAAAACCTATTTATAAGCAATGCAAATATGAAAACCCCCGCCCTGGGCCAGGCCGACCCCCAAGCGCTGCGCGCCTTTGTGGCCGTGGCGCGCGAGGGCAACGTCTCACGCGCGGCCCAGCGCCTGCACTTGAGCCAACCGGCGGTGAGCCTGCAACTCAAGGCCCTGTCCGAGGTCACCGGTTTGCAACTTTTCACCCGCACGCCCAAAGGCATGGCCCTCACGCAAGACGGCGCGGCCCTGCTGCCCCTGGCCGACAAGGCCTTGTCGGCGTTGGCTGATTTTGGCCAGGCCTCCGCCGCGCTGCACCACACGGTGCGCGGCACGCTGCGCATCGGCACCATCCTCGACCCCGAGTTCACCCGCCTGGGCGCCTTTCTCAAGGCCCTGGTCGAATCGGCGCCGCAAATCGGCACCGAGCTGCGCCAGGGCATGAGCGGTGACGTGCTGGCGCAGGTGACACGGGGCGACCTGGACGTCGGCTTTTTTCTCGACCTGCCGGACGACCCGGCCGGCGCGCCCTACCGGCTGCGCCCGCTGGCCCGCTTCAGCTACCGGGTGCTGGCGCCGGCCGGCTGGGGCCCGCAGGTGCGTGGCAAAGACTGGAAGGCCCTGGCCGCGCTGCCCTGGCTGGCCACCCCGGCCGCCAGCGCGCACCACCGCTTGCTGCGCCGCGTGTTTGGCCCCGGCTCGCTCACCGGGCTGGAACCGCGCCGCGTGGCCTTGGTCGATCAGGAGGCTTCGATGCTGGATCTGGTGAAAAGTGGCGTGGGCCTGAGCCTGGTGCGCGATGCGATTGCCATGCGCGAAGCGCAGGCGCGTGGTCTGGTCGTGGCCGACCGCGTGGCGCTGGACTGCGATCTGAGTTTTGTGTGCCTGGCCGCGCGGGCCGGTGAGCCGGTGATTGCCAGCGCCCTGGCGGCGCTGGACAGCGTGTGGGCCTGAGGCTCAGGGGCCCGGGGCGCGGCGCAGCACCGACACCACCAGCGTGACCAGCGACAGCGGGATCACAAACCCCATCATCACCGCCGAGAAAGGCCCCAGCGCGGCGTGTTGTTGCGCCGCCAGGATGAGGTAGGCCACATAGGCGACGTAGAACGCCAGGAACACGCCGCCCTCCCAGCGCGCGATCTCGCGCCCGGTCAGGAACACCGGCAGGCAGGCCAGCGACACCGCCAGCATCACCCAGATGTCAAACGCCATGACCGAGGCCGGCACCACCAGCCCGGCCCCACCGGCGGCCAGTGCCGACAAGCCCAGGCAACCGAAGGTGTTGAAGGTGCAACTGCCCACCACGTTGCCCACCGCGATGTCGCGCTCGCCCTTGAGCGCAGCCGTCACCGACGCCGCCACCTCGGGCAGCGAGGTGCCGGCCGCCACGATGGTCAGCCCAATCACCACATCGCTTACCCCCAGTGCTTTGGCAAACACCACCGAGGCCCCCACCAGCCAGTGCGAGCCCAGCACCAGCAAGGCCAGCCCAACCACCACCAGCAACGCCTGCACCGGCCGCTTGCTGTCCCAGGCGCCGGCGGCGGCCGGCTGGAGTTCGACGTCGAACTCGGTGGGCTCGCTGTGGCTGGCGTTTTGCTGGCGCGACTGCACGATCAGGAACACGGTGTAGGCCAACAGCAGGCCAAACAACAGCGCGCCATCGCTCATGCCCAGGCGCCCGTCCAGGCCCAGCACCAGCAGCAGCACAGCGCCGCCGATCATGATGGGCACCTCTTGGCGGATCAGCTGCAGGTGCACCACCAGTGGGGCAATCAACGCGCTCAGGCCCAGGATGAACAACACGTTGAAGATGTTGCTGCCGACCACGTTGCCCAGGGCAATGTCGGTTTGGCCGTCCAGCACCGCGCCCACCGACACCGCCATTTCGGGTGCGCTGGTGCCAAACGCCACGACGGTCAAGCCCACCACCAGGGGTGAGATGCCAAAGGACAGCGCCATCTTGGAGGCGCCACGCACCAGCAATTCGGCGCCGGCCACCAAGGCCACCAGGCCAGCCAGGAAAAGCAACAAGTTCATCATGGGGCCTATTGTGTGTGGAGCAGGCACCTGTAGGCAATCACCCCTGCCCGAGCAGCCGCCTGACCAGCGGGTGCTGCACCTTGCGCTCGGTGCCGATGGCAAAGAAGTGCTCCAGCACACCGTCCACGTCGGCAAACCAGACCACTCCGTAGCGCTGCGTCAGCGTCTCGCGCATGCGGTCGGGCGCCGGGAACACCCCCAGGCCTGATGCGCCAAAGGTGCTCAACAGCGCGCTGTCTTCGAACTCCCCCACCACCCGTGGCGCCACCCCGTGGCGCTCGAACCAGTGGTCTATGCGCGGGCGCACGGCGGTGTGGGCGCTGGGCAGCAGCACGGGCACCGTGGCCAGGCTTCGCGGGAAGTGGTCGCGAGCCTGATCGACCCATTGCGCCGGCGCGTACCAGCCCAGCGGTGAGCTGCCCAGCGCGTGGCTGTACAGCCGCAGGTTGGGGTTGGGCGGTGCGGCGCGGTCGGACAGGACCACGTCCAGGCGGTGCAAGGCCAGGTCGCCGAGCAAGTCCTCGAACTCATCTTCGTGGCACAGCAGGCGCAGGTGGGGTTCGGCCAGCGCGGGCGCCAGCAGATCGCGCACCGCCAGTTTGGGCAGGCCGTCTGAAATGCCCACGGCCAGGCGCACCTGGGTGTGGGTGGCAGCGTCCCGCACGGTGCTGTGCAGCTGTTCGCCCAGCTGAAAAATCTGCTCGGCCAGCGGCAGCGCGGCCAGGCCGGCGTCGGTCAGCGCCAAGCCACGGCCGGCCGGCTTGAACAGCGCGTGCCCCAGCGACTGCTCCAGCGCGCGCACCTGGGCGCTCACGGTTTGCACCGCCATGCCCAAGCGCGCGGCGGCGTGTGACATGCCGCCTTCTTTGGCCGTGACCCAGAAGTAGTAGAGGTGTTTGTAGTTAAGTTCCTGGCTCATGCTTCGAATTTATCTGAAAAAGAATTCCAAAGCACATGCTTTTATGTGAATGAATGCGCGCCTAAGGTTGGGGGCTTGTTGACCAACCGAAGGAGCCAGTCATGCAGATTCGAGTGGAAACCGTTGCCGATGATCTCAACGGCGATGCCCGCCAGCGCGTCGAGGCGCGGGTGCGTTTTGTGATGCGCCGCATGCGCGCCCAGGTGATGCAGGTGCACGTGCGCCTGCGCGACATCAACGGCCCGCGCGGTGGCATCGATCAATCGTGCCAGATCACGCTGGCCACCGACCAGCACGGCACGCTGGTGGTGAACGCGGTCAAGCGCCAGGCCATGGGCGCGCTGGAACTGGCGCTCAAGCGTGCTGCTGGGGCCTTGGTGCGGGCCTGGCAGCGCCAACGCCGTCCGGTGCGTGGCTTGTCGCTGGCACGCCGCCAGGCGCTGGCCCTGGGAGGCGCAGCATGAAGTGGCTGTTGTGGGCGGTGGTGGCGCTGGCGGCGCTGATCTGGACCGGCTTGGTGGCCGTGGGCGCCCAACTCAGCGACTGGCTGGCCGCAGCGGTGGCCAGTGGCCAGGCCGTGGACGTGGCGCGCAGCGCGGCCCAGTGGCCGGTGCCCGCGTGGTTGGCGCTGTGGGTGGACCCGGCCTGGGTGAGCGCGCTGCAGCAGGCCTGGGCCGACGCCTTCGCCTGGCTGTCGGACGTGTTGCCGGCGACTGCGGGATGGGCCGGCAGCTTGCTGGGCTGGGTGGCGCCTTTGTTGTGGCTGGTGTGGGCGGTGGTGCTCGGTCTGATGTTGTTGCTGGCGGGCGGCCTGCACTGGTTGATGGCGCGGCGCGGCCCGGCGGCTGTGCCCGGCCATTGAACGCAGTGGGGCGACCATGAGTCGACACCTGGCGGGCCACCTGCGTGCCCGTGCGGCCGATGCCAGTGACGCCTGGCGGCTCACACTGGCCGAGCTGTTGGCTTTGCCGGACAGCCAGTCGCTGCCCAGCGTGTTGTTGCTGAGTGCGGCGCTCACCATGCTGCCGGTGGCGGGTGCCGGCACGGTGCTCAGCTTCCTGCTCTGGTGGGTGGCCTGGGCCTGGTGGCTCGGGCACGAACGGTTGCCCGTGCCGCGCCGCGCGCTGGCGCTCAGCCTGAGCCCACGCTGGAGCCGGCGTTGCCTGTACGGTCTGGCCTGGGTCTTTGAGCAGGCCGACCGCTGCCTCAAGCCCCGCTGGGCGATGTGGACCCACCAGCGCACACAGCCCTGGTGGGCGCTGTGGGTGTCGCTCATGGCCGCGCTGATTTTCCTGCCACTGCCGCTGGGCAATGTGCTGCCCGCGCTCAGCCTGATGTTGGTGGCGCTGGGCTGGATGTTCCGCGACGGTTTGGCGCTGGCCCTGGCCGGCGCCACCGGGGTGGCGGCCCTGGTTTACGTGGTGGTGTGGTGGGAGCTGCTGCTGCGCCTGCTGGCCGCCGCGCTGCCCCACCTGCCCTGGCTTCAGGCGGCCTGACCCACCGGTCTGCGGGCTTCCAGGAAGGTGGCCAGTGCCTCCTCGGCCAGGGGCCGCGAAAACAGGTAGCCCTGGAACTGGGCGCAGCCGTGGCGGCGCAGAAAATCTTTCTGCGCGTCGGTCTCCACGCCCTCTGCAATGACCTGCAGACCCAGGCTGCTGCCCAGGGTGAGGACGGCGCACACGATGGCGGCGTCGTTGGGGTCGGTCATCAGGTCGCGCACAAACGACTGGTCGATCTTGAGCTGGTCCAGCGGCAGGCGCTTGAGGTAGTTCAGGGACGAATAGCCGGTGCCAAAGTCGTCGAGCGAGAACAACACGCCGTGGGCACGCAAGGTGGTCATTTTCTCGACCAGGCTTTCCACGTCGTCGGCCAGCACACTTTCGGTCAGCTCCAGTTCCAGACGCGAAGGGTCGGCGCCCGTGGCGGTGAGGGTGTCGATGACGGAGCGCACAAAACGCGGACTCCTGAACTGCTTGGCGCTGACGTTCACCGCGATGCGCAGCGGGCTCAGGTCGGGGTCGTGGCGCCAGGCCGCCAGTTTTTCGCAGGCGGTGGTCAGCACCCATTGGCCGAGTTCGAGGATGAAGCCACTTTGTTCGGCCAGGGGAATGAACTGCGCAGGCGACACGTTGCCCCGGGTGGGGTGCTGCCAGCGCAACAGCGCCTCCACGCCCTGCACCTGCCCGGTGGCGTCCACCTGGGGCTGGAAGTGCAAACGGAATTCGTTGTTGGCAATGCCCTGGCGCAGGTCCATCTCCAGGGTGGCGCGGGCGGTCAGTGCGATCTGCAGCTCGGCGTCGAAAAAGCGGTAGTTGTTGCGCCCGGCGCCTTTGGCCTGGTACATGGCCATGTCCGCCTGTCCCATCACCGTGTCGGTGCTGGTCCGCCCCGCATCGCCAAACAAGGCGACGCCCAGGCTGGCGGTGGTCATGTACTCGCGCTGTTGTGGGTGGAAAGGTTTGTCGAACAGCGCCAGCACCTTTTTCATCACCGCCTCGGTGTGGGCGGCGGCGGTGGCGCGGTCGGTGGCCAGGTTTTCGAGCAGCAGCACAAATTCGTCGCCGCCCAGGCGGGCCACGGTGTCGCCCTCGCGCACCGCGCCGGTCAGGCGCTGGGCCAGTTCCACCAGCAACTGGTCGCCCGCTTCGTGGCCCCAGGTATCGTTCAGGGTTTTGAAGTCGTCCAGGTCCAGCATGACCAGGGCGCCCATGTTGCGGCTGCGTTCGCTGCCATGCAAGGCCCGCTGCAGCCGGTCCAGCAGCAGGCGGCGGTTGGGCAAATTGGTCAGCTGCTCATAAAAGGCCAGGTGGGCGATGTCGGCTTCGGCCTGGCGCTGTTGGGTGATGTCGCGCACCAGGCCGATGTAGGTGGGTTGGCCGTCGCGCCGCACCTCGGACACCGCCAGGTGGATGGGGAAGGTGTGCCCGTCGCGGTGTTGAGCCAACAGCTCGCGGCCCACGCCCACCACCTGCTTGGCGTCCGGCGTCTGGACCATCTGGTGGGCGATGTAGTTGTCGTGCCCACGGCGGAAACCCTCGGGCAGCAGCATGCGGGATGGCTGGCCAATGGCCTCTTCCGCGCTGTAGCCGAAGATGCGCGTGGCGGCCGGGTTGAAGGAGCCGATCACCCCAAAGTGGTCGATGGTGATGATGCCATCGACCACGTTGTCCAGGATGGCCTGGGTGTGTTGTGCCACCTCGGCAAGCTGGCGGGTGGCCTGGATGCGCTCGGTGGCGTCTTGCATGATGCCGAACACGCGCAGGGCCTTGCCATTCTTGTCGCGCACGGCGTTGCCATAGCTGTGTACCCATCGGATTTGGTGATCGACGCGCACCAGCCGGAACTCGAAGCTGTAGAACCCGCCCCCGTCGATGCACCGCTGCAGTTCGGCACGCACACGTTCGCGGTCGTGTTTGTGGATGCGGTCCAGAAAGGTGTTTTCCGTGCCTTCCACGACGGGTTTGTGCGCGCCCAGCATGGCGGTCATCTGGCGTGACCAGAACACCCGTTTGGACGCCAGGTCCCACTCCCACACACACACCTGGGCGTAGTCCAGGCTGAGGTCGAAACGGTCTTCGTTGCGCAGCAGCGTGTGCTGGTAGCGGCGCACCAGGCGCAGCAACTGCATGGAGCCCAGGCCCCAGGCCAGCAGAAACACAGCGGTGGCCAGCAACCACAGGCGCAGGTAGGGACGCCACGTGCCTTGAATTGCCGCATCGACCGGGTAGATCGCCTGCACATGCAAGGCCATGCCCGGCACACGCTGGGCCACGCCCGACCACAGCTCGCCGCCGACGGGGTCGCTCCAGGTGTGGCCGGCTTGCTGGTCCGGTTGTTCGCTGCCGTCAAAAGCAGGGGGGAAGTTGGCCACCAGGGCGTTGCCCCCGTGGCCGCCCAGCTGGCCTTCGACCAAGGGCGTGTCGCCATCGATCAGCACCCGAAAGCGGCTGCTGGGCACCAGTGCAGACAAGCGTTCCTGCAGTTGCTGCTGAAAGCGGTCACCCGACACCAGCAGCCACAGCGAGGCGCTGTGCAGCCCGGTGAAGGCCGCGCTTTTGAACACCATCACCGCTGTGCCTGGTGGCGGGCAACGTTCATCGGCCGCCGTGGTGGGCATGGCCCACAGGCCCGCCGCCTCGATGGCAGGCTGCTCCTGCGCGAAAACGCCGCAGTGGTTCGACAAGGCCGTGCGCCCGTCGGGTGCGCCGGAGGCCGCCAACACCTGCCCTTCGCCGTCCACCAGCAGCAAATCCCGGGTGCCTGGAACCAGGTTCTGGAACAGCCGCAATTGGGCGTGCAGGTCGGTGTCGTGACCACCCTGCAGTGCCATGGCCTCGTTCAGGCGCATGCCCAATTGCGACAGCACGTATTCCAGGTTGCGGTGTTGTTCGCCGATGGTGGCCACCTGCATGCGCACGGCGTCGGCCACGCGCTCGTTGGCGGCCTGGACTTCACTGTGGCGTCGGGCAGACAGGTGCAAGGCCACACCAACGACCACCACCAGGGCCACCAGTGCGTTCAAGGCGAAAGCCGCCGCCACAGGCGAAATGCCGTAGCGGCGTGAAGTCAGCGTCTCATGGCCCCGGATCATGAGGCCTCCTGCGCTGTCAAAGTCGGTGGCTGCGCTGCGTCGGCTGCGCACACCTGCTCGATGTGTTTATGGACCATGGCCCACCCCCCTGCTTGTTTTTTGGGAGATTATCGGCCCGAGCTACGCAATTTTTGACAATTATTTGTGCGGTGTGGGGGCATTACCCCGCCAAGCGGCTGAAAAACACCGCGCTCATCAGCAGGCCGACCACCACCACACCCGCGCGCACCCAGGCCACCGGCAGGCGTTTGGACCAGCGTGCGCCGAAGAAGCCCCCCGCCGTGGCGGCCACCATCATCACCAGGCCGGCTTTCCAGGCAATGGCCCCGGCCAGCACAAACGCCACCACCGACAGCCAGGACAACACCAGCGAGTTGAGGTTTTTGAGCGCGTTGACGGTGTTGAGCCGGCTTTCGCCCGCCACGGTGTACAGCGCCATCAGCAGGATGCCCAGGCCGCCGTTGAAGTAGCCGCCATACACCGCCACGGCCAGCAGCGCCGGGTTGCGCCAGCGGGCCTGTTCGCTGCCGGGGTGGCTGGCCGCCAGGCGCGCGATCCACGGCCCGGCCGCGAACAGCACGGTGGCAAACAGCAGCAGCCAGGGCACGATGCCGTTGAACAGGTGGCTGGGCGTGACCAGCAGCAGCAGGGCGCCCGCCACGCCACCCACGGCCGAAAGCAACATTTCCAGCTTGAGCCGGCGCGCAGGCAGCGCACGCAACTCCTCACGAAAACCCAAGGTGCTGCCCAGGTAGCCGGGGCTGACCGCCAGCGCGCTGGTGGCGTTGGCCACGATGGGTGGCACGCCGGTGAACACCAGCGCGGGAAAGGTCAGAAAGCTGCCACCCCCGGCGATGGCGTTGAGCACGCCGGCGGCAAAGGCTGCCGCAGCCAGCAGGGTGTAGGTGCTGTAGGTGTCCATGGGCGGCGGTGTTCAGCCGTGCAGGTCATCGCGCCGGGCGAATTCCAGCAACCGGGCCAGTTCATGCGGGTGCGTCACTTCGTTGTGGGCGTGCCAGCGTTTGATGAGCCACATCACCCCGGCCACGATGACGCCGAAGATGGTGATGGCGGCAAACGCCGACAGCCCCATGCCGGTGGAGAAACTGTAGAGGAAACCCAGGCCCAGAATGCAGGCCTGCTCGTTGAAGTTCTGCACCGCAATCGAGCGGCCCGCGCCCATCAGGTTGTGGCCTCTGTGTTGCAGCAGCGCGTTCATGGGCACCACCAGAAACCCGCCCAGGCCGCCCAGCAAAATCAGGAAGGGCGCGGCCAGCCACACGTTGTCGATGAAGTTCATCAGGATCACCAGCAGGCCCATGGCAATGCCCAGCGGCATGACCTTGGTGGCTTGGTCCAGCTTCATCCGCACCGAGGCCACCACCGCGCCCACCGCCGTGCCAATGGCCACCACCCCCACCAGGCCCGACGCCTGGGTGGTGCTGTAGCCCAAAGCCGCAGCGGCCCACGCCAGCACGATGTAGCGCAGGTTGCCACTGACGCCCCAGAACAGGGTGGTGGTGGCCAACGAAATCTGGCCCAGGCGGTCGCGCCACAGACGGGTGTTGCAGGTCCAGAAGTCGGGCAACAGGGTCAGCGGGTTGCTGGGCAGGTGGCGTGGGGTGGCGCCGGTCAGCGGAATGCGGGTGTTGAACCACGCCGCCACCGCATAGACCAGCACCAGGGTGGCGATGGCGGCTTCGGGGCGGGTGTCGATGCCGGTGTTCACGCCCGGCAGGTCGATCGCCAGCAACCAGCTCGAGAGCACCGGCCCCACCAACTGACCGCCCAGCAGCACGCCCAGAATGATGGAGGCGATGGTCAGGCCCTCGATCCACCCGTTGGCCTTGACCAGTTGGGACGGTGGCAGCAATTCGGTGAGGATGCCGTATTTGGCGGGCGAGTACGCCGCCGCGCCCAGGCCCACCACGGCATACGCCACCAGCGGGTGCACCCCCCCCAGCATCATCAGGCAACCCACCACCTTGATGGCGTTGCTGATGAACATGACCCGGCCTTTGGGTTTGGCGTCGGCAAACGCGCCCACAAACGGGGCGAGCACCACATAGAACAGCGCAAACATGGGCACCAGCGCCGCACTTTGCCATTCGGCCGCGCCCCGGCTGCGCAACAGCTCAACGGCGGCCACAAACAAAGCGTTGTCGGCCAGCGAGCTGAAAAACTGCGCCGTCATGATGGTGTAGAAGCCGCGCTTCATGGCGATGATTTTCCGGGGCGGTCAGTCGGTCAGGGCGCGGTGGGGGTTGAAAGTGCGGTTACAAAGTGACCTGTCTCAAAAGCCACGAATGTGTAAACGCCTGTCACGGGTGGGCGGTTATAGCATGCCCACCACGTCCGCATTTCTCTCAGATTGCCATGCCACGTCCCATACTCGCCACCGTCCACACCCAGGCCTTGCGCCACAACCTCGAACGCGCCCGCCAGGCGGCCGGTGGCGACGCCAAGGTCTGGGCCGTCGTCAAGGCCAATGCCTACGGTCACGGTATCGAACGCGCGTTCGAAGGCCTGCGTGGCGCCGACGGTTTTGCCCTGCTTGATCTGGCGGAGGCCGAGCGCCTGCGTGCACTCGACTGGCGTGGGCCCATCCTGCTGTTGGAAGGCGTGTTTGAGGCGCGCGATCTGGAGCTGTGTTCGCGCCTGAACCTCTGGCACGCGGTGCACAGCAGCGAGCAGATCGACTGGCTGGCCGCCCACAAAACCCACCAGCCGCACCGCGTGTTTCTCAAACTCAACTCGGGCATGAACCGCCTGGGCTTCCAGCCCGAGGCCTTCCGCGCCGCCTGGGCGCGGCTGAATGCCTTGCCCCAGGTCGATGAAATCGGCTTCATGACCCACTTCAGCGACGCCGATGGCGCGCGTGGCATCGCGCATCAGGTGGCCGCGTTCGAGGCCGTGACCCGCGACCTGCCTGGCGAGCGCAGCCTGTGCAACAGCGCCGCCACCTTGCGCCACGCCAGCACGCCGCTGGCGGCGGACGGCCAGCCCTTGACGCTGGCGGCCGACTGGGTGCGCGCCGGCATCATGGTCTACGGCGGCGCGCCCGATCACCCCGAGCGCACCGCCGCCGACTGGGGCCTGATGCCGGCCATGACCCTGGCCAGCCGGTTGATTGGCGTGCAAGACCTCACACCAGGCGACACCGTCGGCTATGGCTCGGCCTTTGTGGCCAATCGCGCCATGAAGGTGGGTGTGGTGGCGTGTGGCTACGCCGACGGCTACCCACGCCACGCCTCGGGCAGCACCGCCACCGGTGGCATCGGCGGCCCGGTGCTGGTGGACGGGGTGCGCACCACGCTGCTGGGCCGTGTGAGCATGGACATGCTGGCGGTGGACCTGACCCCCGTGCTGGCCGCTGGCCGCAACGCCGGCCTGGGGGCCGAGGTGGTGTTGTGGGGCCGCAGCGCCAGCGGCGCTGTGTTGAGCGCCGACGAGGTGGCCCAAGCCGCTGGCACCATCAGCTACGAGCTCACCTGCGGGGTGGCGCAGCGGGTGCCGTTTGTGGTGGACTGACCGCCCGGCGCCGGCGCAGGGTTATGGCGTGCGGCCTATCATGGGGCGCTGTTCCACCGGAGCCCCACCATGCCGTCCATTTACGACTTCGAAGCCGAATCCATCAACGGCCAACCCGTGCCCTTGGCCCAGTACCAAGGCAAGGTGATGCTGATCGTCAACACCGCCAGCGCTTGTGGGTTCACGCCGCAATTTGCCGGGCTGGAAAAGCTGCACCAGGATTACGGCCCGCAAGGCCTGGTGGTGCTGGGATTTCCCTGCAACCAATTTGGCAGCCAGGACCCAGGTGCCAACGACGAGATCGCCAGCTTTTGCCAAGTGAACTATGGGGTCGATTTCCCCATGATGGCCAAGATCGACGTCAATGGGGCCGGCGCTCACCCCTTGTACCAGTGGCTCACCGCCGAGGCGCGGGGCTTGCTCGGCAGCAAGGCCATCAAATGGAACTTCACCAAATTCCTGGTGGGCAAGGACGGGCGGGTGATCAAACGCTACGCGCCGCAGGACGCGCCCGCCTCTTTGGCCAAGGACATTGCCGCCGCGTTGGCGGCGTGAGGGTTTCAGGCAGCGGCCTGTGCCTCTGCCACCAGCCAGGCCCGCAACAGCCCCACCGCGATCGGTTCCTCGGCCAGCTCGGGGGTCACAAACCAATAGCGCCGGCCGCTGGCAAATGGGCGGTCGCAGGCCACCACCAGCTCGCCACGCGCCAACTCGTCTTGCACCAGCAGGCGCGGCACCAGTGCAACCCCCAAGCCGTGTGCCGCCGCCGCGGCGGTGAGCGAAAACAGTTCGTGCCGTGGACCGGCCAGGGCCAGGGGGGCGTCCACGCCATTCGCCTCGAACCACTGGCGCCACGCGTCGGGCCGGGTGCTCTGTTGCAGCAGGGGCAGTTGAGCCACATCGGCCGCTTGCAACTTCTGGCGCCCTGCCAGCAAGGCCGGACCGCAGACCGGGACCACCACTTCGGGCAGCAGCTCCGTGGCGTGGGTACCGGCCCAGTTGGCCACTTGCTCGGGTGTGCCGGCGTACAGGGCGGCGTCCCGCTCCGAGTCGGCAAACAGGAAGGCGCGCGTGCTGGTTTCGAGGTGCACGACGATTTCCGGGTGCTGCTGCGCCAGTGCGGGCAGGCGTGGCATGAGCCATCGGGTGGCAAAGGTCGGCACGGCAGACAGGTGCACCGCTCGGCTCTGGCCGAAGCGGGCCATGGCGTCCAGGGTGTCGCGCTCCAGCGCGTCGAGGCGGCGCGCCACCTGCTGGGCGTAGTCGGCACCACTGGGCGTGAGCAGCACGCCATGGCGCGTGCGCTGGAACAACTGCACATTCAGGAATGACTCCAGCTGCGCAATCTGGCGTGAGACGGCGCTTTGTGTGAGCGCCAGTTCCTGTGCCGCGCGGGTGTAGCTCTGATGGCGCGCCGCCGATTCAAAGCACTGCAGGGCCTGGGTGGAAGGGATCTTGCGACGCATGGGTCGATTGTGCTTAAAAATGCGCTAATCGCATATCTGGGTGCAAAACAATCGTTTGCCACCGGGGGCGGGCGGGCCTACGATGTGCCCACTCCCCCATCCACACAACCGCTTTCAAGGAGACCCACCATGGCCCACAACACCTTCCAATGGGACGATCCGTTTCTGCTGGACCAGCAGCTGACCGAAGACGAGCGCATGATCCGCGATGCGGCTTATGAATACTGCCAGGGCAAGCTGTTGCCCCGCGTGCAGGACATGTTCCGCCATGAAAAGAGCGACATCAGCATCTTCCGCGAGATGGGCGAGCTGGGCCTGCTGGGCCCCACCATTCCCACGCAGTACGGTGGCGCCGGCTTGAACTACGTGAGCTACGGCCTGGTGGCGCGTGAGATCGAGCGCGTGGACTCGGGCTACCGCTCCATGGCTTCGGTGCAGTCGTCCCTGGTGATGGTGCCCATCAACGAATTCGGTTCTGAAGCACAAAAGCAGAAGTACCTGCCCAAGCTGGCCTCGGGCGAGTTCATCGGCTGCTTCGGCCTGACCGAACCCGACCACGGCTCCGACCCCGGCAGCATGGCGACCCGCGCCTACAAGGTGGACGGCGGCTACAAGCTCAAGGGCAGCAAGATGTGGATCACCAACAGCCCGGTGGCCGACGTGTTTGTGGTGTGGGCCAAGGAAGTGTCCGAAGGCGGCGCCGTTGGCCCCATCCGTGGTTTTGTGCTCGAAAAGGGCATGAAGGGCCTGACCGCACCAGCCATCCATGGCAAGGTGGGTTTGCGCGCCTCCATCACTGGTGAGATCGTGATGGACGACGTGTTCTGCCCCGAAGAAAACGCCTTCCCCGAAGTGCAAGGCCTCAAAGGCCCCTTCACCTGCCTGAACAGCGCGCGCTTCGGCATCGCCTGGGGTGTCATGGGTGCCGCCGAGTTCTGCTGGCACATGGCCCGCCAGTACACGCTGGACCGCAAGCAGTTTGGCCGCCCCCTGGCCGCCAACCAGCTGATCCAGAAGAAGCTGGCCGACATGCAGACCGAAATCACCCTGGGCCTGCAAGCCGCCTTGCGCGTGGGTCGCATGAAGGACGAGCACCAGAACGTGGTGGAAATCACCTCGCTCATCAAGCGCAACAACTGCGGCAAGTCGCTGGACATCGCTCGCCTGGCGCGCGACATGATGGGTGGCAACGGCATTTCCGACGAGTTCGGCGTGGCGCGCCACCTGGTGAACCTGGAGGTGGTGAACACCTACGAAGGCACCCACGACATCCACGCGCTCATTTTGGGTCGCGCCCAAACGGGCATCGCCGCATTTGCGAACTGATCGTTCACTGAATCGCTGAAACCAGGCGCCCTGTCTCCTCGCTGGAGCCAGGGCGTTGTCCATTTGTTGAGAACCTCCATGACCACCTCCCCAGGCGCTCTGTCCCATCTCAAAGTCCTCGATCTCTCCCGCGTGCTCGCGGGCCCCTGGTGCACCCAGATCCTGGCCGATCTCGGCGCCGATGTGGTCAAGGTCGAAAAGCCCGGCGAGGGCGACGACACACGCAAGTGGGGCCCGCCCTTCGTCAAAGACGCGGCCGGCAACAACACCGAACACGCCAGCTACTACACAGCGGCCAACCGCAACAAACGCTCGGTCACCATCGACATGGCCAAGCCCGAAGGCCAGGCGCTGATCCGCCAGATGGCCGCGCAGGCCGACGTGCTGGTGGAGAACTTCAAGGTCGGTGGCCTCAAAAAATACGGGCTGGACTACGCCAGCCTCCAGGCCGTGAACCCGCGCCTGATTTACTGCTCGGTCACCGGCTTCGGCCAGACCGGCCCCCACGCCGAGCGCGCCGGCTACGACCTCATGATCCAGGCCACCAGCGGCATGATGAGCATCACCGGCCGCCCGGACGACGTGCCCGGTGGCGGCCCGCAGCGTGTGGGCGTGGCGCTGACCGACATCTTCACCGGCGTCTACTCGGCCACCGCCATCCTGGCCGCGATCGAAACCCGCCATCGCACCGGCACCGGCCAGCACATCGACATGGCCCTGCTTGATGTGGGCATGGCCATCCTGGCCAACCAGGCCGCGTCATATCTGAACGCCGGCATCGTGCCGCAGCGCCAGGGCAACAGCCACCCCAGCCTGGCGCCCTACCAAGACTTTCCCACGGCCGATGGTTCCATGCTGCTGGCCATTGGCAACGACGGCCAATTCGCCCGCTTCTGCACCGCTGCCGGCCACCCCGAATGGGCGCAAGACCCGCGTTACGCCAGCAACACCTTGCGCGTGCAACACCGCGAGGTGCTGATCCCGGCCATGGCCGAAGTGACCCGCACCCGCAGCACCGCCGAGTGGATTGCGCTGCTGGAAGACAAGGCGGTGCCCTGTGGCCCCATCAACGACATTGGTCAGGCCTTTGCCGATGAGCAGGTGCAAGCGCGTGGCCTGGCGATTGCGCAGCAGCGCGAGGACGGCCTGGCCATACGCAGCGTGGCCAGCCCCATCCGCCTGGGCGACTACCCCGCGCAACTGCGCCACGCGCCGCCCACGCTGGGGCAGCACACCGACGAGGTGCTGGCCGAGCTGGGGCTGGATGCGGCGCGCATCGCCGCGCTCAAACAAGGCGGCGTGGTCTGACGGGTTGATCGCCAGCGGCGAGCGGGCGAGCGAGAGCGCTGCCTACAATGGGCTTCATCATTTTTGAAGATGGATTCCCCCCATGAAAACCCAAGCTGCCGTTGCCTGGAAAGCAGGTGCCCCGCTGACGATTGAAACCGTGGACCTGCAAGGTCCCAAGTTCGGTGAAGTGCTGGTCGAGATCAAGGCCACCGGCATCTGCCACACCGACTACTACACCTTGAGCGGCGCCGACCCCGAAGGCCTGTTCCCCGCCATCCTGGGCCACGAAGGCGCGGGCATCGTGGTGGACGTGGGCCCGGGCGTGACCACCCTCAAGAAGGGCGACCACGTCATCCCCCTCTACACCCCCGAATGCCGCCAGTGCAAGTTCTGCCTGAGCCGCAAAACCAACCTGTGCCAGCTCATACGCGGCACACAAGGCAAAGGCCTGATGCCCGACGCCAGCAGCCGCTTCAGCATTGATGGCCAGCCCATCCTGCATTACATGGGCACCAGCACCTTCAGCAACCACACGGTGGTGCCCGAGATCGCCCTGGCCAAGATCCGCGAGGACGCGCCGTTTGACAAAGTCTGCTACATCGGCTGTGGCGTCACCACCGGCATCGGTGCGGTGATCTTCACCGCCAAGGTGGAAGCGGGCGCCAACGTGGTGGTGTTTGGCCTGGGCGGCATCGGCCTGAACGTGATCCAGGGCGCCAAGATGGTGGGGGCCGACAAGATCATCGGTGTGGACCTGAACCCCGCACGCGAAGCCATGGCGCGCAAGTTCGGCATGACGCACTTCATCAACCCCAAAGAGCACGCCAACCTGGTGGACGCCATCGTTCAGCTCACCGACGGCGGCGCCGACTACAGCTTTGAGTGCATCGGCAACACCAAGGTGATGCGCGACGCGCTGGAATGCACGCACAAGGGCTGGGGCCGCAGCATCATCATCGGCGTGGCGGAGGCGGGTGCCGAGATCAGCACGCGCCCGTTCCAGTTGGTGACGGGGCGCAAGTGGGAGGGCTCGGCCTTTGGGGGTGCGCGCGGGCGCACCGACGTGCCCAAGATCGTGGACTGGTACATGGACGGCAAGATCAACATCGACGACCTGATCACCCACAAGCTGCCGCTGTCGCGCATCAACGAGGGCTTTGACCTGATGAAGGCCGGCGAGTCCATCCGCACCGTTGTCGAGTTCTGAAATGAAACTGCCCCCACGCTCATCGCTTCGCGTATCGCTGCCCCCCAGGGGGAAGCGTCAGTGCCTTCGGGCGGCCGGGCGGCACTGACATGTCGCTGGACAACCTGGAACTGATCAGCGAACACGCCTGCTTCGGTGGCGTGCAGCGCTTCTACAAACACAGCTCGGCCGAAATTGGCTTGCCCATGCGCTTTGGGCTGTTCCTGCCGCCGCAGGCGCTGGCCGGGCAAGCCACGCCGCTGCTCACCTACCTGGCCGGCCTGACCTGCACCGAAGAAACCTTCGCCATCAAGGCCGGCGCACAACGCCAGGCGGCCGAACTGGGCCTGGCCATCCTCACGCCCGACACCAGCCCGCGCGGTGCCGGCATCACCGGTGAAGACCACCACTGGGAATTTGGTGTGGGCGCCGGCTTTTACCTGGACGCCACCGAAATGCCCTGGTCCGGTCACTGGTGCATGGAAAGCTACATCGTCAAGGAACTGCTGCCCGGCGTGACAGCGCAGTTTGGTCTGGACGGTCAGCGCCTGGGCCTGTTCGGCCACTCCATGGGCGGTCACGGCGCGCTCACGTTGGCCCTGCGCCACCCCGGCGTGTTCAAGAGCGTGTCCGCCTTCGCGCCAATCTCCGCGCCCACGCAATGCCCGTGGGGGCACAACGCCTTCACCGGCTACCTGGGGCAGGACGAAAGCACTTGGCTCGCGCACGACGCCAGCGCGCTGATGGCGCAGCAGACGTCAGCACCCTACGCCAACGGCATCCTCATCGACCAAGGCCTGGCCGACAAATTCCTGGTGGAACAACTCAAGCCCGAGCTGTTCGAAGCCGCGTGCGCCCAGGCGGGCCAGCCGCTCACGCTGCGCCGCCACGCCGGCTACGACCACGGTTATTACTTCATCCAGACCTTCATGGCCGACCACCTTCGGCACCACGCCGAGCGGCTGGCCTGAATCAGGCCAGCGCCGACTGAAAGCGCCCAGTGGGTTCTTGCAAAACTTGACGAAGCGTGTGCGTGCTGCGCTGGCTGTCCCTTGTAGGATGGGCGGCCTGTTTCAGGCAGGCAATCATTCAGGGAGACACTCACATGGCGCTGACCAAGTTCGGATTTATCGTTACCGGCGACCGGTTCGTCCAGTACCAGGGGACAGACAATTTTTCCATGAAGGTGGTGGGCGTGCGCGAGCCAAGTGAAGGTATCGCGGCCGCGAAAGACATGGTCGCGGAGGGCATTCAACTCATCGAGTTGTGCGGCGGTTTCAGCCCCGTTTGGGCAGGCAAGGTGATCGAGGCCATCGACTACAAGGTGCCAGTAGGTGTGGTCGCCTATGGTCAGGAATCCATTGATGCCATGTACAGGTTGTTTGCGCAGTGAAAAGCGCAAGCGCGCTCGTGCCACCGCCCGACGCCCCGACGATGAACACGGTGAATATCGCCCGGGAAGCTCTTGCGCTTCCCTCTTCCTGGCAGTCCAAAATCATTGGCAAGGCTGGTGGCGCAAACGTCAAGGTTTTGCGGATGGACGCTTCCTCATATCCAAGCGAAGTGCACGACTTTGTGGAGGCTTTGCTTGTGCTGGAGGGTCACATGAACCTCGATATCGACGGGCAAATCGTTTGTGTGCAAGCGGGTGAGGTGTTCATGGTTCCCGCTGGGCAGCCTCATGCAGTGGCTGCGGGCAGCTGTGGGACTTTGGTCATTGTCGATCAGTGATCAGGTCACGTGCGCAACTGGCCAGTCGTCTACGAGCTTCGCTTGTCTGGAGGCGACTGCTGGTCATCACGAAAGGCTTGAGGGCGAAGGTGATATCGCTGCGTCCAGCACCTCCACCCAATGCCGCACCGGCGTGTTGGTGCCGCTTTGCAGGTGGGTGATGCAGCCGATGTTGGCGCTGACGATGGTGCTGGCCTGCAACTCGCCCAGGTGGCCGAGCTTGCGGTCGCGCAGGGTGTAGCTGATCTCGGGATTGAGCACCGAGTAGGTGCCGGCGGAGCCGCAGCACAGGTGGGGCTCAACGCGGCTGACTTGGATGTCAAAGCCCAGG
Source organism: Hydrogenophaga atypica (assembly GCF_042665215.1). Taxonomy (NCBI): domain Bacteria; kingdom Pseudomonadati; phylum Pseudomonadota; class Betaproteobacteria; order Burkholderiales; family Comamonadaceae; genus Hydrogenophaga; species Hydrogenophaga atypica. The sequence continues at coordinate 319,137 of NZ_JBHTCA010000005.1, forward strand.
GCGCCCAGGTGCTGTTCCACGCCGCCTTTGAGTTGTTGGCCGTGCTGCAGCGTGCAGGGCGGGTGGAAGGCGAGTTTGGCGCTGGCCTTCACCTTGCCTTGCAGCGCGGGCACCAGTTCGGGTAACAGCTCGCTCAGGTCTTTTGTCAGTTCGCTGATGCGCGCGGCCTTGGCTGCCCATTCGGGCTCGTCTTGCAGGATGTGGCCGTATTCCTTGACCGTGACACCACAACCAGAGGCGTTCATCACGATGGCCTCAACCTCCGCTTCGACGTGTGGCCACCAGGCGGCGATGTTGGCGCGCATCTGGGCTTTGCCGCCGTCCTGGTCGTTGAGGTGGAACTTGACCGCGCCACAGCAGCCGGCTTGGCCTTCGACGATGGTCTGGATGCCGGCAGCGTCCAGCACGCGGGCGGTGGCGCTGTTGATGTTGGGCATCATGGCCGGCTGCACACAACCGGACAGCATCAATACCTTGCGCGTGTGCTGGCGGGTGGGCCAGGCGCCAGCGTCCTGCCGAGCGGGCACCTTGTTCTTGAGTGATGCCGGCAGCAGCGGGCGCACCAGTTGCCCCAGCTTCATGGCCGGGCCAAACAGCGGCGAGGGCAGGCCTTCTTTCAGCAGCCAGCGCACGGCCTTTTCACCGGCCGGGCGTGGCACCTTGGCGTCGACGATCTTGCGGCCGATGTCCACCAGGTGGCCGTAGTCCACGCCGCTGGGGCAGGTGGATTCGCAGTTGCGGCAGGTCAGGCAGCGGTCCAGGTGTTGCTGGGTGGCGCGGGTGGGTGTGGCGCCTTCGAGCACCTGCTTCATCAAATAGATGCGTCCGCGCGGGCCGTCCAGTTCGTCGCCCAGCAACTGGTAAGTGGGGCATGTGGCGGTGCAGAAGCCGCAGTGCACACATTTGCGCAGGATGGCTTCGGCGGCTTGGCCGTCGGGCGTGCCTTTGAACTCGGGGGAGAGGTTGGTTTGCATGCTCAGGCCAGCTTTCCTGCGTTGAAGATGCCAGCCGGGTCGAAGGCTTCGCGCAGGCGCTGTTCGATCTGGGCCAGGGGGCCGGTGGTGGGTGTGCGGCGTGGCACGCCGGCTGGCAGGCCGTTGATGGGCGGGCGGAACAGCGTGGCATGGCCGCCCGCGCGGGCGGCGGCGGCGCGCAGGCGCTCGGCCGCATCCACGGGCGCCCAGAGCCAACGCTGGCCACCGTGCCATTCGATGAACTGCGACCACGGCAGCTCCAGCGCGGGCGCGGACGGTGCCACGCTCAGGCGCCACAGGGCCGCGTCGGGTGCGGGCGCGGTGAAGAAGGGCAGGCGCTGGTCGCGGCAATCGGCCCAGTCGGTGCCGGCCTGGGTGTTGTCCATGCGCTGACCCGGCACGTCGTTCAACATGCGGGCACAAGCCGATTCCACGGCGGCCACGGCACCGCGCAGGCGTACGAACAGCAGGTCTTTGGGCGGTGAGGCGGTGTCATCGTGCACCCAGCAACTGGCGTTCATTGGTAGCGGCAGGCCGCCCCAGCGCTGCAACTGCGCCAGGGCTGGGGCCTGTGGCAGTTCAAACACCAGCGTGGCTTCGGCGGGCGCCACCGGCAGCACCTTGAGCGAAACCTCGACGATCAGGCACAGCGTGCCCCAGCTGCCAGCCAGAAGGCGGCTGACGTCATAGCCCGCCACGTTTTTCATGACCTGGCCGCCGTAGGTGAGCAACTCACCCCGGCCGTTGAGCACCTGCACGCCGAGCACATAGTCGCGCACGGCGCCCACGCTGGCGCGCGCCGGGCCGCTCAGGCCGGCGGCCACCATGCCGCCCACGGTGGCGCCGGGGCCGAAGTGGGGCGGCTCGAAGGGCAGGCACTGACCGTGTTGAGCCAGCAAGGCTTCAATCTCGGCCAGAGGCGTGCCGGCCAGGGCGGTGATGACCAGTTCGGTGGGTTCGTAGGCCACCACGCCGCTGAGGTCGCGCGTGTCCAGCACGGCAGCACTGGCGGCAAGGTCGTGTGTGGCCGCGCTGTGGAAGGCTTTGGTGTCGCCACCGCGCACGCGCAGGGGCGTGCGGCTGACTGACGCAGACAGCACCGACTCGACGAGCGGGGCCAGGGCGGGATGGGTGGCAGCTTGCATGGCCGCAATGGTAGCGACCGTGCCCTTTGTTGGGGCTTGATATTTTTTGTGCCCCCGCGCGCGGGATTTCAGCTCGCGTGGCCGAGGCAGGCGCCGGCGTTGGGCCGGCCACGGCATTCGCGTTTGAGGCGTTTGGCGCGGGTGGCGGCGCTCTCCTCGGAGCTGCTGGGCACGATCTTCACGCTGCCGGTGCGCTGGCGGGGTTTGTCCTCGGCTTTGACCTGGCGGGCCTGGGCGGTGGACACAAGCAGGGCCAGGCCAAGCAGCCAGGCCAGTTCAGTGGCGTGTTTCATGTTCTCTCCCTGATCGAAGCGCCATGGTAGATCGGGTGCCACGGCTTGGCTACACTGCCCCGATGCTTTGGGTCAAATCCTTTCACATCGTTTTTGTGGCCAGCTGGTTTGCCGGCCTGTTCTACTTGCCGCGCATCTTTGTCAATCTGGCCATGGTGCCACCCGAGAGCGTGGCCGAGCGCGAGCGCCTGTTGGTCATGGCGCGCAAGCTGCTGCGCTTCTCCACCCTGCTGGCGGTGCCGGCGCTGGGCTTGGGCTTGTGGCTGTGGCTGGGCTATGGCATCGGCATGGGGCCGGGCAATGGCTGGATGCACGCCAAGCTGCTGATCGTGTTGCTGGTGGTGGGCTACCACCACCTGTGTGCACGCATGCTCAAGGGGTTTGTGGCCGGCCAAGACCGCCGCAGCCACGTCTGGTACCGCTGGTTCAACGAGGCGCCCGTGCTGATGCTGGTGGCCGCCGTGGTGCTGGTGGTGGTCAAGCCCTTCTGACGGCCATGCCAAGCGACCGCCACGACGGTCAGCACAGCTTTGCGCTGCTGCTGGCGCTGTGGTACGTGGCCTTGGTGGTGTACGCCAGCCTCTACCCTTTCCACAGTTGGCGCGACCAAGGGGTGTCGCCGTGGGACTACCTGTGGGCGCCCTGGCCGCGGTACTGGACGCTCAAGGACGTGCTGGCCAACCTGGCCGGGTACATGCCGCTGGGTTTTCTGATCACCTGGGCGGCTTGGCGGCGTGGCGCGCGGGTGTTGGCCTTGCTGGCAGGCGCGCTGCTGCCGGCGCTGTTGTCCCTGGGCCTGGAGGCTGTGCAAAGCTACCTGCCCCAGCGTGTACCGTCCAACGTGGACTGGCTGCTCAATGCCGCGGGCGCCTTGTTGGGGGCGGTGTTGGCCCTGATGCTGGGGCACGGGGGCGCCATCGCACGCTGGAGCGATTTCCGCCAGCGTGTGTTTGTGCCGGATTCGCGTGGTGCCCTGGTGTTGCTGGCCTTGTGGCCACCGGCGCTTTTGTACCCCTCGTCCCTGCCGTTTGGCTTGGGGCAGGTGTGGCAGCGGGTCGAGGTGTGGCTGGGTGAAACCTTGGTGGACACGCCGTTTGCCGCCTGGCTGCCGGCCCAGCCACCGGCCCTGAGCGAGCTCAGCGCGCTGGGCACCGCCGTGTGTGTGGCGTTCAGCCTGTTGGTGCCTTGCCTGCTGGGCTACGCCGTGTTGGCCACGCTGCGGCAGCGTCTGTGGTATTGGCTGTTTTTTTGTGTGGGCGCCTTTGGGGTGGGAGGCGTGTCGGCCGGGCTCACCTACGGCCCCGCGCACGCCTGGGCCTGGTTGGTGCCACAGGTGGTGGCCGGCGGCGTGGCGGCGGCCCTGCTGGCCTTGCTGGCGCTGGGTTTGCCCCGGCGCACCTGTGCGGTGTTGATGCTGTTGGCGTTGGCGTTTTCGCTGGGCTTGCTCAACCAGGCGCCCGACAGCCCCTATCTGGACCAGTCACTGCAGCTGTGGGAGCAAAGCCGCTACAGCCACTTTCATGGGCTCAGCCAGTGGTTGGGCTGGCTCTGGCCCTACCTGGCGTTGGCTTACGGCGTGGTCTTGGCTTCTCGGCGTGGGCGCCCTCACTAAAATGCGTGGATGTCCGATGCCGCATCCACCCTGCCTGGTTCCTACTACCAGCGCCACATTTTTTTCTGTCTGAACCAACGCGACAACGGCGAAGCCTGCTGCGCCGACCACAACGCCCAAAAAGCCTTTGACCGCTGCAAGGCCCAGGTCAAGGCGCAGGGCCTGGCCGGCCCCGGCAAGGTGCGGGTCAACAAGGCCGGTTGCCTGGACCGCTGCGCCGGTGGCCCCATCGCTGTGGTTTACCCCGAAGCCACCTGGTACACCTTTGTGGACGAGGCCGACATCGACGAGATCGTCAGCTCGCACCTGCGCGATGGCGTGGTGGTCGAACGGCTGCGCACGCCCCACGACGTCGGTCGATGAACGCCCAGACCGAGAAGCTGCTGATTCCTGGCGCCGCTGGCGCCATCGAGGTGGCGCGCGACGTGGCGCCCGAGGCGCGCGGCGTGGCCCTCATCGCCCACCCGCACCCGCTGTTTGGCGGCACCATGGACAACAAGGTGGTGCAGACCCTGGCGCGTGCCTTCGTTCAATGTGGCTGGAGCACCTTGCGTTTCAACTTCCGTGGCGTGGGCCAGAGCGCGGGTGTGCACGACGAGGGCCGGGGCGAAGCGGCCGACCTGCAGCAGGTGGTCGAGCAGCTCGCGCCGCAGGGCCCGCTGTGCCTGGCCGGCTTTTCCTTCGGTGCTTTTGTCACCTCCCACGCGGTGGCGGCGCTGGCGCCGCAGCGCGACATCCACAAGATCGCCCTCATTGGCACGGCGGCCAGCCGTTTCAATGTGTTGCCCATCGCGGCGGAACTCCACGAGCGCACCCTGGTCGTTCATGGCGAGGCCGACGACACCGTGCCGCTGGCCTCGGTGATGGACTGGGCGCGGCCCCAGGTGTTGCCGGTGACGGTGGTGCCCGGCGGCGGCCATTTTTTTCATGGTCAGCTGCCCCTGCTGCGTTCGCTGGTGGTGCGCCACCTGCGGGCCTGAGCCGGGCGCGGTCTGGCCTTCATTTTTTGTTTTCTGAGGATTCCCTGTGTTGCGTTTTTCTGATTCGTCGGCGGCCACCTCGTGGCGTACCGTTCGCCAGGCCACGTTCGCTCTGAGTTTGGGCCTGGCGGCGCTGGGCGCCAGCGCCCAGGCCCTGACGCCGCCCGAAGTGGCCGCGCGCGCCTACCTGCTGCTGGACGTGACCAGTCAGCAGGTGCTGGCCGCCAAGGACGCCGATGTGCAGGTGGAGCCCGCGTCTCTTACCAAGCTGATGACCGCCTATCTGGTGTTCGACGCTCTCAAGGCCAAAAAAATCAGCCTGACCCAGACCTTTGGTGTCAGCGAACGCGCCTGGAAGATGCCGGGCTCGCGCATGTTCATCGACCCCAAGATGATGGTGCCGGTGGAAGACCTGATCAAAGGCATGATCGTGCAGTCGGGCAACGACGCCACCGTGGCCCTGGCCGAGGGGGTGGCCGGTTCGGTGGAGCGGTTTGTGCAGCTCATGAACGAGCAGGCCAAGGCGCTGGGCATGGCCAACACCAGCTACAAAAACGTGGAGGGTCTGACCGAAGCCGGGCACACCACCACCGCGCGCGACTTGGCCACCTTGTCCACGCGGCTGATGCGCGACTTTCCGGACTACGTGCCCTACTACGCCATCCAGCGCTACCGCTACCCGGGCACGCCCGCGGCCAACGACACCAACCGCAACCTGCTGTTGTTCCGTGATCCCAGCGTGGACGGCCTGAAAACCGGCCACACCAACGCGGCCGGCTATTGCCTCGTGGCCACCGCTCGCCGCAACTTCCCCGCCCTGGGCGAGGGCGCTGCCGGCCAACGCCGCCTGATCAGCGTGGTGTTGGGGGCTGCGAGCGAAAACGCCCGCGCGGCCGAAAGCCAGAAGCTGTTGAACTGGGGTTTTTCGGCCTACGAGGCGGTGCGCCTGTTTGCGCCCGGCCAGCCGGCCGTGACGCCGGCTGTGTGGAAAGGCAAGGCCCCGACCGTTGGCTTGGGGGTGCCCGAGGGCATTGTGGTGAGCGTGCCGGCCGGTGAGGGCGCCAAGCTCAAGACCGAGGTGGTGCGCCCCGACCCGCTGGTGGCGCCGCTGCAAAAGGGCCAAAAGCTGGGCTCGCTCAAGGTCAGCACCGGTGGTGGCGTGGCCGTCACCGAAGTGCCCCTCACGGTGCTGGAGACGGTGGAAGAGGCCGGCGTTCTGGGCCGGGCGTGGGACGCCATACGCCTCTGGATCAAGTAAATCTGGGTTTTGTGTGCCCGCAGTGGCGCGGCTGGCTTGCGCCGCTTGGCACCCCGTGCTACATTAGCGGGCTTTTCGAAAATTTTCGAAGGGCTTTTCGTTTTCGCTTTTTTCAAACGTTTAGGGACGTTTCCAATGCCAACCATCAATCAACTCGTGCGCCACGGCCGGGAGGTCGAAAAGACCAAATCCAAGAGCCCGGCCATGGAGAACTCTCCTCAGCGTCGTGGTGTGTGCACCCGTGTGTACACCACGACCCCCAAGAAGCCCAACTCCGCTCTGCGTAAGGTCGCCAAGGTGCGCCTGACCAACGGTTTTGAGGTCATTTCCTACATCGGCGGTGAAGGCCACAACCTGCAAGAGCACAGCGTCGTGCTGGTGCGCGGCGGTCGTGTGAAGGACTTGCCTGGTGTGCGTTACCACATCGTTCGTGGCTCGCTGGACTTGCAAGGCGTGAAAGACCGCAAGCAGTCGCGCTCCAAGTACGGTGCCAAGCGTCCCAAGGCGAAGTAATTCGGCTTGTTGTTCGGTGTTCGGCCGGCCGGCAAGCCGTGTTGAGCGTAGTGACCCCAAAGCGCCATGTCGGCGTCGGGTCGAGTAAGTGAAAACCTGGCTGGGTTTTCGCGGTGTCTGAAAAGACGCCAACTGAAGCAAATTTGAGGTGTAAACATGCCACGTCGTCGCGAAGTCCCTAAACGTGAAATCCTGCCGGATCCCAAGTTCGGCAACGTCGAGCTCTCCAAGTTCATGAACGTGATCATGGAAGGCGGCAAGAAGGCCGTCGCCGAGCGCATCATCTACGGTGCCCTGGAGCAGATCGAGAAGAAAACCGGCAAAGACCCGCTGGAAGCCTTCACCACCGCCATCAACAACGTCAAGCCCATGGTGGAAGTCAAGTCCCGCCGCGTGGGTGGTGCCAACTACCAGGTGCCCGTTGAGGTGCGCCCCGTCCGCCGCCTGGCCCTGTCCATGCGTTGGATCAAGGAAGCCGCCCGCAAGCGCGGCGAGAAGTCCATGGCCCTGCGCCTGGCCAACGAGCTGATCGAGGCCAACGAAGGCCGTGGCGGCGCCATGAAGAAGCGTGACGAAGTGCACCGCATGGCCGAAGCCAACAAGGCGTTCAGCCACTTCCGCTTCTGATTCACGCGGGTTTCATCTTTACCCGCTAGCCTCTCAGAAGCGAGCCCGCCACCCCAATCGGGGAGCGGGCTTTAATGCATCAATTTGGAGAATTTTCATGGCACGCACTACGCCCCTGGAGCGGTACCGCAATATCGGTATTTCCGCCCACATCGACGCCGGTAAAACCACCACCACCGAGCGCATCCTGTTCTACACCGGTGTGAACCACAAGATCGGTGAAGTGCACGACGGCGCGGCCACCATGGACTGGATGGAGCAGGAACAAGAGCGCGGCATCACCATCACGTCCGCTGCCACCACCTGCTTCTGGAAGGGCATGGACCGCTCGTTCGAAGAGCACCGCTTCAACATCATTGACACCCCCGGCCACGTGGACTTCACCATCGAGGTGGAGCGTTCCATGCGCGTGCTGGACGGCGCCTGCATGGTGTACTGCGCCGTGGGTGGCGTGCAGCCCCAGTCGGAAACCGTCTGGCGCCAGGCCAACAAGTACAAGGTGCCGCGTCTGGCCTTTGTGAACAAGATGGACCGCACCGGTGCCAACTTCTTCAAGGTTTACGAAGGCATGAAGCTGCGCCTGAAGGCCAACCCCGTGCCCATCGTGATCCCCATCGGCGCCGAAGACAACTTCGTCGGCGTGGTTGATCTGCGCAAGATGAAGGCCATCATCTGGGACGAAGCTTCCCAGGGCATGAAGTTCACCTTCGAAGACATCCCCGCCAACCTGGTCGAGCAGGCCAAGGAATGGCGCGAGAAGATGGTCGAGGCGGCTGCCGAGGCGTCTGAAGAGCTGATGAACAAGTACCTGGAAGAAGGTGACCTGACTGAAGCCGAAATCACGGCCGGTCTGCGCGCCCGCACCCTGGCGTGCGAAATCCAGCCCATGCTGTGTGGCACCGCGTTCAAGAACAAGGGTGTGCAGCGCATGCTCGACGCCGTGATCGAGCTGCTGCCTTCGCCTGTGGACATCCCGCCCGTGGGCGGCACGACCGAAGACGAAGAGCCGACCTCGCGCAAGGCCGACGACGAAGAGAAGCTGTCCGCTCTGGCGTTCAAGCTGATGACCGACCCGTTTGTGGGTCAGCTCACCTTCGTGCGTGTGTACTCCGGCGTGCTCAAAAAGGGCGACACCGTGTACAACGCGGTCAAAGGCAAGAAGGAGCGCATTGGCCGTATCGTGCAGATGCACGCCAACAACCGCCAGGAAGTCGAAGAAATTCGCGCCGGCGACATCGCTGCTTGCGTGGGTCTGAAGGACGTCACCACCGGTGAAACCCTGTGCGATCCGTCCGCCATCATCACCCTGGAGCGCATGGTGTTCCCTGAGCCCGTGATCGCACAGGCCGTGGAACCCAAGACCAAGGCCGACCAGGAAAAGATGGGCATCGCGCTGAGCCGCCTGGCGGCCGAAGATCCGTCCTTCCGCGTGCGCACCGACGAAGAATCGGGTCAGACCATCATCGCCGGCATGGGCGAGCTGCACCTGGAAATCATCGTCGACCGCATGAAGCGCGAATTCGGTGTGGAAGCCAACGTGGGCAAACCGCAGGTGGCTTACCGCGAAACCATCCGTGGCACGGTGGATGCTGCCGAAGGCAAGTTCGTGCGCCAGTCCGGTGGTAAGGGCCAGTACGGTCACGTTGTGCTCAAGATCGAGCCGCAAGAACCTGGCAAGGGCTTCGAGTTCGTGGACGCCATCAAGGGCGGTGTGGTGCCGCGCGAGTTCATCCCCGCAGTGGAAAAGGGCGTGATCGAAGCGCTGACCACCGGCGTGTTGGCTGGCTACCCCGTGGTGGACGTCAAGGTCACCCTGCACTTCGGTTCGTACCACGACGTGGACTCGAACGAACTGGCGTTCAAGATGGCCGCCATCTTCGGCTTCAAGGAAGGTTGCAAGAAGGCCCAGCCGGTCATTCTGGAACCCATGATGGCCGTGGAAGTGGAAACGCCGGAAGACTACGCCGGCACGGTGATGGGCGACCTGTCCAGCCGCCGTGGCATGGTGCAGGGCATGGAAGACATGATCGGTGGCGGCAAGGCCATCAAGGCCGAAGTACCGCTGTCGGAAATGTTCGGCTACTCCACCTCGCTGCGCTCGGCCACGCAAGGCCGCGCCACCTACACGATGGAGTTCAAACACTACTCCGAAGCGCCCCGCAACGTGTCGGAAGCCATCATGGCTGCCCGCGCGAAGTAAAGCCTCTCCCCGCGCCTTGTCTGGCGCGGGATCCTTTTTGTCTTCGACGCCGCTGCTGCGGTCGGCAGATTGCCCGTGATCTGCCAGGGTCGGAGACGTTAAACCCACACGGGCATTGTTCTTTTTACTGAGGTAATCGAAATGGCAAAAGAGAAATTCGAGCGGACCAAGCCGCACGTGAACGTCGGCACCATCGGTCACGTTGACCATGGCAAGACCACCCTGACCGCAGCCATCACCACCGTGCTGGCAGCCAAGTTCGGTGGCGCGGCCAAGGCCTACGACCAGATCGACGCGGCTCCGGAAGAAAAGGCCCGTGGCATCACCATCAACACCGCCCACGTTGAGTACGAAACGG